>JACZKW010000090.1:0-8793 GCA_014859835.1 Thermoplasmata archaeon | reverse complement strand
ATCGAAGTCGACGGCCTCACGCCGATGGTGTCCGGTCCTCACAAGGTCGAGGCTGTCAAATCAGTCGAGAAGATGGAGGGTATTGTAATCGATCAGGCTTTCATAGGTACCTGCACCAATGGACGACTCGAAGACCTCGAGGCGGCCGCGATGATCCTGAAAGGCCAGAAGGTCTCGCCCAACTGCAGGTTGATAGTCGCTCCAGCTTCGAGGGATATCCTGACAGAGGCCGCAGACAGAGGATATATGCAAATCATATTGAAAGCGGGCGGCACTATTCTACCACCAGGATGTGGGCCATGTCTAGGTTCTCATGGAGGTGTCCTAGGACCGAACGAGGTATGCATATCCTCGAGCAACAGGAACTTCCCAGGGAGGATGGGGTCCGATATTGCCGAGATATATCTCGCTAGTCCAGCAACTGTGGCTGCGAGCGCGATCGTCGGGAGGATAACCGATCCAAGGAGTGTGATGCGATGAACGTAAAGGGCAGGGTCTGGCTGTTCGGTGACGATGTGAACACTGATCTGATAATCCCAGGCCGATACCTCGACAATTACGATCCTTCGCACCTTGCAGCGCACGCGATGGAGGGTGCGAACAAGGAGTTCGCGTCGAAAGTCTCTCCAGGAGATATCGTTGTTGCGGGCTGCAATTTCGGATGTGGTTCGAGCAGGGAGCAAGCGGTGATCGCCTTGAAACAATCGGGCGTGTCAGCCGTGATTGCGAAATCATTCGCGAGGATATTTTACAGGAACGCGATTAATCTCGGCCTTCACGTGCTGGAGTGCGATGATGCAGCTATCATATTCTCGGATGGCGAGATTGCTCAGATGGACATCGATGCTCACACGATGTGCTCCGAAGACGGGTCCAGGCGCGTGGATCTTAAGGAGATCCCGCACCACGCAAAGAAGATCATCGACTCCGGGGGACTCATACCTCATCTGAAATCTCAGATTGGTAAGAGAGATCATTGACGATCAAAACGAACCAGAACGGTAGAATCATATTCTCCATTTAGCTCGATATCCTTATCGCAATGGCAGATTTCGTGGTCGAGGACACTCTTGGATATCTCGGGCTAGCGATATTGTTATTCATAATCGTCTATGTGATTTTGCGTCTTCTGACGCATCGGCACTGATGCTCCCGCCCTGCAAAGGCTATTATATGCTAGACTAATCACTGCATTGCGGGCCCGTAGGGTAGTTAGGATATCCTTCTGGCCTTCGAAGCCGGTGACGTGGGTTCAAATCCCACCGGGCCCGCCAAACTTCCCAGGTACTTATTGTGGAAAGGGTCATATAGGCGGAATGGGGTCGCAGCGTGGGGACATGGCATCGAAAGCGCGACCATTTCAAGTCAATCGACGAATGCTGTACGGAATTCTGGCTCTCGCAGTTGCCGTTTCTGTGGCTTTGGCCGGTATCTTGTACTATCTGGACGCGCACCGATACCCGTCCGAACAAACTCCTCTCGTGTTGCATTCCTGGGGAATCAGCTGGGTCATGGAGCAGGAAGATCCCGATCATTTATTTCTAGTGTCTCCGTTTGAGAACATTAGTCTGTTGTGGACCGATTTCGGTGGCTCCTATTACGGGAGCCCACCTCTGAATTCGACATTCCCTCGGGTGAGCATATCTGAATTCGAGCTGCCGGACAACGTGACAACATTGTTCGAGACTTACATCGTCGGCTGGCATTCTGACAACACTGTGAATGGGGTCCGCATCATTGGCGCGTACGGAGTCTTCGTAACGGACGAGAACGAGAATGGCTTGTTTGACTATGGGGACGCAATCTCTCTCTTCTATGGAGTCTATGAGAATGGCACTCTGACTCAACATGGATTTGAGAGCGACACTGAATATGGCATAGGACTGAACCCTGCAGGAAATCTCTTGCATGCATCCATTCAGTTCAAGTACGCAATCCATCACGGAAGGCTTTACGCCTGGGCATCAAATTAGCCTGAAGATTGGATGGAAAGAAAAAAGGGGTTTGTGCCCGAGTGCATCTTCCCCGTGATTGAATCTCTGAGTTAGACTACTGGTCTAGCGGCATGGCGGTACCCACCGGGCCCGCCATTAAACATAGCCAGTAAAATCTTCTCGGAGTTCAATTCCGGTTTTTTTGCACTCGGGAGTGTCATAGTCACCGAGTTCGACTAGAGTCTGAAAGACGGAAGGGGGCCTCGGCGTTTGTGCCAACCTTTGATAACCGTATCATAAAGGACTTACACCTAGGACCCTGGTCATGGACAGAGAAGCACAAAGGCGCTGAGCGAGACTGTCAGAGACATAGACACTCTCGATGGGAAAGCACCAAGGAAGTGAGGACATGAGGAAGGAGTTCGAGAGCGAGTTGGCCAGAAGCATATCTGGGCAGAAGAAGGAGCGGAAGATGTTAGGCAAGGTATGGATCACAATGGCGCTAGGCGCGGTCCTCCTAGCTGGCAGCGCGTTGACCGTCGCGGCGCAATGGACTGGCGGCGAAAATGGCGCTGGCGTCGTTAACGGGGACCAAGACCAAATCAGAGATCCAGAGTTGAACCCCGATTGCACCTGCGATTGCGACGGGATTTGTGACAACGACGCCGACGGAGACGGGGTCTGCGACAACAAAGAGGATTGCACCTGCCAGAACTGACCGCGCTTCGTCTGATTCTGACGCTCAGACTTGAGTGGGAAACCCTTTGGATGCCTGTCGGGCGGATCACGGCCCGGCAGGCGACCACTTTTCATTGACTCTGAGCCAACGCTCACCCTTGGAGGACTGGGCAAGCGCCAATAACGCCTACTATGCATATACGAATCCCACACGGACAGGTGAATCAACGGAAGTTTGCTCGCTTTGCACAGAAGAGGTCAAGAGTCAAGATCTCCCTAGACAACCGGCTTCTTCTCGGAAGAGGTCATAGGGGCGGAAGAATAGGGAAAGGGTTTGCGCCCGAGTGCATTATACCCCTTGATTGAGCCGGATTCTTCGACTACTGGATTGGCTGTGCAGCGATACCCACCGAGCCCGCCACTAACCAAAATATCATATGGACCCAGATCATTTCCATGGTGCCGTTGAGTGGGTTCGAGATGGATACACTGGTCGCGATACTTGTCACGATTACGATGGTGGTTGTAGTCCTCTTCATCCTGATTACTGGCATCCATATCATACGCCCTGGCCAAATCGGTTTTCTATATCGCGGAAAGACATTCATCAGAGATTTTGGTCCGAGTATTGTCTTCGGGCCACCATTGATCAGCAGGATGTATAAGATAAATCGAGGAGAGGTTCTGCATTTCATATTGGATTCTTCTTCAACTGGAGGACGGAGGGCCAGGACAACACCAGGCTTTGAAATAGAGGTCACGTTGGATATCACGGATCCCTCGAAGGTTCCAGTCTTGAAAGGAGATTTGAAACTCGAAGCCCATGGGATAGTATCTCGCGCGATGGAGAAAGCGATTTCGCACATAGAGCGTGAGAGTGAAACACAAGATCAGGCGGCAATAGCCCGTGAGTTGAGGATTGTTCTCGAGAAGTCTCTTAAAGTCATTGGTCTTAGACCAGCATACATCCGGGCAGGGAATCACAAGGAGACGACGTCCATCAATCCCTTGGCCACAGCTAGAGTCCCCCTCTGGGATGACTTACAATCCAGACTTGGTGATTGAAGCCTGAATCGCGAGTTCTGGCATGGCCGGTGACTCGTTGCTCATTCGGAACGGATTCGGATTCTCTTGGCGAGCCACGATCTCAAAGGTTCCTGAATCTCCAGCCCTTCGATGCGATCTGGATCAAGGGAGAGAGATTCATAGACAACGGATACCAGTTGGTTCATCTCAGCTGCCCTTGATGCGGTAGGCACTGATTTCTGCAGGTTATAGGGATAACTATAGGTCGCAGGCAGGATCTCTATGCGTTCTGGCTGTATCATCGCAACGGTCAATGCACTCAGAACTGCTTGGTGAAGGAATATTCTGTGCAGTTCGTCCGAACAGAACTGGGTCTGGTACGCCTTGTTGCAGGCGAGTTTTTCGAAACGCGTAAGCCATTTCCTGAACAGTCTGATAGAAGGCCTGACGCAGTACGAGTGCGAGTTGAAGTATGCCCTTATCTTCTGTCCATCCACAAACGATTGGACCATGTAGTCTACGTCGTCAATGCCTACGCAGTCCATAACCCCTCGCCAGAAACCGTCGATTGGCTCATCGATAGGAATTCCGACATTCCTAATATGGACCGGCCGCAAGGCGGCGTCAAAATCATCGCTCAGCGCGAATCGCATAGGCGGGTTGACGATAAGTGTATCCGGACTGAGCTATATGATTGCCCTCGTTGCAGCATGGACCCGTCTTTCGGTCTCTGCGCGTGCGCAGACTTTTTCGGCGAGTTCGTAACCTCTGATGGAGTCTGGCACTGTCAAGGGCAGTATCCTTACCCCATCATCAAGGTCTTTCAGAGATGGCCATGCTCTTCCGTATTCTGTGAATAAGAGCAGAGGGACACCTGAGAGAGCACCCCCAAAGGATCTGATGCTCCCAATCAGCAGTTCGACCGCCAACATCTCCCTAACAGTCGTTACTGATGTCACAAAGACCAGGTCATGATCTTCCCGAGAATCGAAGGGAGCATTGTTCGTGGTGGCATGCCTCTTGCACTTTATTGACCTAGTAATTGACTGAGGACACATAATCTGTTCGCAGATTGGATTCAATATGGGAATCATGCATCGGTGTGAGCCTGCTCAGGCGCCATTGGAAGGGTGATGACAACTCTAGTTCCCTGCGTGTAGTCGCCGGGCACTCTATCCTCAATCCTGATCCTGCCTCCAATCCGTTCGGCGATAAGGAACATGATCGTGAGGCTGGACGCGACGCCTCGGGTGAACCTCTTCTCTAGGTCGGAGGAGGTGATATTCAGAGCTGACTTGGTGTGGTCCGGTATCCCGAGTCCATCATCCAGTACCTCGACGATCCAGAAGGCCTTGTTCTTGTTGTTCTTCTCGGGAAAGACGCTGATCGTGATGCTGGTGGATTTCTTCCTCGAGTGCTTGATTGCATTATCGAAGATTTCCGCAATGATCTCCTCCGCGACACTCCCGCCTAGTACCCTGATATCGGGGTCATCTGGAATTCGGACATCGACTCTTAGATCCATGGCATGATGAGTCTCTCTTCGCGTTCTCACAAGATTTGTCAGTAGTGCTCTGAGGTCGACAGCCCCTAGACCGTTCACATCGATCCGATCGGTTCTTGAAAGTCGCCCAAGGTTGACGATCAGCGATGCGGCTTTCTGTACCTGTTCTACGATCTTCCTGGCTTCTTCCTTGTCCTCTTCAGGAGAATATTGTGACTGCAATATGATCTCAGCCCGGTTCATGACTGGGGAGATCATATTCACAATATCGTGACCTAGGAAGTCCAGATATGTTTGAGCCTTCACAGTCGCGGCTTCAGCTTCCATCCTGCGTCTTTCTGCATGCTTCTGCGCTTTCTTGAGCCTGTCGTATGGCTGGATGACGGAGGTGCTGAACAGGGCGACAAAGACAAGAACGAAGCTGGCGATAGTGAACAGTGTGGAGAGGAGACTGTAGCCGTCGTACGGGTTCTTGTGGATGGTGAATGCGATGTGAATATATGTGCCAAGGAAAGCCGCGCACGCGAGGTATGAAAAGGTTCTGTCGTGCGTTGACCGGCCGATGGCATAGTACTTCGCCATCGCTACAAACAGAGCGCCGATCATGACGAACTCAATAATCATTCTCGTTGCATCTACGTTTGCATCATGAGGGCAGAGCGAAGGAAACGCCGACCCGAAGAGCGCGGCCATCGTCACGACTATCGCCGTGTAGGTCAGGGATCCGAGTAGTAACAGGTTTGATTCGTTCCTGACAACTCTGCGATGGCTCGGTATGTACGCAGCAATCAGCAGGGTACCTGTCATCGTGATGCCGCTCATCATGTGGAAGAACGAGCCCACGGGCGCCTCTGCTGATTCGACGATGTTCAACTGCTCCGCACACGTCATTATGTTAGCGAATGTCAGGAAACCTGTCGAAAGGAAGCCCACCGCAATGAATATGATCTGGACTGATTTGCGCTCCTTCGGAGGTAGCCACAGAATGAAGAATACACCGAACGAAACGAACATCACTATGGTCTGCGCCGTGAATCGAAGAGTGGAGCTGACTGTTGGATCTTCGATAACGCTGCCACTAGATGCGAATATAGAAACGGCAAAAAAGATCATTGTTGCTAATGCGACCGTTATTGCGAGGCCTCTCTGCTCTCCATCTACGAGATTGAAATCGATAATCCCAGTCTCCGGTTGTTCGCCCAACCTATTGTTTATCGAATCTCGGGTTATTTTAGCGTGTGCCCGTATTAATTCTCCGCGAGGATGCATATGTAAGGTCTGTAGAAAATGCATTCTCATCTATCACATATCGATCTTGGAAAGAAAACATGGGGTTTGGAGAAGAGAAAAACTCTTCTCCATTGATAGAGGTTTGCAGCTCAGATGTTGTAATCCACCAGGAAGTCGTACCATCCCGTGTAGGCTGAGAAGTCCAAACCCGCGTAGACACTGGACCACGAGTTCCAATCAGTACCGGTCCCCCACCAGATGGTCAGCCCTCCGCACATCATGGTGCTACCAGCATTATCGTGGTACAGTACGGCGTCCTCGACCGCGGAGATCATATCCTGGGTCAAGGCCCTAAGGGTTGGGTCCGTGATCTTCGAGTTGGCCAGGATGTTGTTGCCGAGGTCGACCATATCGACCTGGTACTTCGTATAGAAGACCGAGTAGGTGTCCCTTACGGCAGTCTTGTACGCCTTGTAGTAGGCGTCCAGGTTCGCATGGATTGACGCGCACCAGTCGAATATGGTGTCCATGGCTTGGTTGATCCCGCTGATGCTTATCGCACCAAGGGTGGCGTAGAAGAACTCGCTCTGCGGATCATAGTACTGCTTCCACCCATCTATCATGTCGATGGCGACCTGATTCGGTGTACGCGTCGGGTCGAGCGCGACCGGCGTGAACATGAAATCGTACGGGAACCCATCGCCAGCGACGGTCTCGAGAGATGCCACCACGATGTCCACGAGTCCGGTCTCAGCCGCTGTGTATACGGTCTCTATACTGGCCATGGAGCACGCGTCGAACGCCAGGATGTCGATGAACACGTTCGCATCGACTATTGCGTCCCGGAGTTCATCCAGGTAGATCCAGTCATCTGAGGTGTAATCGCCACAGAAACCGTTCCATGCGCTCCCATGGTCCCATGCTATGATCGCCAGGTTGTCAGATGGATACCTGATCGCAGTCTCACTTATCATCCAGCTCAAGGTCGCACCGTCGCCGAAGTTCATCTCTGGCAAGGTCTCGACTATAGTCCCTTGGCTGCCTTCTACCTCCCAGATTTCGGTGCCCTCGTATTCCATCCTGTCGACGAAGGCGACGATGTTCACATCAGCGCTCTCCGGTATGTTCTCTAGGTACAGCAGGCTCAGCCCTTCCCAATAGGTATCGAAGTCGTTGTCCGCATCGATGTAAAGACCGATGGTCCAAGACGCGTTCGTCTCCGCCCTCGCGTCAGGAGCCATCAGAATCAGTCCAGGCGCAACCAAAACTGCAACCAAAGCAAAGCTTAGGATGCCCACTCTTACTTTCCTCATTTACGTTCAATCCCCTGCAGAGATCAGACTATGCTAAATCCCCGCCAAGACCCGGATATGAGTCTCACTATTTCCGGTTTGTGCGAATTCATGGAAGTCCTTGGTCACGCCAATGCTCATGCGAGCTCTTTTTCGCGGAACAGGTACGCGCCGAGGACAAGGAATATGATCGTCAGGGCGATTATCACGAGGACTGAGTCGACGAGGCCAGTGGCCTGTTCGTAATGGCTGATGCTTCCGTAGTCCACCCATTCGAAGCCTATGCTTCTCAGATAGTGTCTGATGGACGCTTTCTGTATCACGCCAGGGAGCGATCCTATGAACGCTTCCCATATGAATGCGTAGAAAAGGCCGAAGAATACCGGCTTCTTGAACAGAACGCCCATGGATAGGAACAGTGCAGAATACACAACCGAACCAATGACGACGAGGCTTGTGAACGCGAGGTATATGCTCAGGCTATCGGAGTCAATCCCTTTCTGAGAGAAGAACGCAACGAACCCTGCGGTAGTGATGATGATCATGGATATTGCGACCGCTATCACCAATGGCACGTAATAGCCAGCATACGAGTATGCGCGGTCGAGAGGTGCAGTGGCCACGTGCGTGATGCTCTTGTCGTCTATCTCGTCACGGATCAGTGACGAGCCGTAAATCATCGCCATAACGGGCATGAAGAACAGAAGTATGAGTGTGTCCAGGAGATTGACCCCCTCGTCCAGGGGCTCAACGTCCTGTGTGCCCGCATATCCCATCACCGTCGCGACGAACACCGCGACCAGCGCGGTGATCACTACTTTTCGACTGAACAGCAGCTTCCTGATGGAGTACCGCGTTATCGCGATTATCCCGGTGAATGCTCTGTCAAGATCCATGTCTATCTCCCCACCAGGTATCTGAATATGGCTTCCAGGTTGTCGTCCAGGCTGTACATTGTGCGGACGGCGCAGCCAGACTGTTGGATGAGTTCGGGAAGCCTGTTGAAGAAGTCGTCCGGTCTCGAGACCTGGACGGTTATGCTGTTCCTGCCATCGCCGTATGCAACGGATACGGTGTACCCCTCGCCCAACAGGATCTTTGCCAGAGACTCTATCCCTTCGCCTTCCAC
>JACZKW010000089.1:0-13019 GCA_014859835.1 Thermoplasmata archaeon | reverse complement strand
AGCCGAGATACACGACCTCATTGAGCGAGCCCACCAGCTCAGTCTTTCCACGATCGTCTGCACAAACAACACCGGCGTGAGCCGAGCATGTGCCGCCATGGGTCCAGATTATGTCGCAATCGAACCACCTGAATTGATCGGAGGTGACATCTCAGTCACGACGGCCAACCCGAAGATCGTGAGCGACACCGTGACGACCATCCGATCCGTGAGCGATAAGGTCTCTGTCCTTTGTGGTGCTGGTGTGAAGAATGGCGTAGATGTTCGAAAGGCGATAGAGCTGGGAGCCGAGGGTGTACTTCTGGCGAGCGGAGTCGTAAAGGCGAAGGATAAGATGGCAGTCCTACTCGATCTGGTATCGGGCCTCGACGGATAGGAAGCATACCTGTAGTCATTCCTCATTATGCTTAGAGGATTCCCTAGCCTCTTCGATGCGGAGGGACTTTCCAGTTGTGGCATCACTGGCCTTGCTACTGCTCCTTGTACCGGGAATGATTCTTCCGCATCCATCTCCTCTGAGTGCCGTGAGCATATATTCATCGCTCTCCGTCGATGGACCCCTAGTGGTCATCTCGGAGTTCTATCCATGCGGTGTCAATTATGATGAGTACATCGTGCTATGGAACCGTGGTTCGGAGGAGGTCATACTATCGTATTGGACCCTCTCAGACGGTGAGGGCGTGTTGCTCTTCACAACGCTCGTTCATATCCTCGCAGGCGATGAAGTCCACATATCATCCAATTATGATTCATACTTCGACGCATTTGGAGTCCCTCCTGAGATTACCGTGCAAGGATGGAATACGAATGATCTGGTCACCGTCTCAGGTTCGTTCAGGTTAGCGGACATCGGCGACTCCCTTGTTCTACGGTCACCCGAAGGTGGAGTCGTTGATTCCGTATGCTATGGTGATTCTGGGATTCCAGAAGGCTGGTTCGGGAGTCCGATGCCTGCCCTTAGGCAAGGCGAGGTCGCTAAGCGAGTGCTGATGGGTGGCATCCCTGTCGATTCTGACGTTTCCACCGATTGGATGTCTTTCAGGGAATACAGGTATGGCTACACCGAGCACAACACTATTTCGGATAAGATCCCGGCAGGGGGGATCACGTCATTCGCCAGCCCTGATTGCTCCCTCGAGGTCGTCCTCGAAGCGGTCCAATCAGCAAAGACTACTATCCGAGTATGTGCATATGAGTTGTATTCTGCTCCATTCTGCGAAGCTCTAGCATGTATCAGCAAGTCCGGCGTGGATGTCAGGATACTCGTGGACCTGAATCCCGCCGGCGGCATTTGTGATGAAGAGATCGACTGCCTTTCGTTCCTTTCCACCTCGGGTTGCTCGGTCCTGGGCATCCATGGCAATCTGGATGACGACATAGTTAGGCATATCGGCCCGT
Source organism: Thermoplasmata archaeon (assembly GCA_014859835.1). Taxonomy (GTDB): domain Archaea; phylum Thermoplasmatota; class Thermoplasmata; order UBA10834; family UBA10834; genus UBA9653. Next base: position 11,621 of record JACZKW010000089.1, on the reverse strand, counting down.
TGCATCCAAAGTATATGGTGATCGACGAAGTGAGCATCTTGGTCATGTCCGAGAACTTCGTCCCAGACGGTATTCCTGAAGACCCAGTTCATGGGAATAGGGGATGGGGCGTCTGGATCGAGAGTGGGCTGTTAGCTGGATGCCTGGCACATGTGTTCGATGACGATGCTAGGAGATCCCGCGACGATGTGATTGCTTGGACTAGCACCGAATGGTTCGATAGTGATGCAGGAGCATTCGAACCGCCCAGACCCGTATACCTCTCGGGCGCCCTCCGGCCATATCGTTCGACACAAGCGTGCACCGTCCGACTCCACGTCTCGCCAGATGCGTCAATTCAGAGCCCGTTCCTAGTACCCTTGCTCGAATCGTCTCGTCGTATCATGTTCGAACAGTTCCAGTCGGATATCAACTGGAACACCAGATGGTCAAGCGAAGCGACAACGAACCCGCTGCTAACGGCCATAATCGATGCTTTGCGAAACGGCGGACAATCCAGAGGCATACTGGACTCGTCCTGGTTCAACCTGGATCGTAATAATGCTACAGTCGCAGGTCTCTCCTGCATCGCCGTATCTGAGGATCTGGACGGTTCGTTCCTTCTGATGGATGAACGAAGCCCGATCACCATCCTACACAACAAAGGTCTCATCTTGGACGACCGGACGACTGTCATCTCGAGCAACAACTGGGTCTATTCGTCATTCGCTCGGAACCGGGAACTTGCCGCAATCGTGGACAGCGAGGAGATGGCAAGTTATTTCGCAGATGCCTTTCACATGGATTGGTTTCCGGATGATATCCCTCCGATCGCCATCGCTGGTCCGGATATCGATGCCAGGGAGGGCGATGTTGTGACCCTGGACGCTAGCGAATCAAGTGATGACAGGGCGATCGTCCTGATATGGTGGGATTTTAATGGGGACGGATTGGCCGATTCGTATGGTCCGCGCATAGATTATGCAGTCACGGCGCCGGGGGAGCATCTTGTGACGGTCCATGTGGTGGATACATGGGGTAATGACGCCAGCGATACGATGATCGTGCGCGTTTCCGGATCAGGGGTCGCCCTTACAGCCCCAATCATGACACCATGCGCACGACCTCCGACCTGGATACTGCCGCTTGCTCTCATCCCCGTCATCTTGGTTCTCAGGCGACTGTCAATTCGCAAACTTAATCTCGGAAAAGGCGGTTCATGAGGTTTGACGATTAGTTATGCTCGTTGTTAGAAATTTCTCTCCCACGGATATCCATGCCATCACCAACGTCGTGAAGGATTCCTTGGGAGAGATATACCAGACATCTCTCTATCTGACCATACATAACCTCTGGCCCGAAGGTTTCCAGGTGGCTCTCAAGGACGGCAGGATTGTAGCATTCGTCGCAGCGGTGGTGTCCGGTCCGAAAGTAGCCCGGGTCCTGATGCTGGCTGTGAGACCGGAATGCAGAGGACAATTCATCGGGTCGGCCCTGATGGAGGAGCTCTATCGTCAATGCATCGGGAAGGGATTGGATTCCGTCGTCCTCGAGGTCAGGACGAGCAATGCTCGGGCGAGGGCTTTCTACGAGAAGCTCGGCTTCACGGTATTCGACGATATCAAGAAGTTCTACAGGAACGGCGAGGACGCCTTCAAGATGATGAAGGTGCTCCAGAGCTGATCATAGGGTCATCTGTCAGCGATATCCCTGTTTGTCATCGTGTACATGCTGGTTCCAGTAATGGTAAGGTGACGAATCCCTCTCGGATCCGCTGATGTCCTTGGCCACTCCGCCGAGGAAGCTCCCGTACTTCTCCTTGATCTGCTCTTCGACCGGGCGAGCGCGTTTCAGAGCCTCCTTGATGTGTTTTGCCTCGATGAGCACGGCTCCTTCTACTATCGCAACATCGCCAGCAGCTCGGATAAGCCCGCCGAGTTCCCTGAGCCTCAATGTCAGCGCTTTGTCCTTGTTGTCCATCAGCTTGGCCCTCTTGCGTGCCTCGTCGATTATCATCTGGATGGCCTCCCTGGACGCGTGCGGTATCTTGCCATCCATGACGATCTCCTGGGCCACGAACTGCGCGAGCCTCATGCAGTTCTCGTTCGTATCGGGCATTGTAGTATCCACGAGGACCTCATATCCGCCACCATTCACTCTCGACCTCAGCGGCGACATTATCTGCGGGAGATCCTGTATGTTGCACGCTCCGACGAAGATGAAGTCGCAGGGTACGCTATCGACCCTGACGCTTGCGCCGGCGCTCTGAGGATTCCTGCCGGCGATGGGGAATCTCTTCTCCTGCATGGCCGTCAATATGAATCTCTGAAGATGGCCCAGATGAGGCAATTCGTCGACGAAAAGCACTCCTTGGTGGGCATTGTGTATGTCTCCGGCGACGACTCTGTCATAGGGCTGTGTCCCGAGCTGTGGGTGTCCTCCGTACGGGTCGTGTCGAACGTCCCCAAGCAGTTCGGTCTCGCTTGCGCCTGTTGCGAGGACGAACGGATTCCTCCCGATGGGCACTATGACCTTCCTAGGGCTCTCCTTCTCCAGCTCCCTCCGTTTCTCGAGGGCCGGCTGATCTAGAACCTTGATCATATCGCCTGAACGTTCAAACACCACCACCTCTTCCTTTCCGAACCTCTTCCTGGTGGTGGTGACCCTGTCTCTCCCTGCCATCTGACCCATGGTGACTTCCATGAGCCCGCCCAGTATGTCCCCGAACGGGTTGTTCGACGTGGGACGTATCTGTTGTGCCACCTTCGCTCGCGAACATTTCGGACAAAAACTCTCCTTCGTGGAGGAATAGGTTCCACAGCTGGTGCATCTGTATCCTAGTCTCTCAGCAACGTTCACAGGCGCTTCCTTGGGGTCTATGTACTCCCCCTCCGCGTAACCCTTGGACTCCAACTCCTTCTCTACCTCGTCCGAATTCCTGACCTCGACCAGGGGTCGCTCCGGGTTCTCCGGGTTATGGACGACCCTGATCTCTTCGGTCGGTCTTCTCAGGTGGAGTGCCAAGGCCTGCGCTATCATCGATTTACCAGTGCCTGGTGGGCCCACGAGCAGAAGGTGCCTCATCTGTGAGGCGGCTATCCTTGCAATCCTGACTGCTTCTTCCTGTCCGATGACCCTCTCGAGAGGGTCAGAGGCTATCCTGATGTCCTTTGAAGTCTCTATCTCGTCCAACGACGTGAGGACCTTATGTCCACCGGAAGCCTCTTCGATCATGTGAAGTTCCCGCGTCCTAGCTCAGATCCTCCTTCGTGAGGATTTCCACATTCGTGGGGAGCTTGGCTACGTTTCCTACCTTGACACCAACTACTGATGAAATATTCTTTTCCACGGCTAGGTCTAGAACTCGTTGGGTTATTATGCCGTCGAGCACCACTGCGCGTACGCCCGTACCGGATTCCTTGAGCGTCTCAGCGAGCTTGCTCACGTGCACTTCCTTCAAGACATTGCCGTTCTCGTTGAGCAACTTAGCCTTCGAGCTGTTGTTCAGCTCCGAGAGGACGTCCTTGAATCTCAGCTGTTCGGGGGACAACCTTGGGATCGGTGGTTGCGGTGGCGGCCTGTCCTCGTGTCTCGGTTGGCGTGATTCCCTCGGCTCCCGCCTCCGGTCACGATCGTCATCCCTTCTTCCGCGGTCTCCACGACCTTCTTCGGACCTGCCCTGTTTTTCACCATTTCTGCCGGAAGAAGCTCCGAGGTTGACCATTTCTGCAAACTGGTCGGCCGGAACCTTGTTCCTCAGGCACTTGACCATCTGCTTCTGTGTCAACTCTTCGACTTCCTGTCCATTCGGAGCACGTGCGACGAAGTCGATTTCGGCAACTTCTAGCAACTCCCTTATGATGAGTTCTCCGCCTCTGTCTCCATCGACAAAGGCTGTCACGACCTTCTCTTTTGCCAGAGTGATGATCGCCTGGGGCACATTCGTCCCTTCGACTGCTATCGCGTTCTTGATGCCGTACTTGAGCATGTTCAGAACATCTGACCTGCCCTCCACGACTATGATCGCGTCAGAATCGTCGATGTTGGGCCCTGCGGGAAGTCTCTCCTTCCCGTAGTGTTGCACCTCTTCCATCTGGAATGACTGTCGCACCGAATCTGTGAGGTCTCCTCCGCTCGTCTTCGAGGTCTTCATGAGCTCGTTGAGCAGCACCTTCGCCCTCTCGATGATCTTATTCCTCTTCGATATCCTTACATCCTCGATCTTGTCGATGGATATCCTGGCCTTGCACGGTCCGACCCTGTCAATGGTCTCGAGGGCGGATGCAAGTATGGCGGTCTCGACCTGGTCGAGACTAGAAGGTACATAAACGATGCCTTCGGACTTGCCCTTGTTCGAGCTGACCTCTACCTCTATCCTTCCTATCCTGCCGCTCTTCTGCAGGTCTCTGAGGTCGAGTTCGTCGCCCAGCAGTCCTTCCGTCTGGCCGAAAATAGCGCCCACGATATCGGGTTTTTCCACAATTCCATCGGTCGAGAGTTTCGCTTGAATCAGGTATTTTGTTGTACTTGGATCTATGTCCATGTCTGTCCACCCCTAAGGTGTCGAAAAACAGCTCAGGTCCCCGCTATGTCTATCATTCGCTGTCGAGCATCCCTTTGTCCAGGGGTCGCAGCAAGCTTGACAAACATCTGGCTACTGTGAACCCTATGCCTTATAGCCAGGCGTATGAGCGTCACTGTAAGATGTGTTTGGTTAAGCGTGATGATGTCAAACGGGTTTGAACGCTGTTCTTCGGAACTATTAATGCTCTCTTTGATAAATACTTTTCCTTCCAATCTATAAAAGTCATCATCGACCGACTGGCTGTATGCCATTGAAACCGTGTCATCCGCCTGAGACGACGGATATCAACTTTATCTCATCCCCATCCAAAAGTGGTTCGTCGCTCGGGACGGGGTCTGCTCCTCTGATTGCTATCCATGAATCGGGCAGAAGCCCTAGCTTTCTGATGAGCAACTCCACATCGGCCCCCTCATCGAATTCGACAGTTCTGGTCTCCTTTCTGTTTGGCAGGAGATGCACCGTCACCTTCATCATTGCACCGACAGCGTTAATATGGGTACTCGTAATAACGCTTCCGTTCCAGCGCGGAGCCGAGGTAGCTAAGCCCGGTTTAAGGCGGTAGCCTCGAGAGCTACTGGTGCTTGACACCACGGGAGTTCAAATCTCCCCCTCGGCGCTCTTTCTGCCATCCACCCTATCTCATCAATTATTGGGCGACAATGACGATTAGTGTTATCTACGACCCAGTGTATTCGCAACCATCCATGAATGAGAAGAAGATGCTCATGATCATATGTGACGGTCTTTCCGACCGTCCCGTGAAGCAGTTCAATCACAAGACCCCTCTCCAGACCGCGAGGAGACCCGCGATGAACTCAATAGCGAAGCGAGGCATGAGCGGGATGATGGATGTGATAGCGCCAGGCGTAGTGCCGGGCAGCGATACAGCGCATCTTGCACTCTTCGGCTACGACCCTTACACAGCATACACTGGAAGGGGCCCCATAGAGGCAGCGGGAGCCGGCCTGAAGATGTCCAAAGGCGATGTGGCCTTCCGATGCAACTTCGCAACCGTTGACCCTTCCATGAATGTCACTGACCGCAGGGCGGGACGCATAAAGTCCGGGACAGATGAGCTTTCCAAGCTCCTGTCCGGTCTCAAGATCGAGGACATCGAAGTCGCGTTCAAGGAGGGCTCTGAGCACAGGTGTGTGCTCGTCTTCAAGGGTCCCGGGCTCGATCACAGGGTGTCGGAGGTCGATCCTCACACCGAGGGTAGCGTGCTGATATCCAAACCCTTAGTCCCTGAGGCTACCAAGACCGCTAGGATCCTGAATGAATTTGTTTCTGAATCGTACAGGCGACTTGATGCTGCTTCGATCAATACGAAGCGGCGTAAGGACGGACTTCCCCCCGCGAACATAGTTCTCCCTCGAGGGGCAGGATGTCTCGGCGATTTAGACCTCATGCCTGAGCGCTACGGTCTGAAATGTGCAGGGGTCGCAGGCGTCACCTTGGTAAAAGGGATATGCAGGATGGTTGGCATGGACGTTCCAGATGTTCCAGGGGCCACGGGTGGGCTGGATACAGATTATCTATCAAAGGGACGGTCGGCGCTCAAGCTACTCGATTCGCATGACTTCGTATTCGTCAATGTGAAGGCAGGCGATGTAGCAGGGCATGACGGCGACTTCATGAAGAAGGTCGAGATAGTCGAGAGCATCGATTCGATGCTGGAACTGATCCTCCGGGAACTGCACGAAGATGCCGTGATCGCGGTCACGGCAGATCACTCGACCCCCGTGAACGTGCGGGACCATAGTGCCGACCCTGTCCCTGTGATGATTGCCGGCGGCGACAGTAGGATTGATTCCGTCAAGGAATTCGACGAAGTGTCGGCAACCTCAGGTGGGCTCGGAAGGATACGAGGGCGAGACCTTCTGCCGATAATGTTGGGTATGGCCGACCGGGCAAAGAAATTCGGAGCATGATAGTGCCCCTGCGGGAATGTTCAAATTAATACATTCGGGCATTATGCGAACGTTCGAGTTGCAGAATGATCCGCATATGTTTCACAACTGGTGATACTGCGCCGAGCGAGACGTTATTACTATTGTCTCGAGCTAAACCCGATTTTCGTTTTCTTGCCGTCACTTTCCTTGCCACGAAGGGTTAGTATATTAGATGGCTATTCAAATACCGTCAGACCGGTGTGGATTATATGGCAGTGATAAAGATTGAGAACGTTGTCGCCTCGACGTCTCTTGGGACGGAGCTAGACCTCCAGGCGATTGTGCTTGCACTTGATGGTGCCGAATACGACCCCGAGCGGTTCCCAGGCCTGATTTACCGACTCAAGGATCCAAAGACGGCGACTTTGCTTTTCAGGAGTGGAAAGGCGGTATGCACCGGCGGCAAGAGCCTTGAACAGGTGGAGATTGCCATCAGCAAGGTGGTCAAGAAGATCGAGGCTGCTGGCGTAGTGATAACGATCAAACCTAAGATCGAGGTGCAGAACATCGTTGCCTCGAGCGACCTTGGGGCCAAGATCAATCTCAACTCGATTGCCATCAGTGTCGGCCTTGAGAAGGTCGAGTACGAACCTGAGCAATTTCCTGGACTCGTGTACCGTCTCGACGTGCCGAAGGTGGTCGTGCTTCTGTTCGGCAGCGGGAAGCTAGTGTGCACTGGCGCCCGAAAGCCGGAGGATGTCGAGATTGCCGTCGATAAGATCACTCTAGAGTTAAGGGCCGCTGGCCTGCTACCTTAGACTAAGCGGGCAGACTATAATGGTCCCAATTCCAGACGACGAGGTTCATGTGGATTCCTATGATGGAGGAAAATCGAAGAGTTCGTTCCATGAAGCCACTCCCGTAGCCATCATCCCTACTTATGTCGGTCTTCTCCCCATTTAGACGGGGTCGTGGTTGAACCGAGGACCCAGCATGTTTTTTCTGCTGAAATAGAATCTATTCTAGGAGATTTCTCTTACATCTGAAGATATGACTCGCAGTTCAATATCCGGGCCCTCGCACATTATTACTCTGTTTATTGTATTTATGTCAAAGTGGGTTCAAATCAGTATCTGAATGCTCGCCAGAACGGGCTCTAAGGAACCGCCCCCGCTTGGTGTCTAGAAATTAGAAACTCAAGATCAAGAGGTTTCGCAGGGGTTTGCCAGGACGCCCATGATATATCCTCTTTCACGTAGGTTTGGTGAATTCGGAGTCGCAATCTCTTATGTCTGCTCTCTCACGGAGTCTAGCATGCCTTTAGCCAAGAATATCTGGACCACGACTGCAGTAGCCAGTATCGTAATAATGACCTTTCGAATGCGACCACCTCTAGCCATTTCATCGTGGCTGGATCCGTGATTGACATTATGGTGTCACTCACTAATGAAAGCCGCATTAAACCCCAGGGCACAACTGTCGTTTTTCCACTGATATTATGCTTATAGTTTCTTGGCATACCTATGTAGGGTTTCCAATGCTTCCAAGGTCAACCATTGCTCGGTTTCCGAATGCGGTCGGTTGGATTCGATCCACAGACCATCACGATATCGCTTCGAGATGAGCCATCTGATCGACTTCTCCATCCTAGGGTCCTCGGGTCCCTTGCCGATCTTCGTCAGCACCCATAGTGCGGCCAGGCCACTGCACCTGTAGGCGGGGTACTTGACCGAGGTCCAGTTCTTCTGGCTTTGATAGAAGTTGGAGTGAGGGTTCTTCTTGAAGAACCTGCTCAGGAGGAAATCCGCCCCCTTCTGCAAGCACTTGCTCTCCCTGAGTGGAGGCCTCTCCATGAGGCCCCAGAGGACCATCATCGTGGTCCAGTGACAGCTGGGTATGTGCTGGAATTCATTGGGGTCATACCCATTCCCTTTTGATCTCTCCATAAGCCGGATAAAATCATCCATCTTCATCCCGCTATATTCTGGAAGGTACTTGACATCCTGCAAGTATGGCATGTTCCAGCCCCCATCCTTCCTCTGAGATGCCATCAACCACTCTGTGACTCCCTTGACTCTTGCATCATTTTCCCTATCGAATCCATACAGCATGTAGAGAGCATACCCGTTGTAATGCGGTTGTGGAAGGCAATGCTGCATCGGACCTCTTATGAAACCCTCTTGATCATATCGCTCAAGGACGTTATCCAGCGCCCTATTGATACGTTCGTCGTCGGACCCGACCACGGAATGTAGCAGCCTGAGGAGGTTGTTGTACATCGTGATCAGTGTTTGGTCCATGCTTCTCGCAGACTCGGGTCGGTTCCGCGCCCGCCGACTGTTTGGAACGGGCCATGTGCCATCCTCCTGAATGGTCCTGAACAACTTCTGCCTGGTAGGGCACCTTTCGCACTCCTCAAATGTGCGCTGGACGATGTGGTCCTCCCTGTCCTTCTCGATGATGTCCGTGAGGATCCAGTATCTCACGGACGGGGAAGCGCCCTGGAGCAACTTCCTCGATGATTCGTCGACCACTCGATTGATTTCCGAAGCCAGCATCTCAGATACCCGAAGGTTGACCTAGCATGAATCTCTTTTGACGCCATGCGTAGGGCAGATGAAGTGCCATCCGACGGGACTTTCGACTCTTGAGAACGCAGCAATTCGCGAGGTGCAGGACCTCTAACCTAGGAGCGATCTTCAGGGCGAATCCAGCAATGCGCTGTTTATCATGTCCTCTTGAACATGTCCCACGATCTTCACATTCGCATTTTTAATATTCGGCATCTGGATGAGACGTCTCTTGATGTTCATTGCAAGATGTATGCCCAATGGACAGAACGGGGAAGTGGGTCTGAACACCAGACTAACGGAATCGCTCTTGACCGTTATGTCCGAAATCAGTCCCATGTCGAAGATATTGATGTTGGTGTGTGGGTCGACGATCTCTCTAAGTGTCGAAATGACCTCGTCCTCGGTCGTCATTGTGAGTTCTCCTAAATCCGACTGGCACTACATTGATGGACTCTTCCTAGTTTAATGTGTTGATTGTCTGGTACGGTATCGCCACTGGAAATGTAGGTGCTTAACGCTGTTTGGCGCTCATATCGAATGCCGCTGCTTCTTGAAGTAGTCCAGCACGATCTTCCTCTGTCCTTTTCTGAGTATCTCGGACAGAGTCGATGGTGAGACCTCGAACATTCTGGCGAGTTCCCGAAGGCTTATCCTCTTGGGATAATCGAAGTAGCCTCGTTCGAAGGCGACCTGCGTTATCTTGTCCTGCCTCTCCGTGAGCGCCTCCTTATCGTCTATCTTAGTTAGCTTCACGAGTTCGGCGTCCACCCCTTTGTTCTTGAGGTGTTCGAATATATCCCTCAGGACCTTCTTCTCGCTCAGGATGAGCGTCCACTCTATGTTGCCCTGTCCTCGTGACTGAGCGGAGATAAGGTAGACGTCTGCATCCGTGAGGACCCTGCAAATCTCGCATCTGGTCGTGGTGATCGAGCCGAGTACCTTGCCCTTCTCGGTCACAGTAGTGTCCATATTGTGCACAAGAGGATTCATCCTGATGTCCTTGAGTATGTCATCCATGATGTCGCTGGGTGCCTGTATCTCGACGAGGTCCTTGACTCCCATATCCGAAAAAGGTACCCTGTCGATGACCCTGATCGTGGCCGGATACTTCATTGATATCTCGCTCATCCAATAATTCGGCGTTTTGAGCGATAGCACCGCCTCCATCATAGACGCCATCATACCTCCGCGCTGAGAAAGCCTCTACGCCCCTCAATGGTTAGGCATCTCAGCGTATATCAAGTTTGAGCATCCGAGGTGGTTTTCCGATATTTTCGGGTAGCCCGATGCCCTCCTTGGATGGGCATTTTCACCGCACCAGCCGCTTTGCTTATTAGTGTCGAACCGTTTACATCCAGATGGATGGACCTCTCCAATTTCTCCCGCTCTCAGGCCATGGTCGACCATTCTTCGCTTTTTGACGATATCCTATCCCTTGATAACATATCGTCCCGAAACTCAAAATGCGCGTATTGTAAAGGTTCAAAGCTCCTATGTGGGAAGGATAGATGCCCCGTGTTAGCACGATTTTTCTCGACCAGTCGGGTAAGGGGCAGAATCGATCGACTGAATATCGATGGTGCCTCCCCGCCAAGCGTGTTCATCGGAAGGTCTGGATACCCGAAGGTCTCGATCGGCCCGATGATCCCTCCATTCCACGGTGATACCTCGCTGATCGACACCCCGGAAAAATGGGTGGGTCTGCCGATAGATGACATAATCGAGTTCAGATCCAGTCTGGTCAGAGGGATGCACCAGATCGATGTCTCGGATGTCGAAAACAGCAACAGAGTTGTCACTCGGACCAGGGAACTTGCGCTTGCGCGGGCACCTCCCGAAGTATCCGCAGAATTCTCCAAGAAACCACAAGGCAAGTTGACATTGAACGACGACGTCCAGCCTTTCGGTCCGTCTGCCCCAATACGTAAATTCGATATCTCGAATGTCAAGTTCGACAGAAGATTGGAGAAGGCGTTCTATGACACGGATCTCCTTGCCAAGGATGCCCTGGTATCGCTCTACCACGACGGTGCCCTACTATCAAGCATCCAGCGTGCGTTCAGTGTGGGTGCGTTCGGGATAACCCGAAGACGGAGATTCGTGCCTACGAGGTGGAGCATCACGGCCGTGGACAGTCAACTCGGTCTAAGACTCCTGGAGGATACGAAGACCTACCCCTGCATCGACGACTATAGGGTATACGAGACTGTAAGCCTCGACAACAGATGGGCGATTCTGATGATGCCGACCAGCTGGAGGTACGAGCTCATAGAAGCATGGTACCCGAAAACCGCTTGGAACCCGCACAGCGACAGGATCGCCATAATATCCGACCACGAATTCTACGATGGCCGCACGACATATGCTCAGATCGGAGGGTGCTACTACGCCGCCAGGTTCGCGGTGAACGAGCTTCTCTCGAAAGAGAGTCGCCAGGCAGGGGTCAGCATTCTGAGGGAGTCTCATCCGGGATACATACTTCCCGTAGGCGTCTGGAATGTCCGGGAGAATGTGCGGGCTGCTCTCAAGAACCCACCGAAGAGATTCTCAGACTTGAACGCGGCCCTTGTCCATGTTTCTGCGATGATGGAC
>JACZKW010000088.1:0-5183 GCA_014859835.1 Thermoplasmata archaeon | reverse complement strand
CCCAATGCCAAACGCTTGTGATGCCTCTCTGGTCGAGCCCTCGGCAAGGCACTCCGAGCTCGGCCGCAGTGTTCTGGATGGAGTAATCATCAGTAACCAATTGATAGCCAGTCTCGTGGGCCAGGGCCAACACCTCGATGTCCGTGTCAGAAAGCCTGGAAATATCGCCGGTCACCCTGGCTGCCAGCTGTACCTTTTCGATGTGCTTCTCTCCAGGGGAGTATACCCTAATTTTTGACGCCAGAAGGAATTCCAGGCGTGGACCCATTCCTTCCCTCTCCAACTCTCTGACGACTCCTGGGGAGATGATCAGTTCATATCCATCGGGAAGGTCTTTGCCGTAGTATAGTGCAGATGTATCCAGTACAAGACCCTTCATTACATCTCACTCCAATATCCCATATGCGCCCCTTGCCTCCAGCTCCACCAGCCGCTCGATGTCCACCTTTCCTTCTTCTTCGAGGGTGGGCTTCAGCTTGCTATATGTGGACGGTTTGTTCGGCGCGACCGCACAACATGATCCAGGGAGGATTGATATCTCATAAGTCCCGATCTCCTTGGCGATCCGCTCGATCTCGATTTTATCATAACCTATCAGTGGTCTTAGGATCGGCAGTGAAGTCGCGTTCTCCTCAACGAGAATGTTTGCAAGGGTCTGGGATGCTACCTGTCCCATGGACTCTCCCGTTATGATGAAACCCGCATCGTGCTCCGCCGCCAACCTCTCCGCAACCCTCAGCATTGTTCGTCTGCAGAGGACGCACTGGATATTGCTCCTGCAGTTCCTCGCGATCTCCGACTGCGTTGGACCGTGCGGAACCATCAGCTTGACATGCTTCTTTCCCGTGACCTTGTCCAGCTGTATCATCAGCGCCTTGGCCTTGTCTATCTCCGCATCGCTTGTGAACGGTCTGTTGTCGAAATGCACAAGGACGAGGTCCATCCCCTGTCTTGCTATCAGGTATGCCGCTACGGGAGAATCTATGCCTCCTGACAGCAGAACGATGCCTTTCACTGGATCACCGACCTACTTCCTGCTCGACGCAGCGAGATATTCGTAATTGTGCCTTCCGCAACAATCGCAATCAGGGTTCTTCTTCAGTCTTATCTTCTGGATCTCTTGGTTCCAGATGTCTAGTATCATGAGCTCCTCTGTATGGTCCTTGTGCATCATTATCTTGAACGCTTCTGTGACTTCCATAGCTGCAACGACTCCTGGTAGTGTGTTTGCTATACCGATGGTATCGCATGTCGGTAGCTCTCCCGGGGCGGGCAGTTTCGGGAAAGCGCATCTGAGGCAGGGACCATCACCTTTTACGACCAGGACCATCCCGCTGACTCCCACAGCGCCACCATATATCCACGGGACACCATTCTTCACGCACACATCGTTGACCAGGAACCTGGTCTCCATGTTATCTGTGGCATCTACCACAACTGAAGCTCCGAGGATGATCTTCTCTGCATTGTTCGAATTGATCTCGGTATGCATGCCCCTGATTTCTATGGTTGAGTTGATCTTCTTCAGATGCTCGACGGCCACATGTGCCTTGGGCCTGCCGACATCCGCTTCCTCGAACATCGTCTGCCTCTGCAGGTTGGTGGTGTCAATGACATCCCTGTCGACGACGCTCACGCTGCCGACACCCGCTCTCACGAGGTACGACGATGAATGAGTCCCGAGAGCGCCACAACCGATGACAACAGCCTTCGAATGGGCCAATCTCTTCTGGCCTTCTGCCCCTATCTCTGGGAGCAGTATCTGCCTGGAATATCTGTCTTCCATGGTCCAGGATGAGATGGTCTGGACCCGTATTAATTGCTTTCACTGCCAGATCGGAACGCTGATGCACGCTATTCTGGCAGCATCATCAGACGAATCTGTATGCCATCGTGAAGCGATCCCTGAATTCCCTGACCTGCTTCTTCATGTTCTTGCCTCTTGCGGCATCCATGAAGATGTCTGCCAGTTCAGGCATATGTTTCTCCTTCAGGCCTAGTCTGGTGACCTCAGCCGTTCCCAGCCTTCCCACGGAATCGATTATGAGGTTGGATGTCTCCAATCGTACTGAGAGGTCGTTCATGCTCATTCCAAAGACCTCGGTCGTCTTCTGCTGGTCGATGAGCAATTGGTGCGATTCCGAGAACCCAAGATCTTCGAACATGAGTGGAAATCCTCTCCCGAACAGTTCCTTTCCGAAACGCTTGGAGTTCTTGACCACCTGTTTGGCATACTGGGGTCCGAACCTCTTCATTTCCAGCAAGGCCTGCCCGAGCGCCGCGACCCTGTTCCAGTGCACGTTATCGACGATCCTCCATGTGAGGTTCTTACGGACATTCGCATCCATTTCCTTGCTGTTGGTCACAATGAGCCCCCCCTGTGGTCCGAAGAAGCTCTTATGGGTCGAACCGAAGAGCGCATCCGCCCCTTCCTTGAGTGGATTCTGGAACTGTCCTCCGGCTATCAATCCGAGCACATGGGAACCGTCGTAGACCAGTTTCGAGCCCGTGCTTCTGCAGGCCTCCTTGATAGGCTTCATATCATACGGGAACAGGATGAAAGATGCGCCGAGGATGACCAGTTGAGGTTTGACCTTTCTGATCTCCAGTGCGACGGCTGCCGAATCCAGGTTCTGTCTGGTTGCATCGAATGGCAGCGAATGCGCGTTCAAACCGAATATGTCGGGTATGTACCCCTGCCCGTATCCGTCATATCCTCCCACCTCGACGGGTATCGCGGACATGGTGTCCCCCCTCTTCGTGGTGGATGCAATGACTATCATGGCGGCTATGTGCCCTGCCAGTGGCTGCACGCAGGCGTACTGGGATCCGAACACTTCGCAGGCCGCCTCCTCGCATTTCAGCTCGACCTCGGTCGTGATCCTGGTACCTCGGTATGAGTTCTCCACATAAGCACCCGCGAACTCCGCATTCATTGGTAGGGTATACCTGTGACCGAAATCAGAGGCGAGGAGTGCCCTTACCTGTGGACTGGCCATGTTCTCCGATGGGAGGAGGTTGATCGATTCTTCCAGGCGCCAGCGCTCCTGCTCCCTCATCCTGTCTAGAAAGTAAGAACTCTTCATGACGACACGGACCCCCATATGCGGGCCATGTTTATCGATTTGTCGTCTGTTCAGTTGTAGATCTGGAACTTGCTGTCGTTGCCCGAGAATGCAGGGAACTCCTGCTCATCGTCATCGTAGTCCTCTTCCATGACCACGTTGACCAGCACGTTCACGATCTCTCTAAGTTGTTTCAGGTCGTCCCTAAGGTGCGCGATCTCAGCAAGCAATTTTTTTTCATCACTGTTCGTCAATGCGGCCCCCCTATTCTTTCAATCTGCAACCACTTATCTAGTGTTTTGGTTTCGTCAGTTCGAATTCCCTGTAATCGTCAGCCAGCTTGCGCCTCTCATCGTGTTCGCAACGGGTACACCACAGGTCCCTGCCCTTGCGCTCCAAAGGCGTTCTGCAGACAGTGCAAAGCGCTCGTATGACGCCGAAATGAGGTCCTGAGGTAGTCAGTTGAACGGAAGGTTCTGCCTGTATCACCTGGGCTCTGACGAGGTCCCCTGCCCTGAGAAGGTCGCCTGCATCCTCGACATAGGATGACGCGATCTTGGAAACATGGACTGATGCCAGGGTCTCGCTGGAGATCGACCTCTTCTTTCCCTCCTGTGCGACGACTGAACATATGGCCATCGCGGGTTTAGTGTCAGTGACATCCGCAAATACGACATCCCCATCCATGAGCACGACGGGTGGGTTCTCGAGTATCACCCTAGCGGTCTTCTCGCTCGTGTCCAGGTCGAGTTCGCCGACGGCGCTCGCATAGATCCTGCCATCAGCCTCGTAGGTGCCCTCACCCGATATGTATTCCTCTGCAATAGCGACTTCGTCTCCCGGTAGTACTTTTCGGCCAGTTCGTGACAGATAGATCACCTATCTTTCAAACCTCAACAGAACGACTGGAATCGTCTCGTTAGCCTTTCTGTGAAACTCAAACGCATATGGAATCTCGAATTTATACCTTTTTATAGGTTCGCATGTTCCCCCGAGGCTCCTGACCATATCTGCCACGAATGGGCCAGTGCCTTCGTTATGCAGTGAATACACCCTAGGGGCCAGTTCGATGGATTTCTTGATGAATTCTCTATCGGCATGCTTGTTCTGAGACCCGAATGGCGGATTCTGTACAACAGTGTCGAATTCGCCTGACAGTGTGGATACAGCTCCCTCGGTGAGTTCAACCTCCAGAAAGAGTGTCTCCGCGTTCTCCCTGGCAACCTTGACGGCCAACGGGTCGATGTCAATCCCGACCGACCTCTTCGCTCCGAGGAGCTTCGCGCCCAGGCAGAATATCCCGTTCCCGCAACCAAGGTCTGCCACGGTCTTATTGCAGATGTCTCCAGCAGACACGGCCTCCCACAATATATCTGCTGCCAGAGTCGCCGGGGTCGGGTACTGCTCTAGCCTCGGGGTGCGTGATTCCAGAGGTTTCAGTTTTTGAAGGGTGATCTCCAGCCTTCGCTTCTTGAGGTGCATCTGACCACGACCGAGCCTATCTCTACTTGGCCTCGTCGATCATCTTCCATCTTCGCAGCTTGTTCACTTCAG
The DNA here is from genome assembly GCA_014859835.1 of Thermoplasmata archaeon. Taxonomy (GTDB): domain Archaea; phylum Thermoplasmatota; class Thermoplasmata; order UBA10834; family UBA10834; genus UBA9653. The sequence continues at coordinate 564 of JACZKW010000088.1, read as the reverse complement.
AGACATCCCGTCCGTGGATGTCTCGCTCGACATCTGAAAGGTACTCGATGGCCATCAGCAAGCTGTCCTTGGATGGTTTCTGTATGTTGACTTTGGCCTTGCTGAAATCCCTGTCCACTATCTCCATCGCGCGACCAGTATCGCCATATTGCTCGCAGAAATCGGACACGATCTCATCAACCGCCTGGGCAAGGGAGCCGCCTTCGAACAGGGCTTTTTTCTCGACATATTCGCCGGATATCATCATATCCCCGATCTTCCTGAACGCATCCTCGACGCTCGTTCCGACCTTCGCGCTGCTGAATATGACTGGCATCTCCGTCTTCTCTGCAATCTTCGTGAGCTGTTCCTTGGTAGTCGAGTCTGGGCCTGCAAGGTCGGTCTTGTTGCCCACGAACACTATCGGTATGGTTCCCAGAATGTCCCAAGCCTCAGGAAGCCAGAACTTCTCCACCGACTCGACCGTCGCTGGTCTGCTGAGATCGCAGGCGATGACGATCCCGTGGGACCCGCCCATCCCTTGAGCCCTCATCTTCTTGTAGTCCTTCTGGCCGAGGATGTCCC
>JACZKW010000010.1:0-5569 GCA_014859835.1 Thermoplasmata archaeon | reverse complement strand
TGGTCCCATCAGATGTGACCAACCCCTCGATGGTCGCGTCATCCGGAAGCTCAACGGCCTGACTGCTAGACGGCAAGACCGCGAGTCCTGCAACAAATGATACGCACAATAACCATGCCAAACCCAAACTCACGAGTCTATCTGTTCTCTTCATATCAAGAATCTCCTTTACAGCAAATAGCACTAACACTCTCACGCTCAACGGGGGGGAAGAGCGTATTTCGACGAATTAGTAGGTGGTTAATCTATATAAATAGAATTTGCAGACAGTGCGTGATATTGTTTCCATGGCCAGCAGCCATCCCGACTGCATCATGTTCGGGAGCACATTGATTTCCAATCGGAGTTAATCTTGTCGTAAGAACCGACATTGATCAGGGGACAAGCTTCGTAATGGCATCTTCGATGAGCATAATTTGGAGAGATTGGTCAAAGGATAGCTTCCAAGCAGCCAAGGAATCAGCGAAGCTCATATTGCTGGATCTCACGGCATCATGGTGTCATTGGTGCCATGTCATGGACGAAACCACCTATTCCGACCACGATATCATCCTGAGGATACAGGAGAATTTCATCCCTGTCAGAGTCGATATAGACATGAGGCCAGACATTTCTGAGAGATACAATCGAGGGGGGTTCCCCACGACCGCGTTTCTATCATGCAAAGGTGAGAACATCTGGGGAACCACCTACATTCCGCCCGAGAATATGCATAGAATCATGGACTCCATTCTAGCAGCCAAGAAGAATGGAGAGATAGATCGAGCGTTGACAAAGGTGAGAATGCCACATCTGGATATTCCCCCCAAGGGCAAGAAATCTGTCGGGGATGAGATCAAAGACAACCTTGACTCATTGTTCGAAGAGATATTGATAGCATATGACCATGAACACGGAGGATTCGGAGATGAACCGAAATTTCCGCATCCAGACGTAATCGAATTGATTGCAAGCAGATATACGCGCGCGAATAGCCAAAGCCTTGCAGCCATCATGAGACATACCCTGTTCGGCATCTCGGAAGGGCTGTATGATGAGATTGATGGCGGACTGTTCAGATATTCAGTTACTAGGGACTGGAAGATCCCGCATTATGAAAAGATGCTAGACACGAACTCCGGGTTCCTGAAGAATCTGATTCATGCGCACATCGTGCTCGGGGATGAACGCTTCCTCGAAATAGCCAAGGGTGTTGCGAACTACATGATATCGGTCCTGCAGGACGGTGACTCAGGTGGGTTCTTCGGGAGTCAGGACGCCCAGGAGATTTACTATAGATTAGGTAAAGCTGACCGTCGAAAGCTCATACCACCATCAATAGACAGGACGGTCTATGCGGGATGGAACGCGGATGCGAGCCATGCTCTCATCGATGCGGGCTCCAGGATAGGTAGGGATGATTGGATCGCTGCGGGCATTCGGGCATTCCAGTTCTCGATGAAGGAGCTATTGGACCCAGGGTCGGACCTGGTCAGACACACCCGATCGCAGGAGCTATATCTATTCGAGGATCAGGTCTCCCATCTATCGTCGGTCCGAGCAAATCTGGAACTCTCTGGTAAGAAAGACCTCGTTGATCATGCGAAGAGAGTGATAGGGAGCATCGATCGAACCTACGAGCATGCGGAGGGGGGACGTGCAGACATCATCGTTAGAGATGATGTCATAGGCGACCTGAGGAGAGCCAACCGATCCCTGATATCCAATTCCAAATACGCATATGAGCTCGCAATGTTCAGCGGTCTGAGCGGTGACGAAAGACTCCTTCAGGAGGCACGAGACGTGCTTGGAGCGTTCGACCTACAACATGTGGCCGCCCATGGGATCTTCAGCGCATCGTATCTGACGGCAATGGATGTCATCAGGAGCGGCCTTGTCATCGTGAATCTATATCTAGACCCCCGGGTGGAGACGCAACATTCGGAGTTGTGGAAGGCTGCGAGGAGCGTTTTCGATTCGCGAATCGTGACAATGCCACATCATCAGACACAAGATTCAGATGAATACGCAGTCATATGCGGAGGGAACAGCTGCTCCGATAAGATCGTCGAACGGGCGGCGTTGCTGACGGCCATATCAGAGGCACTGTCAAGCCAAGTCTAAATATCTCAGACCATCATAACACCACAGGGTTGGGAAAATGGCTAAGAAGGCCAAACACATCACAAGAGGACTGTTATCCAGCGACGAACACGTCGTATTCGAATCGAGACCGAGCGCCCTGAAGTACATGATCTCGGCAACAATCGCCATCCTGATCGGACTACTGGCGCTAACGGTATTCCTATGGCAGTACTTGCCTGGCGAGCCGGAGTTCCCATACATACAGGAATACATGGATGGAGAATATGGGCAGTATATCGAGTGGGCCGCGTTGGGGATCTTCGTGCTCTCGCTCCTGTATTTCTTCATAAAATGGTTCAGATGGGGAAGCACAATCTACGCGGTGACAGATGAACGGCTCATAACACAGAAGGGCATCCTGAACAAGAGCTACGACGACATCCCGCTCGGGATGATCACCAAGGTGGACATATCCCAATCGGTCGGCAAGAGAATACTCCGCTATGGCACGATCTACTTCAGCACTCAGAGTACACAGGGTAGGAAAGACTCGGTAGTATGGGAAGCCGTGCCCAATCCGCTGGGAGTCCGCAGGAAACTGCAGGAAGTAATGGACATACGGGTTAAGCCAAAGGAATGAGCGCTCGCACCTTAACCGTTCGGAAAAAGTAAGCACGCTCGTGGGCCCATACCGCAAACACAATTAGCAGGCTTGCTGATTGTAGTTGATGAGGAAGTGGTGTTCTTGGGCGTGAATGATGTCCTGAGGGATGAGCTAGGAAGAGTTTTTGTACTGTGCAATGAGGCGATAGTCAGGGCCGCCATAGAAGCGGACGTGAAGGTCGTATCCGCATATCCTGGATCACCCACCACCGAGATTCTTGACACGTTCTCATCAGTCGCTCCGAAATTCGATTACAGGATGGAGATCTCAGTCAACGAGAAGGTCGCCCTAGAGACATGCGCGGGTGCGTCCATGGCAGGATTGCGGTCGATGACCAGCATGAAGAGCGTGGGGCTGAACGTTGCTTCGGATGCATTCTATTCGCTCTCGTACACAGGCGTTATTGGAGGTCTGGTGCTCGTTGTAGCTGACGACCCCACCGCGCACTCGTCCCAATCCGAGCAGGATGGGAGGTACTTCGCCATGAGCTCGTACATACCGATGATCGAGCCGTCCGATCCGCAAGAGGCCATGATCATGGTCAAGTCGGCTTTCGAGCTGTCCGAGAGATACGGGGTTCCGGTCATCATCAGAACCACCACGAGAGTGAGTCATCAGAGCGGCATGGCAGACTTCGGAAAGATCGAGCGGAAGTCGTTTGCCAAGCTCGCTTGGGACCACCCTCCTGGGAGATTTGTCACCGTCGCTGAGACCGCTCGCACATTCAAGCTCGCATTGTTGGAGAGGACAAGAAAGATGGAGGAAGAGTTTGACAAGTCACCACTCAATGTGATCAAGGAGACAGGTTCAGATTTTGGAATAATCACATCCGGAGCTGGATACAATTACGCGGTGGATGCATGCAGCATACTGGGACTCACACCATCGATCCTCAAGCTTGGTACGACCTATCCGATCCCGAGGAAACTCATAGCGGGATTCTTGAAGAGACTAAAGACGGTGGTGATAGTCGAGGAACTCTCACCGTACCTCGAATTGCATGTAGAGTCGATTGCGAGGGAAGCGAATCCGACCATAGCGATCCATGGGAAGAGGAATGGCATCTTCAGCGAGGCTTTCGAATACAACACAAACATCGTGGTCGATGGCATTGCCACGGCATTTGGTGTGCAGAAAACGGTCGACTACTCAGCTATCCTTGACAAGGCGAAGGAGCTCAAGAAGGGGCTTCCGAACAGGTATCCGACCTTCTGTCCCGGTTGCCCGCACAGGGCTTCATTGTACGCATTGAGGCAGGCTCTGAAGGGGGTCAAACACGTCGTGGCAACGGACATAGGTTGCTATTCATTGAGCATACTCGAACCTGTGAACTATGGAGATACACTGCTATGCATGGGTGCGTGCATGGGGGTCGCCTCTGGGATCCAATATGCCGTGAACGAGAAGGTGGTGGCGATCATTGGTGATTCCACATTCTATCATGCAGGCATTCCTGGATTGATCAACGCAGTGCATCATGGAGACGATTTCACGCTGATCATACTCGACAATGAGGTCACCGCTATGACGGGACAGCAGCCAAACCCTGGCTCGGATGTCGGTGCCGGTGGAAGACCCTCGAAGCCCATGATCCTAGAGAATGTCATCGGAGGGTTGGGCTTGGAAGACATCACTATCGTCGATCCATATGATCTCAAGAACGCGGTGGTCGCGATGAAGGACGCACTGACGCGAAAGGGTCCAAATGTCATAATATCGAGGAGGGCATGCGCGCTTCATTCGGACAGGCAGAAGCGCAGGAAGGGTGAGGTGATAAGGTCCAACGAGGTCGCGAAGGAGATATGCAAGAAGCCTTACACTTGCATACGCAACTTCGATTGCCCGGCGATTTCTATAAATGACAATGACAGAAAAGCGGAGATCTCTGAAGAACTCTGCGATAGATGCGATGTATGCGCGAAGATCTGTCCTTTTGCATCGATACATTTGAGGGAGGTGGAATGATGGAGAAGGGAGAGTTCAGCATTTACATGGCCGGCGTTGGGGGGCAAGGTCTGGTGCTTCTTTCAAACGTCATAGGGTCAGCTTGCGCGAAAGCCGGAATCCGCGCCCTGACAGGAGAGCAGCATGGTCTATCGCAGAGGAGCGGTTCCATCAACGTGCATATGAGGATAGGTCAGAATATCCGATCCCCCCTCATACCTATAGGAGGAGCCGATGTTCTGCTATCCCTGGAAGCTTTGGAAGCGCTTAGACACGTCGAGTATCTACAACAGGGAGGGGTGGTATTGATGAATTCCCGCATACAGCATCCCATCGCCGAGACCGCTCTGCATGTCAAGGACAAGAGCGCCACATATTTTTCAGTGGATGAAGTCAGAAATCGCCTCAGTCAGGTGACTGATAAGATTGCGATCATCGATGCACTGGCTCTCGGACGTGATGCCGGCAACCCGATGACCGAGAATATAATCATGCTCGGGGCACTGAGCGCCATCGAGGCTTTCCCAGTACCTGAGAAATCAATCAGGGAGTCCATTGCCGAGAACGTTCCAAAGAAAGCAGTCGATGTTAATCTCAAAGCATTCGAGCAAGGCAAGGAACATGCGTACGAGCATCTATGCAATGTGATTAAGTGTAAGAAATGAATTTCGGATGTGATCATATGAAGAAGGCAAGATTCGTCAGAGTCGATGTATTCTCCAAGAAGCCCTTTGGCGGCAACCCGCTCGCAGTATTCCCTGACGGGAAAGGATTGACGGACCGGGAGATGCAGTCTCTCGCGAAAGAGATGAATCTCTCCGAGACCACTTTCGTCCTTCCGCCTACCAAGGGGTCTGGAGCTGATTTTCGAGTCAGGATATTCACACCGGATATGGA
>JACZKW010000087.1:0-3240 GCA_014859835.1 Thermoplasmata archaeon | reverse complement strand
ACATGGCGCGTCGATCTCGAAGACCATGCCCGTATAATAGTCGAGGCCACGGACTATGCCCAGGTCCACCTGGCAGTCATCTATACCATGGAGCTTGAGGTTGACGAAAATCTCCCTCAGGTAGTCGGATGCCTCGGACTTGTCCAGCCTCTCGAGCACCTCCGAACCGCCCCGTGTCTCAGCGATGGCTATGATCTTGTCGAATAGTTTCCGTGGGATCGCCCTAGCGTCGAACATATCCCCCATCGCGTCGAAGTCCTCCTTGTCTATCATCCTGAGCACTTCTGCGGCCGTCTTCGTGTCATCTATCTCCGTCTGGACCAGGGATTTGAGTATGCCTATGTGGCCTACCCTCACGACATAATCCTTGAGTCCGGAGGCCTTCACGCAGTTGACTGCGAGTGCGATGATCTCGGCGTCCGATTCAGGGTTCTTGGAACCAATCAGTTCGGCACCGAGCTGGAAGAACTCCCTGAACCTGCCGCTCTGAGGATTCTCATATCTGAAGCAGTTGCCAAGGTAGTAGAGCTTGAGCGGCTTGGGGAGGTTGGACATCTCGTTTACGTAGAACCGGATCACCGACGCTGTTATCTCGGGTCTGAGGGCCATCTCTCTGTCACCCTTGTCCCTGAAGGCGTACATCTCGTCTATCACGGCTTGGCCCGAGCGCAGGGTGAACAGGTCCGCGTGCTCGAATGTGGGCGTCATGACCTCGCCGAAACCCGCCCTGGCACATGCGGCCCTCATGGCCTGCTCGACCGTGCGCCGTCTGTGCATCTCCTTGGGTCCGAAATCCCTTGTTCCACGCGGGCGTTGAATCATCGGTCGGTGTTAACGATTCCTGTTTCTTAATGCTTTGGGGGGTGATGGTTCAGCCCCAGCGCGTTCCAGCATGACGTGATGACCCTCCACGGCCCTGTCAAAGGCGCAAGGTCGGAGCCGAATGGAACGGGTCAATCGGTCGGAAGGTTCGAGTGACCACTACCCGATAATCGACAGAACCATATCCAGGCACGAGACTCCACCCACCTCAATGGACGGCCTGTGGATAGCTACGATCATATTCATCGTCACCTACGCTCTGATATCGATCCGCAGGTTCCCTAAGGTGAAGGTTGATCGTCCGGCCGCCGCCCTATTGGGAGCAGGCCTCATGATCGTGTTCGGGGTCGTCGGGCCCTCGGAAGCGATCGCCTCGATCAACCTCGACATAATCCTGCTCCTGGTCGGCATGATGATACTCGTGGCTGGCCTGGAGCTGTGCGGATTCTTCGAATGGGTCTCACTGAGGATGATCAAGTATTCCAAGGACCAGTTCACGTTCCTCGTATTGACCATGGTGGTCACGGGCACGTTGTCCGCCCTGGTGCTCAACGACACCGTGGTGCTGCTGTTCACTCCGATAATAATCCGGACCTGCAGGCTGTTGAAGTCCAATCCTGTGCCGTTCCTGATCGCGGAGGCGATAGCCGCGAACATAGGCAGCGTCGCGACCGCGGTGGGCAACCCGCAGAACGCGTATATCGCGACGAAGGCAGGCATATCGTTCCTTGATTTCTCCGTGAAGCTCGCCCCGGTCGCGGCCGTGTGCATGCTGGTCGCGATAGCCATGATGTACATCATATGCCGCAAGGATATCAGAAAGGGCAACGCGCACGAGTTCAGGCAGAAGATATTGAAGGATGGATGGAACGCCTTCGAGGAGGAGATCGTGAATGGCGACGCCTTCGCAAGGTCCGGGATGAAGAAGCTGAAGGAACACCGGACGGGGCTGTTCGCCCTCCTCGGTATCACCGGGGTGACATTCATCGCGTTCATGTCCAGCCATGTGATCGGCGTGCCTCTGGCTGTGATCGCGTTCCTAGCGGGAGTCGCTGCGCTCTTCATCCTGCCGCTGGTCTCGGACCTCAGGTCTAAGGACATGTTGGCCGGGGTCGATTGGTCGATCATACTATTCTTCGTGGGCCTGTTCGTCGTCCTCCAGGGCGTCAAGGATTCCGGACTCCTGTTCGAGATACGCAGGTTCTTCCCAGGGTTCGAGGAGGGCGCATTGCCCAAGGCCGAATGGTTGACGGCCCTGTCGGCGTTGTTGTCAAACCTCGTGAGCAATGTGCCATCGGTGATGCTGCTCAGCGAACTCATACCGCTCAGCGAGACCGACCTGTGGTTCGCACTGGCATCGAGCTCCACGCTCGCGGGCAACGCGACCATACTCGGCGCCGCGGCCAATGTCATCGTCGCCGAGAAGGCGGAGGGCATGGGGGTCGAGTTGAGCTTCTGGAAGTTCACCCTGGTGGGTTTCCCGATTGCGATGGCCACCCTCTTCGTGTCCACTATCATGTTGATGATTTTATTCTGACCAGAGGCATCGGCATTTGTCGGACATGTAGCCAGTATAATAGAATAGGGCAGGCCAGCGAAAGTGCTTTATATGTCGGACGGATATTCAGTTTTAGTCGGACACGATCCGACTGACATAAAGAAGGGATGCACAATGCCGATGAAGCCAATATCTCTGGATAGGGCAAGGGAAATCGCCGACGAAAAGAGCCTCAGACCAGGTAAGGTCCGTGGAACGACTGAGATCGAATTCACGAGGGGCGGTAGCCCAAGGGTAGAGGTCATTGACTGGCCCGAATTCGAAACCATCCTCAACCAGAAGAACCTGGAGATCCACGAGGGCGGCGGATTCATGAAGCTCATGAAGAAGTAGTGAACTCCACTCTTCTTCATACGGCCCTACAAACCTTTTCAACCAAACAACTTAGTCAGTTTTTGTTGATTTCTTCTTAGGCGGAGGCGATCCCGCTTCGCGGCCTGTTATCCTTCGAAGCACTATGACCGACATTATCGCGCAGAGGACTATGTAGATCACGAGGTCGCCCATAGGGTTGGAGCCACCGTCCCCTCCATATACTCCGCTGATGAAGGCCCAGGTCACTGCGCTCACGAGGGTCATGCCGGCAGAGATCATGATAGATCCTCTTAGGTCGATCTTCAGGAGCAGTGAGGTGAATGCGAGGACGGACAGGAATATCAATGCGAGGGAGACCGACGAACCCGCGTTCAAACCCTCGGTCCTCGCGTTGGTGATCCCTTCACCGAATAGATCGATTACCGCGTAGCAGACCGTGATGAGCACGACGGTCATAGCGATCCTGCGTCTGAGGGATTTCCCTGAAAGCGCGGGCGGCTTAGGGAAGTGCCAGGCATTCGACTTCATCAGCGCGGCGCAGCCAA
>JACZKW010000086.1:0-1508 GCA_014859835.1 Thermoplasmata archaeon | reverse complement strand
TTCATGATCTCTCAGCAAGAGCATGATGAGTTGCTCGTAGAGGTCGAGACGATTGTGTGCGGCCCCTCGCCATGCCTAAGCAACAAGGACCGTCTTACATACTGAGAATCATCAAAGACTGATTCCCGTCTTCGAGGAACCTGATATTCCTTCCACGAATGCGAAAGCCATCCTCGGTGTATTATGGAAATAGCCAACCTTCCCCGATTTGCTGATTATTATCAGGCCTCCCAGACCTTCTACCCTCGTCTTGAGGATATTGATGGCCCTCTCCGAGACTGCTCGAGGATCGTCGTTACCTGCTAGCATGTCTATCGCGGTCTTCGCGAGCACGACAGCCATTATCTTTTCTCCCCAGCCAGTGCTCGACGCGGCTCCGAGAGTATCGTCTGCGTATGCCCCGCTTCCAATGATCGGCGAGTCGCCGACCCTTCCTGCCATCTTTCTCGGGGTGCCTCCGGTGGAGGTTGCACAGGCCAGATGTCCTTCAATATCGATGGCGCACGCGCCCACAGTATCCGTACCTGAAAAGAACTGTCTCGTCCTGAGTACTCCCGTCTTGAGAAACTCTCTATAATCATCGAGTTCCCGTCCGACCAGGAGGTCCTCTTCGTTACATTCCGCAAAACCGCACTTCATCGCGAAATCAAAAGCCCCTTCCCCCGCGAGCATTGAGAATTGTGTTGTATCAAGCAGCCTCCGAGCGACATGGATGGGGTTCTTGATGTTTCTCATAGCTGCTACAGCTCCTGACCTAAGAGTGGACCCATCCATTATAATCGCGTCCATTTCCACCTTTCCCACCTGATTCAGGACGGACCCGACACCTGCATCGAATGTGGGGTCATCTTCCATCAATGCAATGGCAGCTTCGACAGCATCCAGCGCAGTGCCACCTCTGGATAATAAGTCATATCCATACTCCGAAGCCTTCCTACATCCAGAAATGTGATTGTCGACGAGTGCATCCGGAATGTCCCATGCGCCACCGTGGACTATTATTGAGGGCTTCATGTTTCGGAGAACCTCATTTCTCTGCACTTATAGCTACACATTCAACTTGAAAATCTTGTCATGAGGCCTCACGCGGTCTTTGACTCTTATCCCGGCTGATTGACCCACGTTCACCATCGTGACTGGCTTTCTGTCGATTTCCATGGATTCGACTTTCTGCTCAAAATCGGTGGTCGATCCCTTTATGCGAATCACATCACCGAGCGAAAGGCTGCCTGAAATAATCTCCACCGCAGCCACGCTGGGCTTGGCGAAGAATATTGTCACTTTCCCGATTTCAATCTCTTCGACCATGATCCCCCTCTTGCATGAATCTTTGTACGGATATTTAGGTTGTTTGTACTCCAAATCGATGCACCGAGACTGGATTTGGGATAGATTCATCAAGCGTGCCAGATGGAATTGAAACAGAACTGATGGTGTTGGAAAATTGCCACGCCCTTCACGAAAGTTATAATAGGCGGGAGTGTTTCACTCAATATGGCCTAAGGGAC
>JACZKW010000085.1:0-27805 GCA_014859835.1 Thermoplasmata archaeon | reverse complement strand
GGATACATCCTATCCTTCCCCGGGAGTGGCCTGCTGTAAACTGATTGGCCGTCTGGAAGCGGGTCCCTGGTTTCCTCCGGCACTCCGGATAAGCCGATGTTCGCGCGGTCGACTACGCGGGTGAGGGCGGCCCTCGCCTTCTCCTCGGAATCCGCCACGAGCACGAATGCATCCTCAGCCTCTGCGGACAGCATCGTGCCGATGTCCTCGACCTCCGCCCGGGTTATGCCGTAGCCTGGAAGCTCGTCCGAATGGAACAGGCCTTTGACCCCGGCCACACGAGCGTGAGCGGCTATCTCGGCGCCCAATCGCTTGACGCCGGCTTCCGTACGTCCCATGGTGCCTGCGAATTTTTCTAGTTTGACCCCGAGCACCCTGCCGCCTGAATCCAGGGCAGATCGAAGCACTTTGCAGCTGGTGCTCCTCAAGAGACCGGACAGGTCCATGATATCGGCGATGACGGGTTTCGTTCCTCGCTTCCTCAGGATGTCTTTTACATCCAGGAGTGCGAGCTGCCTCTTGATCTCCTCCTCGACATAGACGGGTATCAGGCGCAGGTCCTGCGCGCCCTTGATCTCCACCCTCGCGCCGCCTGAGATGGATATGTTGATGTCTTCACGGATCGTGCCTATGCCGCGTCTGACCTTCTTGGTGGCTCTGAGCAGGGCGCCCAACCTAGCGGCCACGGCCCGGGCCTCCTCCGGAGTCGACATGTCAGGGTCCGTCGCGATCTCGATCAGTGGTATCCCGAGCCGGTCCAGCCTGTAGGTGACCTCCGACGCGTGCTCGGTCATCTTCCTAGCAGCGTCCTCCTCCAGACATATCGATGACATGCCGAACCGCTTCCCGTGAAGCTCGATGCTCCCCTTGGTGGCTATGAGCGCGGTTCGCTGGAATCCTCCCGTATTGGATCCATCGATCACGATCTTTCGCATGAAGTGTATCTCGTCTACAGGTATCGCTCCCAGGAGCAATGCCATCTCCAAGGATGCCTCGATCGCCAACCTGTTTGCATCGTGTGGTGGTTCCTCGTCCGCCTCCACCAGGCACGAGCACGGGACCGTCTGATACCTGAACTGGAGCTTCCTCTCCGCCTCTTCGAGCGCAGCCTTGTCTATCTCGCCCAGCTCGCTCTGCGTGGGCCGAAGGTTCCGCACGAATTCCTTGTGGTGTTCGTCGACGAGCTCCGAATCGCAGCTGCAGAACAGCTTACCCGTGCTCAGCTGTTGATGTATCTCGATGCCCACCCTGAGGCCGAGGTTCTTGTAGTCCAAGTCAGACCTCCCTCCGCAAGCATATCTCCCCTGATATGTTGGTCAGCATGAGCTTCTTGACCGCGTCGTGGTCCTTGGCCTGGCCAAGTGCCCACATGAGCTTCACGTACGCCGTCTCTGGAAGCATGTCACCGAGAGGAAGGGCGCCAGCGGCCACCATGTCCCTTCCGGTCGAATAGACGTTGAGGTTCGTGGTACCGGAGAGGCATTGGCTCGTCACGACCACGTGAACTCCGTTGTCCACGGCAATCTTGATCGACCTTGTGATCTCCTCGGATACATGACCTAGCCCCGTGCCGGCCACCACCACGCCTTTCACATGGCTCGCTATGAGGTCGAAATGCTCGCCCTCGAAGCCGGGATAGAAGTAAAGAAGGCTGACCTTTCGGTCCATCTTGTCTCGCACCTCTACTGGGCCCGATGAACGCTTCGAATACTGCCCCATGAAGTTCGTCTCCGGCCCTTCTACCTTCGCGATCGGGTCGATGTTGATGCTCTTGAAGGCGTCCCTCCGGGACGAGTGCATCTTACGGACCCTGGTGCCTCGATGGACATGGCAATAAGTATCTGAGGATTCACCGTGCATGACCACGACGACCTCGCCCAGGTCCGAGTCGACGCAAAGACGAGTGGCTGCAAGCAGATTCATCCTAGCGTCAGATGAGGGACGGTCCGATGAGCGCTGGGAACCCACGCAGACCACCGGTCCAGTGAGGTTCCTGAGCATGAACGATAGAGCCGCTGAAGTGAATCCCATCGTGTCCGTGCCGTGGGGTACTATGACGCCGGCCGCTCCGGCGTTGAGCTCGTCCGCGACTGCGTTCGCCAGGCCCTGCCAATGCTTCACGGTCATGTTCTCGCTGAGAATCGAATATAGAACCTTTGCGCGGATATTGCACAGATCCATCAGTTCAGGCACTGAGAAGACCAGTTCCTCCGCTGACTTCGCAGGATGAACCGCGCCTGTCCTATAGTCCACATAAGATGCGATCGTCCCGCCGGTGCTTATGACTGCGACATCCTTCTTGGAATCCCCTGTTGGCATCGACCTGCTCACCAAAGTCTTCGACTCCTTCTTGGAGACTAGTCCGATGCGCGAATTGCCGTCTATGCGGACGCCGATGTTGTAACCGTTTGACAACTTTATCGTGATGATCGATTCCGAACTGAACTCGTGGTGTGGCATCAGCACGCCCGTGGTCTTCTCCTTGCCGCGGGTCACGGATATCACATCGCCGACGGACGTTCCCGTAGCCTCCAGGAGCTTTCCGATGAGGCCAGAATAGGTCATCGGGCGGTAGAAGGTGTTAGTCGTCTTAAAAGATTTGCTGGGCATCCGCAAGGAGGATGATGGTCGAAAAAAAACAATGTTCCATAGAGAATCTTCTTAAGACCTGAGCCTGATGCCCTGGCCGGTTGCATATAATGAAAGTGTTGGCCGTTGGTGGAGGTGCCCGAGAACACGCGATCGTGAGCGGACTCGCGAGATCTGGCGCGGACATATTCGTCGCGATGAAGAACAGGAATCCCGGCATCGCTAGGATCGCCAAGGACACATTCTATGTTGACGAGATGGATGTGGCGAAGGTGGTCGAGTACGCCAAGGGGAAGAGCGTTGAGCTCGCGGTCGTCGGACCGGAGGCGCCGCTGGAGGTCGGACTGGCGGATGGACTCGAGAGCGCGGGCATACCCACTGCCAGCCCGAGCAAGGACGCTGCAAGGATAGAGACCTCGAAGATCTTCATGCGGAATCTGATGAGGGAACATGGTGTGAAGGGGTCGGTAAGGTTCGTCGAGGCCCACACGATTGACGAGGTCGAGTCAGGCCTGGACGAGCTCGGGAACGAGATTGTCGTGAAGCCGACCGGGCTCACAGGTGGGAAGGGAGTGAAGGTCTTCGGCGAGCACATGATGACCAAGGAAGACATCCTGCGCTATTCGGAGGAGATAATATCGAACCGCATAGGCGGCAGCAAGATTGTCCTCGAAGAGAAGCTGGTCGGCGAGGAGTTCACACTTCAAGCATTCTGCGACGGCACCAGGATACTGCCCATGCCAGCGGTCCAGGATCACAAGAGGGCCTATGAGGGAGATAAAGGCCCGAATACTGGAGGCATGGGCTCGTACTCCCAATCCGACGGACTGCTGCCTTTCTTGACCAGGGGCGATTATGATCAGGCGGTGTCCATCATAGAGCAGACCGTCGGTGCCCTCAAGAAGGAAGGGGCACCATACAAGGGGACCCTGTACGGCCAGTTCATGCTTACGAAGGATGGCCCGAAGGTCATCGAATTCAATGCGCGATTTGGAGATCCCGAGGCCATGAATGTCCTCACATTGTTGCGGGGCGACTTTGTGAAGATATGTCAGGGAATGGCAGATGGGAACCTCGCGAACGGTCTCAACCGGTTCCACAGGAAGGCCTCCGTCTGCAAGTACGTCGTGCCTGCAGGATACGGTTCCAAACCTCTCGCAGGAGAGGAGATCAAGGTCGATGAGAAAGGGATATCGGACGAGGGCGCGGTGTTGTACTATTCCAGCGTGAACGAGAAGGACGGTAAGGTCTACACCACCACCTCGAGGTCTGTTGGCATCGTCGGCGTCTCGGATGAGATAGACGAGGCGGAGAGGATCGCGGAGAACGCGATCAAGCATGTCTCTGGCAATGTATTCGTGAGACACGACATAGGCAAGCGGACCATGCTGGAAGCGAAGGTCGTTAGGATGAATGATATCAGAGGGTGCTCGAAGTGATTAACCTGGAGAAAGTGGTCACGAAGATAGAAGAGGAACTCGACGAGAAGGACCAGATCAGAGAGGTCGCCCTGAAATCGTCCAGGGCGGTTGTAAGACTGTCAGGAGGGATAATGAAGAGCATCCACAGGGACGAGGATATCACCGAGGCCCTGGATGAGCTGAAGGACGAGGCTTCTATGCTGTCCAGTCTCATCACGGACCACCCGGACCTATGGTCCGCCGGATATGTGGAGAGCGCGTTCCAGGAGTATGCAGAGGTTGGAATAATCCTATCAATCTTAGAAAGGGACGATGTGCCATCACCGGACGACCTAGGGGTATCCAGCGTCGCCTACCTGCTCGCGCTCGGAGACTCGGTCGGGGAGCTGAGACGCCTCGCCCTGGACGAGCTGAAGAGAAGTAACGTGATCAGGGCGAACTACTTCCTGGACAGGATGGAGGACCTGTACACGGCACTGATGAGGTTCGATTATCCCGATGCGATCGTCGCCATAAGGCGGAAGCAGGACATCGCGAGGAGCCTGCTGGAGAAGACGCGTGGAGAGGTGGCGGTCGCCGCTAGCGCGAAGAACCTTCAGGAAAAGTTGGAAGAGGTGTTGAAGAAGTTTTGAGGCGCGGCACTTCCGAAAACGATCAGAAGTGTTTTTTCATCGTGTTCTCGATGCTCGCCCTCGGATGAGCACCGGTCATCCTCTCGACCTGATTCCCGCCCTTGAAGAATATCAAGGTCGGTATGCTGTTGATGCCCATGGACATCGCAATCTTAGGAGCCTCGTCCGTGTCGAGCTTGGCGAAGGTGACCTTGCCTTTGTAATCCTTCGCGAGCGCTTCGAACGTTGGCGCGAGCATCCTGCAAGGACCACACCATGGCGCCCAACAGTCGATTATCAGTTTGTCTGAGGATTTCACGACGGTCTCGAAATTCGCATCCGTAAGATGTACGATGTCTTCTGACAGGAGCCTCACACTCTTGACTGGCCAAAGAGCTTCTGCGATATAATATCTATCCCAGATAGGGAACCTTGCCAGGTCGCATCTTGCCCTAAATCACTTCTTCTTGCGGACCGGTTTGGTCATCATGGTCAATCCCAAGAGCACAGACATGATGATCACGCCGACCGTCAGCACGCCGCCGATTGGGTTGCCCTGCTCTCCGATGTAGACTGTCATCGAATAGACATTGTTCCCGTCGCTGAACTCCACGATCCCGTTCGGGTCGTCGATCACAACGGATACGACATGTTTGCCATTCGCGACATTGACCCAGGTCCAGTTCTGTCTGAGCACCTTGGACGAACCGGCAGATGCATTGAATATCTGCGTGTTCAGGAGTATCCCATCGGCGTAGAATCTCGCCGTGACATTCTTAGCATCGACCACACCAGTGTTGTGGACGGTGACGCTCAGGATGATAGGGTCGACGACCTTGATCTCCACTTCATGTATCTTGCTGATGCTGTCGCCCGTGGCCGAGTTCTTCGAGGTCACGTTGACCTTCAGCGTGATTGTCTGAGGACCGTACCCGGGCATGGTGATGTTCAGTCCGAACTTGCCGGACGAGGATGTGCCCGTGCTCGGCGAGACCGATGAGCCAGTCTTGTTATCAGCAATGATCTCCGCCTTGTACGAGTAATTACCCGACCCATCGGCTGCGGGTCCGCCCACGATGGTGATCGTGCCTGGGGTGATTGCAGACTTCTCCGCCGCGGCGGCGACTTCGACGGAGACCGTGATCGGAGAGTATGCGGTCACATTGGTCGATGCGCGATCAAACGCGACCACGCATAGTGCCAGAACCATGAGGGTCATCACTGCCAATGTC
The DNA here is from genome assembly GCA_014859835.1 of Thermoplasmata archaeon. Taxonomy (GTDB): domain Archaea; phylum Thermoplasmatota; class Thermoplasmata; order UBA10834; family UBA10834; genus UBA9653. Next base: position 21,952 of record JACZKW010000085.1, on the reverse strand, counting down.
ATCGCTCGGACTGCGAAGGCCTTCATTTCTTACCCCCCTTTTCAGATGATCTGCCGAGACCTTTGCGGCGTCTCATTATGAAGAACATCGCCACGAGAGCTGCGAGCATAGCTGCCAGCAACACATCCAGGTACAGGCGGCTCGCATCATACACATACGAAACGTCGTCCCGTTCGACCTCGAGATCGCCAGCACCCACTACGAGGTCCGGCAGATTGACTGCTACCGTGCCTTGCGCCTCGATTCCGTCGTTGACTGTAGAGACCGCCAGAACGACCGCTCCGACTTTCGGGTCAGGGGTCACGCGAATGCTCGTGAATATTACCTTGAACTCCGCCTCTTCAAATGCCTCCAGCTCGACGGATGTCACTTCATCACCTGTTTCGACATCCACGATCTCCGCTATCCAGCCGGATCCCACGAGCGGCTCCGAGTTGGTGATTCCGAGTGTGAACTCATCAGCGACATTACCGGTATTGGTCACGACGAAAGTAGTGGTGGTGCTGTTCCCGTCGACGGGTTCGCCAGTATTCGCGCTTTCGATCGTCACTGAGTGGGACGGCAGAACGTTCACGATCATGTTGATATCAGACCGGATGCTGCTCTGGGAACCCGACTTCGCGGTCACAGTGAGTGTATTGTTCCCCGCTTCGAGCGAGTCGCCGATAGTTATCTTCGCGGTGACGTATACCATATCGCCGTAAGTGCCGTAATCAGCGTACACCTGAGCCGGCTCGAAGGTCACTTCGAAGTCGCTGCCCGAGTATGAGAGTATGTAGGTATCTGCGACGTTCCCCGTGTTTTCGAGGGCAATCACATAGCTGACCTCCCCTCCGAGCGCGACCGTCTTGAGCACAGTGGAATTCCAGCTGCCGACGACCGAACGTTCCGTGTCCCGGACCAGAGCTAGGTTGACATAGACATCGCTCTTGTTCATGACCACGTCTTTCGAGAGACCGTAACTGATGGTCATGCCGCCTTCCACCCTGGTTGCGGATGAGCTGACCGTGTAGTTATCGTTCGGCACGAGCGTGCTGAAGTATCCGTCCGAAGCTGGTGCGAGGTTTATCAGCGTCTCCCCGTTGGAGATCATGACCGTCTCCTGCGATGCCGAACCTGCGACCGTCAGCGTACCCTTCAGGTATACTCCGACCGAGAGCGTAACCGTCTGTTCGACTGGCGTGTTCCTAGCTATGTGAAGATAGCTGATAGATACACGCTTGTCAGTCGACCTCGTGACATACATCGTGTAGTCTCCCGGTTGAACCTTGGCCGAGAACGAACCTGAGGACGATGTTGCGAACGATGTCGCGATGCCGTAGTCTCCGTTAGGAGTCAGCTGAACGAACGCCGTCACAGGCGTGCCGTATTCATTAACGACCTGTCCGCTCAAGGTCGTGTTGTCGAACCGCATGTCAAGCTTTGGACTCTCGACGACGTCAGATGAGCTCATCTCGACGATCGACTCGTCATAGTATTCGATGTACCTCGTGCCGGATGCATCCGCCAGAGTGCTCTCCAAAAGATACGAGACGACATAGGTCCCTTGAGGCAGAGTCAGGCTGTAGACTCCAGAACTTGAGGATTCGTCGGATATCTGGACGCCGAACAGCGAGGTGGCTGTGATAGAGATTGGCTTGGTCACAGTGGAGCTCTCAAGAGTTATGGTCCCTGACAGCTTGTGGGCAAGCTCAAGGTGGATATCACATACACGAGAGTCGATGGACACTTCGAAAGAGAGCATCTTGGCGTAGCTAGCGCTGCCCGTGACGCCACTTGCGTACACGTCATAAATGCCAGGGATCAGAAGCATAGAATAGCTGAATAGGTCGAGCGTCTGTTCCTTGGTTTCAGGTCCTGCGAAGCGCACCATCAAATCAGACGATGCTCCGAGTATGTCTCCGGAAACTTCGACACGCGTGACCACCGGGAGATTCAGGGTCATGGGTAAAGAGCTCGGCGAGATCTCGATATCAGATTCGTACTGATACCACTGACCCTCGACGATGGATGATTCCTGGTCGATCATGACCGTGTACTCCGATGGAGCGATTGCCACGGAGAAGTATCCGTTCGTTCCGGACACCGCAGTGACTGGAGACAGACTCGTGATCGTTGGGTCGAACAGGATATGGACATCTCTGATACCTATGGAGCCCATAGTCACCTTGCCGGTTACGACGACTTTGTCCGGAACCATTATTAGCGAGGTGTCTGAGACATCGCTGCCGAAGAGTATGCTGCTGGACCAGGAAGAGTATCCATCATCTCCACTCGTGAGTACCGTGCTTATACCCTTCTGTATCATGATAGAGAATGTTCCATCGAGATACGCTCTCCAGTAGTGCGTCCTTCCGAAGGAGTCGGTGGAGATCGGGAGTCCGCCCGTACCGACCTCAGACGAGGATATCGCTCCATCGCTATTGGAGTCCTTGTACAGGGTTCCGGATATCGAGATCGCGCTGGACATCTCGAAGCTGGTTCCCACGATGTCCGAACTGACCGTGATGGAGGATGAGTAGATCCCGCCCTGTGACAGAGAGTACGCAGTTGTAGCGTAAGTGCCGGCCGGAAGCCATATCTCCAGGCCACCATATTTGTCGCTCTGGACAGGGGTCCTTGCGCCGTTCTCCGATGTGAATGTGACATAGCAATTCTTCACCACGGATCCGCTAGGGGACAGGAGTCCGCCAACGATTCTGTAGGATTGTGCGAGTGCGAGCGTGCCCGTAGACGATACGCTCGCATCCATCGCGATTGATCCTGCGTAAGTCACTTCACCTGAGTTGTATGTGACATATAGACTAAAGTGTCCCACCGGAAGGTCGAGTTTGATCCTTCCGTATTTGTCCGCGCTTCCAGTAAGGTACTCGGACGCATCATAGTCATCCGAGACCTGGTACGAAGCATAGGCTGCGGCAGCACCGTCGACGGTTGCCCTGTACGATATCGAGACCTTGTCGTAGACGGTGATGTTCCGCGCCTCAGTGTAGGTCGTGACGGAGAACTTCTCATCGAACACTATCAGTCCAGGCTCTGTCGTCTGAAGCCTGAACTTGGCTTCAAGGATCCGGTCGAACAGGTATTCGCCATTCAGGTCCGTGACCGTGACGAACTGCATGTCGGATGCGATGTCGGAAAGCACAAGTCCCACGCCTGCGGCGGGTTCACCATCGACATAGCTGGCGTAGCCTGCGACTCCGCCTGGCACGATCGGCAGGTTTAATGTGAAGTCAGAGCCAGTTGTGACATTTGCCATCGCAGCGTTCGTGAGGTTCTTGCCGAACACGATCGCGGTGAAATCGTATTGGCCAGGTGGAAGCGTGCCCTCATATGTGCCTTCGGAGGCGTCGAATGTGTAAACCCTGCCGGAGACGGTATCGACTGCGACCACCGTCACATCGGGGATGATCTCGTCCGTGCCCACGGTGTAGTTGCCATCCTTGTCGACATCCCAGAAGATATCGCCGGACACTGGTGTGCTGGTCATCACGAAATCTTTGGTGATTATGTAGTCTAGTATCCCGTCACCGTCCAGGTCCTGCTTCACTCGCATCGCCTGGTCGTCCGTGACATTGAACTGAACGTAATCGATCTCGTTTGTGCCTATCAGCGAGGTCGTCAAGTACGAACCCTGCGAGATCACGACCGTGACGTTTCCGAACGGAGCGAGCAGAGAATACTCGCCCTCCGAGTTGGTCGTGGTCACATGGTGCGGTATGCCGTACTCGTCCAGTATCGTCACCACCATCCCCTCGACCGGATATTCTTCCTCGGTAGTGACAGTTCCGTTGACATATGCACCGTGGTAGTACTCCAAGAACACCGTGCCGCTCTGGTAGGCCGAAGCAGGAGCGTATACGTACCCATCCATCTCGCCGTTCGCGATCTTCTCACTTATCTCGAGCGCCTCATCGTAGCTTATCGCGATGGTCGCGTCGGAGTGATAAGGTATCTCGGCTGTCGGGTACGGATTGTAATAGGCAGTCCTGTAGACCATCCGGAAGTGAGTCATGTTCCATCCAGGCATCGGCGTCTCGCTCTGGATATCTCCCGAGTAACCGGGCAGACCTGTGTCCTCGAGGCCGATGTCGGAGCCGCTGAAGCCACACATGGCTGCATAGAACATGCTGTTGTAGAACATCTCCGCGTAGACTACCTCGTAACTCACGATGTTCATATTGTACGTGAGATCCTCGAGCTCGTGCTGTACCCCGCTGGAGTCCACGGCGACGATGCGGAAGAAGTCGTATGGTATCGAGGACCCTTCCGCGAACCTCCGGTCAGCGAGTTTGGCAGGAGCATAGAATATGCCGGTGCTCGACCCTGACAGAGGGAACATCCTGGAGTCCACATTGAAGTACCTGATCTCCCAGCCAGTGAAGGTGCACAAATCATCATATAGAGCCACCAGGAGGTCTGTTCCGATCTTCGAGAGTTCGACACGCCCAACGGTGATACGGGCGTTTTGGACATCCAAATCAGAGGACATAGGACCGTACATATCTGGATCCGCAAGCACCTCGTCTATGAGCGGCTGTCCGGGACCAAACCGTATTTCAGACACCCTCTCTGACGAGATGCCGTAGCTCTCGAGAAGCGTCATTATGCCGGCTTCCATATCTCCGCCCTTGGAGAAGCCCGCTTCGATCAACCGGTATGCGAACAGGGCGATGGCCTCATCCTCGCTCTGCGCGAGGATGATATTACCAGTCATCTGATAGCCGTTCTGGAAGTTATCTGCCACTGCAGGGTGCTCACCTACATCGATGGCTTCGAAACCGTAGTCCCACCACGCAGCATATGCGGGTTTGCTCGAAGCTGGAACCACGTCAGTGTCCTGTTCAGAAAACCAGTCCCAGGCAGCAGGGAAGTAGTACGTTGGAAGCGGCAAAGAGTATCCGAAGGCACCGAAGTACCAGTAAGTCCCGTTTATCGCGTCATAATTGTCTTGCTGCATGAAGCTCGGCAGTGTCGAGTAGACCTGCTTGTCGTACATCCGCTTGACTTCCGAAGGCATTCCAGCGTCCACGGAGTACCAGACATTAGGCAGAACGACTAGGAACGCAAGGAAGAGCACACCCACGATGTGCCTAATCTTGACACTCTTCCTGAACACAGTCAGGAAGGAGCCGCCAGCACCCATCATGGTCTTACGCACACTCTCGAAATCGAGTGCATCGATGATCAATACCAGCACCCAACCAGCAGACAATGCGAAGGCGGGCGCGGCGTTGAACATGAACCTGCCAGCGGAGATCGCCATGAAGATTGAGACTGCGAGCCAGACGACGATGAACATGTATTCGGTCGTTGCGCGCTTCGGGATCTTGATGACTGCCCAGACGAGCCCGATCAGCGACATGAAGAATGTCACGACGCCGAACGACAACGCGAGCTCGGAGAATATGGGTGCACGCGCTTCAGCGATGGTCGAATACAGCTTGCTGACCTGGAAATAACCCGCACCGGTGATGACCGCCTCACCCAGCTCAGGGTAGAGCATCAGCACACTCAGGGCACCGACCGAGAGCACTCCGCCAATCGCGGGCAGGCTCAGAGTCCATGGATAGTCCCTGGTGATAACGAACATCCCTCCGAAGATCATGGCACCGACCGTCAGGTAGACTGGCACGAGGAAACGGATCTCCATGAAGGAATCGTAGTAGTTGATGTAGTACGGGAGCGCAATGATGTAGGCGATGCCGAACGCGAAGAGCATCAGAATGGTGACGCTTGTCGAATCCTGGTTCTTGAACTTGTTGAACAACAACTGCGCGATGTAATAGACCAGTATGAGGACCGTCACATACGCGAATCCCACCCAGGTCATCATCAGCACGCCATAGGCGATACCCGCGAGAAGCGCGTAAAGAATCGGCGCTCGGCTGTTCGCGAAGTAGTCCTTCAGCCCAGACCTTATGCTTGACCGGTCCTTCCACTTCGTGACCCATCTCCTGTGCTCCTGAGTCTTGACAGACTTGAGCAGGAAGTAGAATATCAGCACTACGAAGAACAAGATCAAGGTGTCGTGATCCGCGTTGGATAGCACGCTACGCTGGACATGCGCTGGCATGATGGAGAAGAAGAACGCTGCAACCATACCAGCGCGTCTTCCGAATGTCTCCTTACCAAGGAAGTACACCGGCACGACCGTCAGGGCGCCCCAGAAGGCGGTGGACCAGACGATCATGAACCCGGTCGCGTCATCGATCGATCCGAACAGCCCCTGTGAGAGCACGGCTGGGATGGCTATGGCCATGCTATAGACAGGAGGTCTCGGGTTGATACCGCCAAAGGGATAGTTCAACATCGGGTCGAAATATAGGCTATCGCCCGTTTCGACATGGTAGTTGATGATTCGGTCCCAGTAATACGAATCGGATCCACCTGACACTAAGTACCCGTTGTTAACGGACGTATCATATGCGAAATACGACCGTACAAAGAGCGCCAGGAGGAATATGAAGGACAGCATGAGCAATGCGGTCCAATTCGCCCTCATCCACTTACCAAATTCGCTCGGACCCCGCTCCCCCTTCGATAGCTTGGGAAACAGGGACCTAGCAGGACTATCCCTTGTTTCGGCCAACGATAATTCCACCTAGTGATAGTAGTTCCAGCGATGCCTGGGGCACTATATATACGTTAGGGGTCACGTCCTACGGACGTGGTGCCACAGAAGCCGAATATCTGGCAGGGGCATGGTCGTCGGTTCGGAACATGTCTCGCCGAGCACGGGCATATCAGATACAGGACTTGGTCTCTGCGGCCAACTCCGAAGCGGCCTTCCCCGGGTCCGCGGCTTCGTATATCGCCCTGCCGACGATGATGTAGTCAGCACCTGCCTTTAGAGCATCCGAGGCCTTTCCGCCCTGAGCACCCACACCTGGGCTGATTATCTCTAGATCACCTATGACCTTTCTGAGGGCGGCGATCCTCTCCGGCCTCGTAGCCGGTGCGACTATGCCTCTTGCGCCCGCGGTCTTTGCGAGATATGCGAGCTTGTCCGCCAAAGGCGCGGTGAATTGCTTTCCGCCCGGATGGCTCATCTCAGTCACGACGAACACCTGACCCTTCGCGGCCTCCACGCACGCCCTCACGGAATCGTCGCCTGTGAAACCATGGGCGATGACGGCGGATGCCCCTCGGCTCATGGCTTGTTCCACTATCAGACGGTTAGTGTTCGGTATGTCTGCGATCTTCATGTCGCATATGACGTCCTTGACTGCAGACATCTCACGTATTATGTCTGGACCCGCTGCGAGGATCAATGGCCAGTTTATTTTGATCCCGTCGACATGATCCTTGACTGCTCTGACCACGCGCATGGCATCGTCTCTGGAGGTGACATCGAGCGCCAGAATGATCCTAGTGTTCTTCTCCATGGTCTACGAATCGTCGACCGTGCCGTTAATCCTTTGCAAACGGCCGGATGGCTAGCGCATCCATTCAATTACCAAAACCCCGATATCAGTGGACGTGACAAGGATCCGACGCATGCAGAAAGGTTCGGCATATACTGGCAAGCTTGCGCCTGGCTGCATCATGTGCCAGAAAGGTGCCAAGCTCGTGCTTCTGATAACCGGCAGGTGTATGAAGAGATGCTACTACTGCCCTCTGTCAGCCAAGAAGAAAGGTAAGGACTTCATATTCGCGAATGAGCTGAGGGTCAGGTCCCTTGATGAGATTATAGGAGAGGCCGAACTCATCGACGCTCTTGGAACGGGAATCACTGGAGGAGACCCTTTACTGTCAATCGACAGAACCGTGGACGCCATCCGCATGCTGAAGAAGCATTTCGGGGACGACCATCAGATACATCTGTACACCTCGACGACCGACACGAAAAGGATCGACAAGGTTGCCAGGGCCGGACTCGATGAGATACGGTTCCATCCCACCCCGGTGATCTGGAGGCGGTTGGATCGATCGATGTTCGCCCCCGCGACGAAACTTGCCATGAAGAGAGGCATGGTCACTGGACTCGAGATACCGTCGCTTCCTGGATACGAGGACGGGCTGGAAGCCGCGATAATGTTTGCCGACGATTCCGGGCTCGATTTCGTCAACCTAAACGAACTGGAGGTCTCCGAGACCAACTGGCAAGCGCTCAGGACGCGCGGGTTCGACTTCAAGGACGATGCATCTTCCGGAATCGCCGGAAGCGAGGAACTCGCACTCGAACTGCTGAGAATGGACGTATCGGTCCCTATACACTACTGCTCGTCCGCGTTCAAGGACGGCGTCCAGCTCCGGAACAGGATAACGAGGAGGGCACGAAACGTCCGGAGACCGCACGAGATACTCACGAATGATTCGACCCTGCTCAAGGGCGTCATAGAGACGAAAGACATTGGCGGGACCATGGAGATGCTGAGGCAGAGGTTCGAAGTGCCCAGAAGACTCATGTTCGTCGATCTCGAGAAGAAGAGGCTCGAGATCGCTGCATGGGTGCTGGAGGAGATCGCAGGGGAGCTCGAGCTGGAATCCTTCATCGTGGAAGAATATCCGACCGCAGACAGGCTCGAGGTCGAGCGTTCGCCGCTCAAGCGACGCTGATGCTCTGTATGTTATGATGCCTGCTGACTATCTCCCTGGCGATCCTCAGGTTACGGCCGTTCTTGCCTATCGCCTTCCCCTTGACCGTGGGGTCGACGGTGACCGTTGCGTGCACTATGTTCCCGCGGTTCTCGAGCGCGACGGATTGCACGCTGTACGTGTGGAACACGTTCCTCACGAAGGTCTCTGGATCTTCCGAGTACTCGATCACATGTATGTTCTTGCTCGTGAGGTTCTTCAGGCGGATGACATTCTCGCCCTTCTTGCCCACGGCCCTTGACCCCTGGCCTTTCTCGACCACGAAGACGAGCTTCTCCTCAGTCTCCATACAGTCCTTGACCTGAGTGCCAGTTATCTTCTCGAAAAGAGAAATGTACCGGAGGGTGTCCTCCGTAAAGGTGATGTCTCCCATTGGACCAACTCTTCAGGCGGATAGTATGTTCGACTCTCCAGGACTGATTACAGCGAGCGCGGAGATCGGATAGGGCTTCCCGCATGCCGAACCAAGTTCGAGGTTCGATCCAGGGAATGCGATCACCTTGACGTTCGAGGTCGCCTGCAACTCATCTTTCTCAGGACAGTTGCTTGCCACGACGACCATCTTCGCTTCGCCGTTCTTCAGTGATTTCTTAGTCTCTGCAAGGCCGAACTTGACGTCTCCCGATGCAGCCGCTGTCTTCAGAGCTCTCGCGATATCTATCATGTTTATTCACCGTCCTTCTTCGGTGGGGCCCAGACCAGGTTGACCGCGCCAGTACCCACAGTAACTGGCTGGCCCACTATAATGTTTTCTACAACGCCCTCCAGCGGGTCGACTTCACCTATGATAGCTGCTCTCAACAGATGTGTCGAAGTGATCTCGAACGCGGCCCTCGCTAGCACGCTAGACTTGCGGCCGGATATGCCGTGCCTGCCGATCGCCTTCACATCGCCGTCGTTGGTCATCAGATCGGCTACGAGCATGATGTGTCTGATGTCGACTGTGAGACCCTGCTCCTCAAGCGTCTTCGAGGCCTCGTTTATGATCGAGTTCCTCGCGGCCTCCACGCCCAGAACCTCGTATATCTCGAGGATGCTGTTGGTCGTGGTCTTGGTCTTATCCACGTGATCTATCATCAGGACCTTCTCGAGGTTCGATCCTTCTGTATATACGACATATCTGCCACCGAGCTTCCGTATGACCGCCCGGTTGATACCGTCGATACCCTTGATCTGACTGCTCTTGGCATCTTCGGATATCTTCTGCAGTTTCTTGTACGAAGGTTCGTCACACTTGATGACTATCATCGATTCGCGCATCTCCGCGAGGCCTTTGAGTCCCTTGGCCTTGTTGAGCTTCCTAAGGACCTCCTCCGGAGTGATGTTCTTCCGCTCCATCTTGCGCTTGTCGAGCTTGACGAGCACCTCCATCGTGTTGATGTCCGTCTCGATGTCCGCGATATCGATCAGGTTCGTCAGCTCGATGTTCGATGCGATCGCGCGCACCTTCTCCAGGTCGTCCTCCGAGGACACCTCGAGGTGTATCTCCATGATAGGTGTGCTCGGGACGCGCCTCGCGTCCACGATCTCGATCAGCCTGGGCAGACCGAGTGTGACGTTCATCTCAGCGACTCCCGCGTAGTGGAAGGTTCTCATCGTCATCTGCGTACCAGGCTCACCTATGCTCTGCGCGGCGAGTATGCCCACGCTCTCGCCCGGATCGACGGCGTGCACCTGGCACCGTTCATGGGTCGTCTCCAGGATCTTCTTCAACATCTTGTCCGAGATGTTCGCGCCGTCCAGCCTCATGGCGATCTCGTGCATGACCGACCATGGCAGCTTCTTGTTCATGCCCTCGAGCATCTTGGTAAGCTTGTCCTCGAAATTCGAGGGCTTCTCGACTTTAACTGGCAGCTCCATCTTCGTCAGAGTGATCGCCTTGAGGGGCTTCTCCTTCTTCTTCTTCGGTCCCCTATCCTTCGATCGCACTACGGACAATATCTGCTTCAGCTTCTTCTCGCCTATGAGCTTCTCGATCTCCCTCAGCTTCTTCTCGTTCGCTCGGGCGACCTTCGTGTAAGTGTAACCATTCTCGATGAGCTTCTCCGAGGTCTTCTCGTCCAAGCCACGGCTCTTGAACACCTCGAGTGCATTCTTGGTGGCCATTATCATCCCTCCTCTCCGCCGCTCATGTCGAAGTCGGATTCTTCCTCGCTCTCAGGATCCTCGGGGGTCTCGAGCAGGTCCCTATCCTGGATACCGTAGCTCACGACTCCCTTCTCCTGCACCTTGGCTATGTTTTCGCCCTTGCTCCCGAGCACGCACAGTATGACGTCGTCGACATCCACCGCGTCGCCCTGGACGCTCCTCGTCGGGTCGGTGCCGTCCTCTCCGTACATGAACTGTATGATCGTGCCCGCAGTGTTCCTGACGGATCCGTCTTGCATGACCTTCAGATCCTCCAGCGCGTTCACGAGCCTCCTCTGCATGTAGCCGGACCTGGATGTCCTGACCGCGGTATCGACCAGGCCTTCCCTGCCACCCATCGAGTGGAAGAAGTACTCCGTCGGTGAGAGGCCACTCTTGTAGGAGTTCTCGACGAAACCCCTCGCCTCTGAACCCAGGTCACCCGCCTCGAAGTGCGGGAGCGTTCTGTTCCAGTAACCCCTGGACAGACGCTCTCCTCTGACCGCCTGCTGACCGATGGCGCCAGCCATCTGTGACAGGTTCAACATCGACCCTCTCGCACCGCAACGTGCCATTATGACAGCCGAGTTCTCCATACCGAGGTGTCGGCCCGCGATCTGACCGGCCGTGTCTCTCGCCTTGCCCAGGACCTTCATGATCTCGACCTCGAGGGTCTCCTCGATCGATCGGCCAGGCATCTGTTCGAGCTCCCCGCGCCTGTATGCGGAAATGTGCTCTTCGACCTTCATCCTCGCCTCGACCATCGCGTCGTCTATCTCGCGTTTCGCCTGGTCCGGTATGTCCTCATCCTCGATGCCGGTCGTGAAGCCGCGCACCATGATGGCCCCGATGGCCATCTTCGTGCTCGCGTCTATGAAAGCGCGTGCGCCGTCAGGACCGTAGTCCCTCGAGAGCTTGTCGAGGATCCGTCCCTTGAACGCGCCAATGGCCTTCTCGTCGATTGTGCCCGTGATCAGCTTTCCGTCACGCACGACGACGAAGGAGTCGAACTCGCACTCCTCCTTCTTGCAGGGATCGCACCTCGAGCATATCGATGATTTGAATGTCATGTGCAGATTCTTCGGCAGGATCATGCTGAACAGTCGCTTGCCAGACCAGTAGGGCTTGCCGTCCACTTCGACATCCGATTCCGGAACATCAGGTATGTTGACCTTCTCCAGTATCTTCAGCGTCTCCTCCCTGGAGAACTTCGAATCTCTGTGCGTGAGAAGGAACGCGCCGGTTATGTGGTCGTGGATGCCACCGATGACCGGTCCGCCGAACCTCGGGGACAGGATGTGTTCCTGGACCCTCATCAGTACCTTCGCCTCGGCCCTGGCCTCCTCGCTCTGCAGCACGTGCAGGTTCATCTCATCGCCATCGAAGTCTGCGTTGTAAGGCGGACAGACGCATAGGTTGAACCTGAATGTCTTGTGCGGCATCACGCGCACCTCGTGGGCCATGATGGACATCCTGTGCAGTGACGGCTGTCTGTTGAACAGCACTATATCACCGTCCATGAGATGCCTCTCGATCATGTAGCCGGGCTCGATGCCCTCAGCGATCGTCTCCGCATTCTTGTCCGTGACCTTTATCCTGCGGCCATCGGTCCTGATGACGTAGTTCACCCCTGGCCTATAGTCTTCGCCTGGTGGCGCTGGACCTCGCGAGCACATCTCCTTCCCTATCGCTAGGTTCCTATCGGTCACCCGAATCGGGACCGTGAGTTCCCTGGCAGCCGCGATGGGCACTCCGACCTCGTTGACCGAGAGCATCGGATCCGGGGAGATGACTGTCCTCGCGGAGAAGTTGACACGCTTACCAGACAGGTTCGACCTGAACCGTCCTTCCTTGCCCTTCAACCTCTGGACGAGGGTCTTCAACGGCCTCCCGGACCTGTGCCTGGCAGGCGGGATGCCCGATGTCTGGTTATCGAAGTAGGTGGTGATATGATACTGCAAGAGTTCCCACAAGTCCTCGACGATGAGCTGTGGTGCCCCTGCATCTCTGTTCTCCCTCAACCTCTGGTTGATCCTGAGGACATCGACCAGCTTGTGAGTGACATCGTCCTCCGAGCGGTCACCGGATTCGAGCGTGATCGAAGGCCTCACCGTGACTGGCGGGACCGGCAATGCGGTAAGGATCATCCATTCGGGACGGGACACGCTCGGGTCCATGCCGAGCGATATCAGGTCCTCGTCCGGGACCCTCTCCAGCCTCTCCCGTATTTCCTTGGGGGTGAGCTTGTGCCCCTCCTCCCTGAAGGTGGTAGGCTTGTCCAAAGTGATCTTCAGTTGGACGGTCGCGCAGTGCGGACAAGAAGTCCTGGACGATGCGTCCTTCGCTGCGTCCTTGGATACCATGGACGCGTCGAGCATGTCTGCGCCGAGCTCCTCCATCCTGTCGCGCTGTTTCCTGTACTCGGCGGCCTGCTCTCCCGTGAGCAACAGACGACCGCATGAGCGGCACGTGGATTGGAGCAGCTTCTTGATGTCCTTGACGTATCCGACGTGTATCACCGGCATCGCGAGGTCGATGTGCCCGAAGTGACCTGGACACTCGTCTACCTTCTTGCCGCAGGTCTTGCATCGCAGCCCGGGCTCGATGACTCCCAGGTGAGGGTCCATCAGACCCATGTCGATCGGGAATCCGTCGTCGTCGTATGTGTCTGCGGTTATGATCTTGGTCGCACTCATCTTCCTGATCTCGTCAGGCGACAGATGCGCGAACTTGATGGCTGATATCCTCTTGGTGACTCCCGTGACCATCATTTCAAATCCTCCAGTTGAAGACGCATGGCGACACCAAGCGACAGAAGCTCGTCGAGCAACAGTTTGAACGCGTAGGATGTCTGGACCTGGTATATCTTCGAGTTATTGCCACAGACCGGGCACCTCAACGTGCCTCTCCTATCCAGGATCGCGATATGCCCGCAGCTCGAGTTGCCACAGACATATTGCAGCGTACCATCCGATTCATCCAAGAGCCTGTCCTTGATGACCATCGCGGCCCCGTGACCGATCAGGCAATCCCTTTCCATCTCACCGAATCTCAGACCACCCTGTCTCGAGCGACCCTCGGTCGGCTGCCTGGTGAGTATCTGCACCGGTCCTCTGCTCCTGACATGCAATTTACCAGATACCATGTGGTGCAGCTTCTGGTAGTAGATCACGCCGATGAATATCTCCGCCTCTATCTTGCGACCGGTGACCCCGTCATACATGATCTCGTTACCATTATGCTTGAACCCGTCCCTTACGAGTGCGTCTCTGATCGCCTCTTCCGTCTCGCCGCTGAACGCGGTACCGTCCATGAATCTGCCTTCCATCGAGCCGACCTTGCCGCCGACCATCTCCAGCACGTGGGCGACGGTCATACGGGATGGGATGGCGTGCGGGTTGATGATCAAGTCTGGAATCAATCCGTCACCAGTGAACGGCATGTCCTCCTGGTGCACGAGCAATCCGACGACACCTTTCTGGCCGTGTCTGGAAGCGAACTTGTCCCCCAGCTCCGGGATCCTCTGATCCCTGACCTTGACCTTGACGAGCCTCGACCCGTTCTCGGACTCCGTCAGCATGACAGAGTCGACCCAGCCGCTCTCGCCTGGACGGACCGTGACGGATGTCTCCCTCCTCTTCTGAGGTGTGAGGAAATCAGCTTCCTCCTCCAAGAACCTCGGAGGTGACGTCTTGCCTATGAGCACATCACCGCCCTCGACCCTCGTCTCAGGACCGATGAGACCGTCCTCACCCAAGTTGCTGTAGGAGAGGTCGGCTCTGGCGCCCCTAACATCCGGGCTCGGTATCTCGAAGTGGTCCTCCTGACCTCCTGGATACCTGCGCTCCTCCGCCCTGTAGGTCCTCATGAATGTCGATCGGCCCAGTCCCCTCTCGATGGAGGACTTGTTCATGACGATTGCATCTTCCATGTTGTAACCCTGATACGACATTATCGCGACAACGAAGTTCTGTCCCGCCGGCCTGTGCATGAAGTTGACGAAATCCATCGTCTTCGTGGTCGTCAACGGCCGCTGCGGATAGTGCATCACGTGACTCCGGGTATCCGGTCTTATGCGGTAGTTGGACGAACTCAGGCCCAGCGACTGCTTGGCCATACCCGCACCCATGGTGACCCTCGGGCTAGAGTTGTGCTCGGGGTACGGAACCATGCCTGAACACACTCCCAGGATGACCATCGGGTCGATCTCCATGTGAGTGTGGTTGTCCTTCAGTTGCGATTCGATCTGCATCGTGCCGCCGCATGACTTGCACTCCAGGACGGTCTTGCCCTCTTCTCCTGGGTTGCGCCATTCCACATCGAGTGTGGACAGGAACTTGCCGCAGTGTTCACACTTCTGGGGTGTCTCGTGCGCGAACACGGCGATATAGGAATCTTCCTCCTCTTCCGCATCGATCCACTCGACGACTCCCTCGCGTATGAGATCGGACCACTTCGCCTTATGCGAACGCATGTCCTCGATGTGCTTCCGAGTCATGAGCGTCTTGCCATGGCGGACGACGAGCAGAGGCCTCCTCAGCCTGCCCTCGTCGCAGTTGATAATGATCTCATTCATGTTGTTGTCGAAGCGTATGTTGACCTCGTGCGACAACAGGCCGGACCTGCGCCTCTGGCGTATCTCCTCGACTAGCTCCTTGGGCTTGTCGTGGAGACCTATCAGGTCACCGTTGACATAGACACGGGTCTCGGTCGTCTGCTGCTCGCTGACCTCCTTCACGCCAAGGTCGCGCAGGAGCCAGATGACCTCCTTGTCGTCCGTCCCCTCACTCACATCGATGATGAGAGCGCAGTTCTTGACCAGACCGCAATTCTGACCTTCAGGAGTCTCGTTCGGACACAATCGACCCCATTGGGTGGGGTGCAGGTCCCTCGCCTCGAAGTGAGGCTGGCTCCTGGTGAGTGGCGATGTTACCCTCCTCAGGTGGGACAGCGCGCTCATGTTGGACGTCCTGTCCAGCAATTGAGAGACGCCAGCCCTTCCGCCGACCCAGTTGCCGGTCGCGAACGCATGGAGCAACCTGTGGGTGAGGAGATCCGGTCTTATGGCCGAGGATATCCTCATGCCCTTCTTCCTCGTGTACCCTCGCTCCAGTTGGTACTTCAGGTCCTTGATCAGGTTGGTGAAAGCGACTCTATAGAGGTCCTCCATCAGGTCGCCTGCGAGCTTCAGCCTCTTGTTAGCGTAGTGGTCCTTGTCGTCCTCCTTACGCTTGCCGAGCTCAAGTTCGAGTATGGCCCTAGCGACACGGCCCAGGAATATGGACTTCTTCATCCTCGCATCCGAGGTGTCACCAAGGTGTGGTAGCAGAGACCGATCGATTATGCTCTCGACCTTCTTCGCCCTGTATTCTTTCGCCTGGCCAGTCGCGAACTTCCTCTCGAGGAACAGTATCGCGTCCTCGGTCGTGTAGATGCCGTTCGGAGGATACAGCTTCTTGTTCTGACACTCCTCGATGTTGGCGTACACGATGTTCGCCATCTGCGGATCAGACACTATCGATTTGTATATCTCCTCATCGCTCTCCATACCGAGAGACTTCATGAGGACTATGAGCGGGATCTGACCGGAGGCAGCGGGCACTGATACGACCAGTATACCGTCCTTCTTCTTCTCCATCAGAGTGAGCGCCCTGTAACCTTCCTTCTGCGAGAATACCTTCGCAACGTGTAGGCTCGTGCCGTAACGCTCGTTCATCTCGACCATGACCCTGTTCGGCGCGAGGTCCTCGAGGGATATCAGCGCCCTCTCGGTACCACCTATGATGAAATAGCCGCCTGGGTCGCACAAATCTTCGCCCATCTTCACATGAAACTCGCGGACGTCCTCGTCGGTCGGTTCGCGATCCATGTCGATGTTGTCTTTGTGCAGGTTGCACTTCTTGGACTGTATCATTACGGGCAGGTCACCGATGTGCACCCTCTCTGGCTCGCGTTCGATCCCGTCCTCTACAATCGTGAATTCGAGATGAATCGGTGCAGAGTAATTGAGGTTCCTCAACCTCGCCTCCATCGGATAGAGGTCGTGGGTGGCACCATTGGCCTCCTTGATCACTGGCCTTCCGACAGATATCGTCGGCCTGGCGCTTGGATCAACGCGCCCGGTCTTCTCGTCCCTTCTGCGACCGATCCTGATCTCGATGATCTTGCCCTCAGTCCGGTCTGGGTCGAGCCGGATTATCCCCCTGTCGGCTTCGTCGGGAGATGCGCGGACGTTGTCCACGATCGTCTGCATCCTGCTGTTCGGATGGTCTATCGTCGGCAGGAAATCGTTGTACGACGCTGTGTGATGGTTGACTACACTTCTTTCCCTGAAATAGGTTTCAACAAGTTCCCTCAAGGGTTCACCCCCGCACTACAAGTCTATAACAGATCGACACGCCGCTCGTTGAGCTGCGCCTGACGATCTTGACTACCATTCCCTCTTCGACTGGCCCAACAATCGCATCGAGCGTGCGAATGCACGGGTCAGTTATCCTTGTCTTTGGAAGCTGGTCCTTCGTAAGCTTCAGCTGCTTAAGGACCTTCTCGGCCTCCTTCTCCGACAGAAGATGATACTCGGGTACGAGCTCATGCTCCAAGACGTTAAATTCTCCGGCCATCCTAATCACCATACTGGCGAAGGGTATTCTACAGAGAAACCGTGGGATTCGTTCCGTTTCTCCCCTGGTCCGCAGTCGACGCCCGGCGGGCCCGCGGGGATTTCCGAGACTAGTCTGTATGGCGTAGTCATTCGAACCCCGGGCCACCTGCTTAAAAGGCAGATGCTCTTTCTAGGGAAACCATAACATCGAGAATGCATGAGATTCCTACCTAGCTGAGCTACGGGCCCTGGGCGGCGTAGATACCCTAGGCTGCGTTAGCAGCCCGTGTAGTTCGTTCAAGTATTTAATGACTATCATCCATCAAGAGGTTTGGGCCGGATTTCCCTCCAGGAGACATATATTTGGTGTATTGCACTATAATAATATGAAAATAATAATAGCGTTTTGGGCAAATATTATTAACTGCACCATTGCCACGAGTTATCACACTGACGAGAACTGCGTCGACTCTAGACGCACCCAGATGATCGGAGCAAGGACACATCGTCATCTGTCGAGCTTCGACAGACTATTGCGTACATACGCCTTTGCCTTGTCGATTGCATCTTTTGCCAACGGCCCCTTCATACCGGTAACATCGGTGTGCAGGACCGATGACTCGGGATTGAGACCGACATCTTTGGCGAGATCATGCAACTTCTGAGCGGCCGTCCCACTCCAACGCCCTGCGTTCTCCATCGCCCCGGTCATAATAGTATCATACGTATACACGGGCTTTGAGCCCCAGGAACTCTTCCCGAGCTTCTTCACGAACTTCTTCGTGCGGCTAGTCATCTTGGTCATACGTGTGGGCGATCCGATGAATAGGAAACCATAGTCCAGCTCTTTCGGGAAGCTCTCCCTTGCAGAATGCATGACCGCATCGTGACCCATTGCCCGGATCTCCTCGGCAATGGCTTCGGCCACCGCCTTCGTATTCCCATAGTAGCTGTCGTAAACGACCAAACCTCTCATATTTGTCAGTCCCTGGCACTGATGGAATCCAATAGATTTAACTTCGCTGCCCAGCTCACTAAGGGTTATATACAAATAGCTTATATCTCAGCGCCGAGGTCGAAGATTTTGAGCGACCATGAAAAGAAATGCTCCTCTTGTGGCATACGCCTCGTTAGGAAGACCGAGACCACATTCCCATGCCCGAAGTGCGGGAACGCTGTAATCGGCAGATGCATGAACTGCAGGGACCAGAGTGTCAAGTACAAGTGTCCCGAATGTGGATTCATCGGACCTTGAGGTGTCTTTCATGGGAGAAGTAGGCCTACAGTACAGGATCCTTCCGGAGAGTGTCGACGTCGATTTGGACAGTCTGGTGAAGGAGATCCAGAAGGTACTGCCAGAGGGAGCTATTTTCAAGGCTTCCGAAATGAAACCCGTCGCATTCGGCCTGAAGGCGTTGCACGTGCTCGTGGTCCTGGACGACAAGAAGGGCGGCGCCGACCAGGTGGAAGCAGCTATATCCGGAGTCGGCGGCGTCCAGAGCGTAGAGATCGTCCAGATGGGACTGCTCTGAACATAAGATTCTTGCCGAGTTTCGAAGATAGCGGACGCTCTGCGGAAAAAAAATATCTATCGGTTCAGAAATTGAAAAAATAAGGGTTTTCTGAAAGGGTTTAATGGTCGTTGGCCAGGACCCTACGCCTTGGGTGGCGGGAGGATGTATCTGCCCTTCATCAGGTACTTGGTCTGGTTCCTTGCGCGTCTGATGATATTCTCTGCCTTCTCGTAGAGCTCCTGTCTGCTGAGCTTGACCCTCGCGATGCCTTCCTTGATGGCTGCCCTGCCGACGGCCGCCGCCTCTCTCGGGAACACTTCCCACTCGTCCATCGTTGGGACGATGTATTCCTCGGTGAGGCCTTTGTCCTCCGCGGTCTTCGCGATCTCAAGGACGGCTGCCAGACACATCGTATCGGAGATGGTCCTGGCCCTGACATCGAGAGTCCCTCTGAATATGCCTGGGAACCCGAGCGAGTTGTTGACCTGGTTCGGGAAGTCCGACCTGCCAGTCGCGACGATCTTCGCGCCGGCTTCCTTCGCCTCCCATGGCCAGATCTCAGGTATCGGGTTGGCCGTGGCGAACACGATCGAGTCGGTTGCCATACCCTTGATCCACTCTGGCTTCACGGTGCCTGGTCCGGGCTTCGAAGCTGCGACGACGATATCTGCACCCTTCATTGCATCCTGTGACGTACCGACGACTCCTTCCTTATTGGAGTTCTCGCACATGAACCACTTCTCCTTGAACTCGGCCCTGACATCCTCTCTGCCAAGGTGGAGGGTTCCCTTCGAATCGCACATGATCATGTTCTCCCACTTGAACCCGGAGACCTGCATGATCCTGGATATGGCTATGTTTGCGGCACCCGCACCGATGAAGACCGCCTTCATCTGGGACGGCTTCTTGCCAACCATCTTCGCGGCGTTCACCGCACCGGCGGCGACGATCGTGCCAGTGCCCTGCTGGTCGTCGTGCCAGACCGGGATCTCGCACTCCTTCCTCAGGCGCTCGAGTATGTAGAAGCACTTGGGCTGCGAGATGTCCTCGAGGTTGACGCCACCGAGGGATGGCTGCAGCAGCTTGACCGTGTTTATGATCTCCTCGGGGTCCTTCGTACCGAGGCACAGCGGGTATGCGTCGACGCCGCCGAGGTACTTGAACAGGAGAGACTTGCCCTCCATGACCGGCATCCCAGCCTCGGGACCGATGTCGCCGAGACCCAAGACCCTCGTACCGTCGGATACGACAGCGACCGTGTTCCACCTGTTCGTATGGGTGTACGACAGTTCCTTATCCTTGTTGATCGCCTTGCATGACTCTGCCACACCCGGCGTGTACCAGATGGCGAAGTCGTTGAAGTCTCTCACGCAGCATTTGGGCGTGATCTCGATCTTACCCTCGTAGAACGGGTGGTAGATCATCGCGAGTCTGGCCGGTTCGTATGCCTTCTTCAGCATGGCTTCAACGGATACCGGTTTCGCGGGCTTTGCCTTCGTCTTGGTCTTGACCGCCTTCTTCTTGGCGGGCGCGTTCTTCACGGCCTTCCTACTGGCCGGCTTGGATTTCTTTGCCATTCGATTCTACCCCTTTGTGTCTATGTCAACGTCGAAACTCGTTGGTTGATTTTCCGATTTCGAACAACCGATATGGTCGTTTGTTACGGTTATTGCTATGAAGACATGATTATTTCGACGGATTAATAGATTATCATCTTACACGAAGGCGCTTGATGGAACAGGTCGGACGTGGTCGACGAAATAGAAACATATTATGTGGACGGAACCGTTCACAGCGACGATGAGAGCCCTCGTCCTCGATGGGTACACCGATGAGCCTGCGTGCCTTGGCGTGCCGCCGTATATTTCCCCCTATGCCAGACTGGCCTTCGGCGCGCTCGCGAAGGCGGGAGCGGAGGGCCATTACAGGACCGTTGACCAGTGGAGGAATGGAGAGGACGATTTCAGCGGGTTCGACCTGCTCGCTGTGATCAGGAGAGTGGCAGTTCCCGGGAAGTACCTCAGGGGAATGCCAGCAAGCGATAAGGAACTCGTCAAGATATGCGGATCGTTCAAGGGTTTGAAAGTGGCCAGCCTAGGGGTCGACGAACGCAGGTTGCCTGATGCATTGAAGGAATGCTTCGACCACATTGCGTCAGAGGATCTGGATGCTGCGCTGTTCGAGCTCGTTTCGAATGGGGCTCTGGAGGATAGGCGCAGAGGCCAGGAAGAATGGAATTCCTGGCTGGAGGCTGGAGCGGTTATCTCATCGATCCATCCGGACGCGGGAGGACCACTGATAGCCGAGGTACAGATGTATCGTGGCTGCGTCAGGTACATCAGCGGCGGGTGCAAGTTCTGCGTCGAGCCATTGTCAGGGGAAGTCGTCTTTCGCGAGCCGAAGGACATCTTGAGAGAGGTCGCGGCCTTGTCCGATGCGGGCGTCAGAAACATCCGACTGGGTGCGCAGTCCTGCGTATTCTGCTACAAATCAGAAGATGTCGGCAAGAGCGAGACGCCGAGGCCGAACGTGGCGGCGATCGAGTCCCTGTTGAATGGAGTAAAGGAGACGATGCGCCCGAGGGTGTTCCATCTAGACAATGCGAACCCCGCAGTGATAGCATCGCATCCAAAGGAGTCGCGAAAGGTCTTGAAAGCGATCGTGGAGAACTGCACGAGTGGCAATGTCCTCGCTTTCGGACTGGAATCCGCGGATCCGAAGGTTGCGAAGGCGAACAACCTGAATGCATCCGCGGACCAGACAATCGAAGCGGTCAGGATCGTCAACGAACTGGGAAGAGTGGTCGGACCATCCGGTCTGCCCCATGTTCTGCCAGGCATCAATTTCGTATGTGGTCTCGAAGGGGAATCTAAGCAGACCTACGCGCTCAATTTCCAATTCCTCCAGAAGGTCGTGGACGAAGGGCTTCTCCTCAGGCGCATAAACATACGGCAGGTGGTACCCTACCGCACTGATTCACCTGGCGTCAGGCATCGCAAGGAGTTCGAGAAGTTCAAGAGAGATGTGAGGGAACAGATCGACCAGCCCATGCTGGAGAGACTTCTGCCGAGCGGCTCCATTCTCAGGAATGTCCGTACGGAACTGAGGG
>JACZKW010000084.1:0-6670 GCA_014859835.1 Thermoplasmata archaeon | reverse complement strand
GACTTTGTTGCAAAACTAGTTCTGTAAACTAATTGTTTTCCGAGCCAGCAACAATAAATTGAACATTGAGATTTTCGCGTTGACCTCATTTTTCCGACCTGTTTTCGAACGGCACCTGATTCGATATCCGAACAGCCTTCCGATCATGCTGAACGCCGTCTCGGCATGATTGCGTTTGCCGTACAGGGCTGCAGCTCTGTTCGGCCAGTGTTGCCAGAACGAGGCCATCTTCTGATATAGCGTCTCCGGTTTCGAGAAATGTCTCGCGTTCTTCTTGATGCCGTGGAGCGGCGTCGCTCCATGCTGCCTGGCCGCAACCAGGCAGTCGTTGCCGAAGTAAGCGGAGTCTGCCAGACTCCGTTTCGGTGATACATTTTGAGGTAATCCGTCCCACACCTCGGGGAACATCTGGCTGTCGTGAACTTTCGATTCGGTCAAACAATAGCTGAGAACGAAGAACTGATCCACTTCGATAGCTGCGTGGATCTTGACCCAGTCCTGCGTCGCCTTGAGACCGTGGTCAGTCTCGCGCCAGGAACGCTTCCGGCCAGAGAAGCCGGAAGCATCGGTGGCGATGACCGGGGATCGCTTCGGAAGCGAGCTCACGACAAAGTCTTGAAACCTCTTCCAGAGCGTCAGCCACCGTAGGCTGGCGTTCTTTCGACAAAGCACCGAATGGTCCGGAACACGGTCCATTCGAAAGTAGTCTGCCAGCATTCTCAGGAGTCCCTCGGTCTCACGGAAAGTGAGATCGAACAATTGGCGGACCAGGAAGGCCGAGAGGAGCGTCCGCTCCTCGGTCGGCGGCCTTCCAGTCCATCGGTGACGCTGCCAGAAAGGAAAATTATCGGCATATGATCGTATCGCTTCGAATGCGAGTCTGACCTTGTTGATCATGACCTCATCGTACATTCGTTGCTCGATGAGCAACGAATTAAGGTCGATGAGGTAAGTATCGACCTTCGTCTGCCCCGTAAACTTGAATACTTGCTCCGGTATTATGACATCCGTGGCTTCCAACTATACCACCTTTCTTGACAACTGGCAGTATAGATTGGACCACACTTTAATCTTTCGATAACAATATTGATAACAAGATAAAAAGGTGTCATTCAGATCGATAATTCACGCGTTGGAGTTTTGCAACAAAGCCAGTAAGGTATAAGCCAAGTTCATCCATGGGCAGAAGTCATGGCCGCCGCAGCGTCAGGGAATCCCGAATTCAAGCGGATAGATGATTTTGATGCAGTGAAGGAGCTAGCCCTCAGGGCGGGTCTGGATGTCGCGGATAAGCCTGTCAATGACATAGTCGCAGCCTTCGGATACTTCATTGATGGTAGGCTAATGGGCGCTGCCGCGCTCGAATTCGAGGATGGCAATCATTTCCTTGAATGGGTTGCCGTCGATGGCAGTGTAAGGCTTAGAGGGATAGGTGCATCTCTCGTGGCCATGATCGAGGACGAGGCGATGTCTCGAGGTATGACCGAACTCTGGGCAAAGGCGAGGATTCCGAATTTCTACAGGCGGATCGGCTATCGCGTTCTTAGCAAGGGAGAGCGAGGTCCAAAGACTCTTGATGGATGTCTAGGCTGCTCGGAGCTCAACAAGACCTGCCATCCCGCAATAATCATGAAGGACCTGAGACCGCAGCGGAGAATAGTCTCCTGAATCATTTTTCCATGGACTTTTCATTCTCCGTACGGCTTGTCTTCACCGAGTACTGCATGCACCTTCGGCATCAGATCTTTGATTGGTATCTTCTGCGGGCACTTGTCCATGCATTCCCCACATTGGGTACACGCGCTGGCACGCCCTCCTTCTTTGAGGAATCTCTGATATGAGAACCGCGATGACTCCACGGCCTCGTGCATGTATCCTTCATTGTATAGTTCGAAATTGGACGGTATCTCGACTCCGCTCGAACAAGGCATGCAGTATCCGCACTTGGTGCATTGGACAAGCATCTTCTCCCGGTACTTCTTCTGTATCCGCTCGATCAGATTTCGCTCGTCCTCGCTCAGACGATTGGGTCCTGATGCTTCCGCTGATCTCAGGTTCTCATCGACCTGGTCCATGGTGCTCATCCCGCTCAGGAGGAGGGATGCCTCCGGTTGATCCCATATCCATTGGAGCGCCAAATCTGCTGGAGTCCGTGTTGATTCTGATTCATTCAGAATATCAGTTATCTGCTTAGGCGGCCTTGCCAGTTTTCCACCTAGGAGCGGTTCCATTATGATGACTGCGAGCCCCTTCGATGCGGCGTACCGCAACCCTTCAGTTCCTGCTTGGTTCTCTGTGTCCATATAGTTGTACTGTATCTGACAGAATGTCCATTTGTCATATCCATCCATTATTGTCCTGAACGCCCCGATATCATCGTGGAACGAGAATCCGAGATACCTGATCCTACCATCTTTGATTGCGGACTCCGCTCTATCGAGCAGTCCAAGCTTGATCACAGTATCTTCCCATTTCTCCTTTCCCAGGCCATGGAGTAGGTAGAAATCGATGTAGTCTGTCTGAAGCCTCTCAAGCTGTTCGTTGAGATATTTATCAAAATCATCAGCTTCCTTGACCAACCATACGGGGGATTTCGTTGCGAGCCTTACTTTCTCCCTGTATCCGTCCTTGAGCACCTTGCCCAGCAGGCCCTCGCTCTTACCTTCGTGATATGGATATGCGGTATCTATGTAGTTGACACCCTTATCGATGGCCAAGCGTATCATCTTGGTCGCCATCCCTTCCTCGATGTTCCCTCCAAAGGGGTTGTCATCGGTGGTGGGAAGACGCATGCATCCGAAACCTAGCGCTGAAGTCTTCCAGTCGAGCTTTCCAAAATCTCTGTACTGCATATCAACACCTTCTGGATCTCTGCAATTCGTAAAGCCGTTCACTGACGTAGTCGGCCTCCCTGGTCAATGTATCATTTTCGGAATTGATTTGGAGTCATCTCTCCAGTGCCAGTGTTTGTGCAAACATGAGCCAAGGATCGTATGACTGCGCCCGAGAGGGCCCCGCAAGAGCATGCGCTTGCAGAACAAATAATCATTGCCCGAAGAACCACTGGTGGGGAATCTCAGCCTATGATTTGCGTACGAGTGCGAATCGGCTGCCTGCGCAACCGTCAAAGCCGGGTATATCCATTTGTTTAATATGTACATCATTATTTCCCCCAACTGGGTATCTTTGAGCTTATGGAAGACCGCGGGATGGGATAATGATGGAATGCGCTATGATGTGGCAGTGCCAGGGTTTTGGAGTCATCGGAGCGCGACCCAGATTCTGTGATTTTCGTTTGCTATTAATACTAATTGCTCTTATCGAGCGGTGATAGGTGAAGCTCAGTCATGTCATTCAAAAGAGTTCTTCTGGTCAAGCCTTCCGGTAGGCACGGCCTTTCCTATGCATTCGACTTGGTTCCGACCGCGCTTGAATACATCGCTGCCACGGTGGAGGATGTCACAGACACTGTGACCCTCTTGGACCTCGAGATGGAGCCTGGGCCTTTCGACGAGACGTTCAAGGAGTCTTTGATGGCACTGGACCCTGACCTTGTGGGGATAACGATGTCTGCCACGGATCACAGCGAAGGTCTGGAAATCGCGCGGTTGGCCAAGGGTCACGGTGCCGTGACCATATTAGGCGGGTATCATCCCTCGGCCATCGCGGACGAACTCTTATTGCAGCCCCAGGTGGACCTGATAGTCCGTGGCGAGGGTGAAATCACCATGCGGGAGCTGGTCGAAAAAGGAGGACCACAAGACGTGCGGGGAGTCTCGTACAAGGCGAAGGAGCAAATAATCCATAACCCTGATAGAGAGTTCATCAAGGACCTGGATAGTCTACCTTTTCCCGCCAGGCACCTTAGGAGATATACCTATGGTACAAGGACATCGCGAGGTCGGGACTACGACGCCCTGACGACATCCAGAGGGTGTTATGGTGAATGCACTTTCTGTTGCGAACCAACCATGAGCAATGGTCATCAGCGCTTCCGCTCTCCCGAGAATGTGATGGCGGAGATCTTGGAAATGGACGCCTTCCACAACCACAAGCCCCTTAGCGTAGATATCACCGACCCTCATTTCCTGGGGAGACCCGCGCTGGTGAATCGGTTGTGCGATCTCTTGGCTCCGCATGAGCTCGACATACGCTTCGGCGTCAAGGTGCGGGCCGACTCGGTGGCGAAGCACCCTGACACCATTCGGAAAATGATCGCAGTGGGGATAGAGGGCTTCGAGATGGGCATAGAGAGTCCTCACATGGATGACCTCGAATCCACATCCAAAGGCCTGAGCACAGACGTGCATGTCCAAGCAGTCAACAACATAAAAAGATGGGGCGGGAATGCAGGCGGGACGTTCGTCATCGGCCTCCCCGATCAGACCGAAGACCAGATACTGGGGTTCCCCGCCTATGCCAAGATGTTAGGGCTTACGAGCACGGCCTACGGCATCGCAACGCCTTTTCCAGGCACTCGATTCTATGAGGATTTGAATGCCCAAGGGCTGATTTTTGAGACAGACTGGAATCGTTATGATGAGATGCACTCGATATTCAAGTTAAAGCACATCTCCAGTGAACGGATTGAAGAGCTAGCCTCCATCTGTATGGCCAAATTCTGGACAGTAGACACGTTCCTTGAGAAGGAACGGATGCATATGATAAGGCATGCGTCCAAGAGATCGCTCGCCAAATTCATCGCTGAAAGGCTCCATGAGCTGAGTTTCTCGGTTGAGATGGGCTCGCAGCTTCAGAACAAGAACCTCGGGAAACATGTGCTGGCGGTGATAGAGGCGTCCGCAGACCCTGGTGTGGAGCGTTACACGAGGGATGTGGGGGTACACAACCTCATCGACATGGGCACGTTCCTGCGGCTCCTTGGCAATCAGACGGTGCAGCTCACAGTGATGAATGATGGACTGGCCGTTACCAGCTGGATCATGAAAGCCACGCGAGACGGGGTAGAGTATATCCAGGTCATCCCAGGAAAATCTGATCTGAACACTATCAATATGGATGTGGACTTAAACTATTTCGATTTCGGCGGGAATCGTGAGCTAAACATTGTTGATAATATCCGTATCTTGGGGAAAATGTTCACATCGAACCGAGGGATCAAGAAGAAGGCAAGCTTGATCCGGTTGTTGACGGCTGGTGGCCTCGAATTGGTAGCAGGGTATCTAGGAACCATCGATCGGACGGTGGACGAGTAGTCCCGCATATTATCGATCTCATGATGCGCTATCTCTCTGATTGATCGAAGCAATACCCACATGGTTCGTGTATCTGCTCATCCTTGGTTCTTGGATACTTGCGACACTGAAGGGGTCTTATCGCATATGCTTTGCACCTTGCTTTCGGTGGGTCGTCATCAGAATGTCTAAGGAATGGACATTTGACAAGGAACTCACAACACGCTCCACAATTCCTGCAGTTCCCGCTCCTCTTCGGGTCTATCGGCAACACGAGGCTGGTCACGAGTCTCTTCATCTTGCCATTGAAAGGGCCGTTTGCGAATCTTGATGAGTTCATGGTCTTCCTTCCGCTGGATAAAATTCAATCATCTGATGCCCGCAATCCTTCGATATGCCATTCGATATTCTATCTGTGAGGGTCATCATCGTTCATGTTATCATATTGTCGGGATACCTCTCGCAGTATCCCGCGTTCCTTTCTTCAATTCTATCTCCGTAGGCGATCACTCTTGATGGGCGTGGCCCATGCCTGTCAACTTCTCACTGATTTCCCAAAACCTCTTCGCCACGTTCTCATCATAGGATTCCTCTGATGATCTTTTCTCTTTCTTTTTGGCGAAGTACTTCCCAGTTACCGAAATGACATCTGGGGCGGATGCCAAATATATCGATGTCTGAGCGCCCTTCCTGGCGCTGATCATGAATGGCTTGCTCAGCAAGATGAATAACTTCCAGGCGCCTGTCATGTCTTTTCCAAAATTGGTCCTCACCATTCCCGGATGGAGACAGTTGACGGTGACTCCAGTTTTCGAGAGCCTCCTCGCGAGTTCATATGTGAATAATATGTTCGCCAGCTTGGCCTGTCCATACGCCTTTCCGGGGGTGTATCCCTTCTCAATCATGACGTCATCGAAATCTATATGCCCGAGGATATGCGCCATTGAACTCACATTGATTATCTTCGAGGGGGCACTCCTCTTGATGATGTCCAAAAGGAGGGCAGTCAGAAGGAAATGCGACAGATGATCCAGTGCCAGAGTGTATTCGTAGCCATCGACCGAGGTTCTTCTCTCGTTGATTATCTCTCCTGCATTATTGATGAGCACATCGAGCCTGTCGTATCGCTCTCTGAAATCGGATGCAAGCTTGCGGACACTCTCCATGGATGTCAGGTCACAGGGCAGATAGTCGATGTGATCATTTCTCGTCTCAGACTTCATTTCGCTCGCGACTCTGATCAATTTCTCCGTCGACCGACTAACGAGAACCACCGTTGCTCCCATGAATGCCAACCCTTTCGCAGTCTCCCTGCCTATGCCGCCGGTGGCTCCGGTTATCATCACGATTTTTCCTCTCATCGAATCGTTATGTGTCGTAGTCATTCACGATGCCCCAAATCTCGGTCATAGATTGTAGGCCTGTGGATGGGGATATACCTTTTGTGTTGTGAGAGCTGTGATCCGGTTGCCAGG
>JACZKW010000083.1:0-4195 GCA_014859835.1 Thermoplasmata archaeon | reverse complement strand
GCATCAGGAAGAACACGATTGCGACCGCGGCGAAGAAGTATTCGGAATCGAACGATATATCCGAGGCGGCGGCGACATCATCCGAGAACAGGAGAAGCACGGAAAGCATCAACAGAGGAGCGGCCTTCAGGAC
Organism: Thermoplasmata archaeon; assembly: GCA_014859835.1. Classification (GTDB taxonomy): domain Archaea; phylum Thermoplasmatota; class Thermoplasmata; order UBA10834; family UBA10834; genus UBA9653. Next base: position 4,062 of record JACZKW010000083.1, on the reverse strand, counting down.
TCGGTGTGGAACGCGCTCGAGCACGGCCATCGCAACTCCCATGGACGCTGGATGATCCTCACCGCTGAAAAAGCTTCTCTCGTCGTTCACCGCTTCACGACGACCGTCACGATATCCTGGTCGTCGACGATGTGGTCCAAGCCTACCACCTGTCCTGGGAATCTCGCACTCGTCCCCCAGACCAGTGCGTACCTGAAATTCCTCTTGAAGTCCCTGTGGATCGTGTCGCAGACCGTCCCTATGTCGGACCCCAGCTTTATCACGAGCGGCTCGACCATATCCGCCTCCTCCCACTGAGGCTTGAGATATATGCGTATGAACTTGAGCGCGCTGAATATCTCTTCCTTGAGGTCGTCGATCCCCAGCCCAGTCTCGGCAGATATGGCAATGACCTTCCACCCCTTCAGGCGCTTCTTCAGCTGGGTTATGAACTCCTTGTTCACCAGGTCGGTCTTGTTAATCGAGACTATCGCCGGAATGTAGAGTCTGTTGCCGGATATGTAATCGATCAGCTGGTCCTCGTCGATGTTCTCTCTGATGACCACATCGGCGTTGATGTGCCCGTACTCGTTCATCATCTCCTTGACCAGGTCCTCATCGAGCGTCGATTGCTTCGTGGTGAAGTTGACCGATACGCCGCCCCGGTTCTTCTTCGCGATGACGATGTCCGGTGGGCGCTGGTTGAGCCTCAGGTTGGCCGTACGTATCTCGTCCACCAGGACCTGTAGGTTCGTCTCGAAGACGTCGATCATGAACAGTATCAGGTCCGCGGACCGGACGACCGAAAGCACCTCCCTTCCCCTACCCTTGCCCTTGGAGGCGTCCTTTATCAGACCTGGAAGGTCGAGTACCTGTATCTTCGCGCCCCTGTACTCCATGAGGCCGGGGACACATGTGAGCGTGGTGAACCGATAGGCGCCCACCTCGCTCTCGGCGTTCGTGATCTTGTTCAGAAGAGTGGATTTGCCGACGCTGGGGAAGCCTACTAGAGCTACGGTGCCATGGCCAGATTTCCGCACGGCGTACCCAGCGGTCTTGGGCCCCTTCGACCGGCGGACCTCGAGAGTGTCCCTGAGTCGGGCCACCTTGGCCTTGAGCTTGCCGATATGATGCTGGGTGTTCTTGTTGTACAGAGTCTTAGCAAGCTCGTCCTCGATATCCTTGATCTGCTCCTCGATGTTGGCCATGGACTCATTGGCTAATATCGTCCCGGTAGATATGTGTTCCAGCGCCGTGTTCTATCGCTTCGAGCATGTTCTCCGTGGACGTTATGATCACCAGTTCACCCCCGCCCTTGAGGAACTTCATCGCAGCCAGGATCTTGGGGCCCATGCTTCCCGGGGGGAACTGCCCCGCATTGTAGAATCCTGTTATCTGGGAGAGCGATATCTTCTTCAGCGGTCTCTGGGTCGGCTTGTTGAAATCCGCGAACACGTACTCGACATCCGTGGCGATGATGAAAGTGGTCTCCTTGATGCTGTTGGCGAGCAGGGCGGCCGCGAGGTCTTTGTCCACGACGGCTTCGACGCCCACGTATCGACCATCCTTTAGAATTACTGGCACGCCTCCGCCTCCGCATGCGATCACGACCTCGGACTGGTCCCTTCCGCCGAAGATGAGCCGCCTGACAGGCTTGCTCTCCACGATCGCGATCGGCTCGGGCGATGCAACGACCTTCCTGTAACCGCCCCTCTTCTTGTCCAGGACCATCGGCCAGCCCTTCTCGGCCTCGAGCTGCTTGGCTTCCTCCTCAGAGTAGTACTTGCCGATCGGCTTGGTCGGGTTCTGGAAGGCAGGGTCGTCCTCGGACACCAACACTTCGGTTATCAGCGAGACCGCGACCTTGTTCGTGCTCCTAGAAACGAACTCAGAGTTGAGGGCCATCTGCATCATGTAGCCGATCTGGCCCTGGCTCTGCGCGACACAGACGTCCATCGACATGGGATTGATCTTATCCTTCGTGAGCTCGTTCCGAAGTATGATGTCTCCCACCTGCGGGCCGTTCCCGTGGGTGATGACGACATCCCATCCCCTCTGGATCACATCTGCTATCGCCCGGGCTGTTGTAGCTACGTTGCGCAACTGGTTCTCGAGCGTCGGTGCCTCGCCGGCGCGCAAGATGGCGTTGCCTCCTATGGCTATGACCGCGGTTTTCATCGTTGAGGCCTCCTTGATGAAGGTTTCGCATCATGGACCACAATATATAACAGTTCTGAGCAGGAGGGGGCGCAGCCCCCTTTCAAGACCAAAATATTTAAGTGAAAAGGAGGTTGCACCACGATATGGAGCCTAATCCGGACTATTTGCCTCCCACTCAGAAGTTCATCGCGTTCCTGAAGGAGCAATTCGAGAAGTTCAAGAAGACTCCTCTCACGCTCCCGGTCGGCGCGGCCATAATCGGTCTTGCATTCTATGCGATGCTGTTGTACATGCTCAACAGCTGCCTCCTGCCGATCCTGCCTCCGTTCGTCATGCTGTTGGTCTTCTGGAACTTTGGCATCAAGCGTGTCAAGAAGCTCCTGTTGGGAGGCATCATCGCATGTACTATACTCATGATCATCGAGACCGGGTTCTTCGTCGACGTCTATTCGAACTACGAGCCCGTTGTGGGGCACAGCGAGGATTACATCCTCTATAACGGCATGGTCGATCCACTCAGTGGCGACGCACAGACCGCATTCAACTTCACGCTTGACATCAACATCACGAAGGACCCGACGGTCCCCATAACCAATGTCACCGTCATGATAATCGGCCTCAACGACATGAGGAACGAGACCATGACGCTGGCGCTGAGGGATAACGAAACCGCCAGCTACTACTACATGACCACGATCAGCGAGCCGATCAACCAGCACGCGTTCTGGGCCAATGTCAACGACACCTGGTATCTCGCGGGCGACTTCGTTGACGGCGAAGAGGCGGGGGCCATGGGACCGGTCTACTCCAGTACATGGGAGATTGCGAAACCACTGCTATACTTCTCGGCGCTCCAGGCGTATGTCCAGTTCATGGGCATCTACACCATGGTAGTCGGTATGATCTGGTGGACCAGAAGGACCCGCAGGATGAGGGAGAAGCAGCTCAACGACTGGGAGACGAAGCGCAAGGATGCGGTCGCCAAAGCACCCAAGGAGGATACGAGGGTCCCGAGTCTCGCGAAGGCGATGGGACTTGAGGAAGAGGAGGATTCGTTCGTGTGCTCTGAGTGCGGCGCGGATGTCCCTGGGGACGCGAAGGCGTGCCCGCAGTGCGGCGAGAAGTTCGATTAGGGTCGCCGCAGCGCGCATCAGCCAGTAGAGAATTGTCACGCAACAGATTTATCTAGGAAAGCCATTTGGTCACTGGGGATGCACCAAACGGCTTGCCGCTTTTGGATCACTTCCGGAGGCAGAATCACTTGGCATCGATTGCACATGAGCTAGCGAAGAATCAGAAGGAGATATCCGTCTCCGAGTTCTTCGAGAAGAACAAGCAGATACTAGGGTTCGATTCGCTCACGAGGGCGCTGATCACCTCGGTCAAGGAGACCGTAGACAACAGTCTCGATGCGTGTGAGGACGCCGGCATGCTGCCCGAACTCATGGTCAAGGTCGAGAAATCGAACAACACCGAATACATCATCACAGTCGAGGACAACGGACCGGGTATCGTCAAGAAGGAAGTCGCCAATGTCTTCGGCAGGTTGCTCTACGGATCCAGGTTCCACACACGCGCCCAGAGGAGAGGACAGCAGGGGATCGGGGTCTCCGCCGTCGTCATGTACGGACAGATAACCACTGGAAAGGCTGCGAAGGTCCGCTCGAAGATCTCGGATGAGGACACCGCATACGAGTGCGAGCTCATACTCGACACCAAGAAGAACAGGCCGGACATCATCCGCGAGGACCGCATAATCTGGGATCGCGAGCACGGCACCAGCATAGAGGTGAACATTAAGGGCAAGTACATCGGCGGGAAGCAGTCCATATTCGAGTATCTCAAAGGTGTCGCAATCGTCAACCCTCATGTGAAGATCACTTTCATCCCGCCAGAGGGAACGCCCATCGTGTTCGAGCGGGC
>JACZKW010000082.1:0-19923 GCA_014859835.1 Thermoplasmata archaeon | reverse complement strand
GCGTTCATGGGTATGGGACAGGTTGAGTTGCTTCGGATTTGATCCTCGGTCCGATTTGATGAAAGTGCCATTCCTCAGCTCGTCAAAGGCCTGATCCAGCTCGCTCTGCCTGTTCATGACGATCGGCCCGCCCCAAGCGATTGGTTCCCTGATCGGTCTTCCTGATATGAGCAGGAACCGTGCACCTGCTTTGCCTGACTTGACCCTTATGTCGCCGCCATCACCGAAGAATGCGACGTGGCCATGTGATACGCGGTCAGGTTTCCCCTCTGAGAAGATACCATCACCTTCGAAGACATATGCGATGCAAGAATATTCAGGGTCAATCTCGTGCACGAATTCTCGATCTCCCTCAAGGGCGACATCGAGATATTCGATGTCCACCACGAGATCTCTGACCGGCCCTCTGATCCCGTTCAGGTTCCCCGCGATGATCTTGACATCCACTCCGTCGGAAGCGGGATACGTTGGTATCTGTTCGGCCTTGATGTCCCTGTACCTAGGTTCCATCATCTTCTTTGATGCGGGTAGATTCACCCAAAGCTGGAATCCTTGCATGTTCCCTGCATAAGGCTTTGGCATCTCCTGATGGAGGATGCCACTTCCAGCAGTCATCCATTGGACATCGCCTGAGTCTATCATTCCATTGTTCCCGATGTTGTCTCCGTGCTCGATAGTCCCTCGGACCATGTACGTGGCGGTCTCGATACCCCTGTGGGGATGCCATGGGAACCCCGCGATGTAGTCTGAAGGGTTCATGGACTGGAAATCGTCAAGCAGAATGAACGGGTCGGCCAGATGTGCCTCATGTGGGCCCAGCACTCGTTTTAGATGAACTCCAGCCCCTTCTACCGTCGACCTGCTCCTCAGGACACTCCTGACCGCCCTTGTCTTCATCGCCTACTGGTAACGGTCCAGCCGCCATATATTATCATTTGACCTGTTTGCACCAGAATATGACCCGTTCACGAGGGATCGCCGTAGCCAGTCGTTCCATTGCCGACTGCGATGAATCGATATTCTGGCGTTGACTCGGAAAACAACGAAAAAACGGCATTGATATAGTCTCCGGACAACTAGTCTAATCGATCACAATGAATGATTATCTCAAGATAGCTTTGTCAGTGTGCATCGCCGCGACGGTTCTCGTTTCAGGTATGATCATGTACGCATTCGCGAAGGGATCGGAGGATCGCCCGAACACTGGCGATGGTATGTTGATATCATTCTCATCGAAGCATGAACTCGCAGATTTCCTCATGGACTCTGAGTCATCTGTTGATGGCAGTGCCTATTACTCAGAGGATATGAGGGCACCTACATCCACAGGTGATTACTCTCTTAGTGAAGCAGGATCTTCCTACTCCACCACAAACGTACAGGTCGCAGGAGTCGACGAAGCTGACATGGTCAAGACTGATGGTGAGTACATCTATGTCTCCTCATATTCATCGATCAACATCATCAAGGCATATCCATCCGATGAGATGGTGAATGTCACCAGTCTCGACCTCCTCGATATGTGCGGCTACTCGAGCGAGGACATGAGCATATATGTCTCTGGCCTGTATCTGTTCCAAGAGAAATTGGTGGTTGTCTGGAATCTGAATTATCACATGTACTTGGATCACTATGCCGATTCCACCGAGTATCTCTATACGATCATCGCGAACCAGGTGGCCATGGTCTCTGTGCTCGATGTGTCCAATGTGTACGATCCGGTGCTGGAGTTCTCTTCCGGCGTCACAGGTTATGGTCTGACCTCCCGGGTGGTCGACGGAAATCTCTACTTGGTGGCTCAGATGTATACTTGGATGGTCGATGGGGTGCCGTACATACCTCATCTTTGGGTGGACGGTGCTAGCACCGAGTTCGCAATCGACGATGTGCTCTTCGACCCTGGTACTCCAGATGCGAGCTCTTACATCAATCTCCTATCTGTGGACATCTTGAGTGGAGAGAGCCAGTGCAAGGCCATAATGGGAGGATATGCATCGGTGGTCTACATGTCACAAGACGCTCTCTACTTGACCATTCCGAAGTGGACGGGTTATGTCTTTTCAGTGGATTCTGCGATCGAGCCCATCGAGGAGTGGACTGCGCGGACGAGCATATACAAGATAGCCATAGACGACCTCTCAATGGTTGCTGTCGCCGGGGGCGAGGTGAAGGGATGGCTCCTGGACCAGTTCTCCATGGATGAGTGCGAAGGATACCTCAGAGTCGCAACGACGACTTCATGGAGCGAACCCGAGAACGCCGTGTACGTCATGAACTCTGACCTGGATGTCGTCGGTTCGCTGGAGGACATCGCGCCAACCGAGTGGATCTTCTCAGCCAGGTTCATGGGCGAGACTCTGTACTTAGTTACTTTCAGGCAGGTCGACCCGCTATTCGTGATCGACTTGAGCGACCCGTCCGCGCCAGAGATCGTCGGCGAGTTGAAGGTTCCAGGATTCTCGTCCTACCTGCATCCTGTCGGCACCGACCATGTGTTGGGAATCGGCTCTGAGAACGGGTCAGTGAAGGTGACATTGTTCAACGTCTCTGACCCCACGACTCCTGTCGAGCAGAGCACATTCCTGGTGGGAAGCTACTCATGGACCGTTGCGAGCTACGACCACAAGGCCGTCCTGTTCGACCTCGAGAGAGAAATGCTGGTGCTTCCTATGAGCGTGTACGCATACGACCCGAATGGTACATATTCCTCATGGACCGGCGCTTACGTATTCACAGTCTCCCTGATTGAGGGCATATCTCTGAATGGCATTATCTCCCATGATGAGGTCTACACATACGATTGGGTGGTGAGGTCCCTGTACATCGAGGATAGTCTGTACACTGTCTCATATTACACCATCAAGGCGAGCTCCCTGAGCGACCTGTCCGAAGAGGCTTTCTTGCTATACTCTGCGCTGCCGGACTATTATTTCACATACGCCGAGGGTGTGCGGACCTGACCAGCGAAACAGATGCTGCGAGAGCCACATTAATGATGCAGGACTCCCTTCCAATGATCGGTGCATCTAGGATGCGGGTGGAGCTCGACAAGAAATCAATCATGGCCCTAGCATCGGATACTAGGTTGGATATACTGAAGTCGCTTCAGCCTATGCGCCGGACTGTTACCCAGCTCTCCGAAGAGCTTAGCATGGATAAAGCGGGGGTGCACAGGCATCTCAAGAAACTTGAAGATGGCGGACTCGTGAAGCGCTACGAGGACCATGGGTTCGTCTACTATGGTCTCACGTGGAAATCCAGAGACCTGCTCTCACCTGGCGAGAACACGAAGGTAGTGATTCTGCTCTCAGCATTCTGGGTTCTTAGCCTCGTATTGGTGTTGTACATCGCCGCTGCCATGATGTCCAATAGCGGCAACGACACTCTGTCTGGTTTGCTCCCCATGGACGGGTCGAGTGAATACGCGTCTGACCGAAGCGACTCTTCTGATGATGTCGATTCTGCGGTGTTGATTGCTCCGTTCCTCGTCCTTGGCGCAGCCATGGTGGTTCTGGTCGTGATAACTTTCCGGCGAATGAGAAAACCGCTACAGGCACGACCTGAAGCTGCAATAGGCATCGATTGTCCGCCAGAACTAAACGATGACGACTGAAGATTCCCTAATCGGCCATACCCACGTATAGATGATTCTCAGCCGTTCTAGCTCGATTCTCTTCAACTCTCATACGAGCGACCAGAAAAAGGAATTATTTGGAACACCATTCATGCGTTGCCATGGCCATGGTTCATGGGGATAGACCGGGAACCGTGAAGGCTGTCATAGGCCTGGAACTGTTCAACGGATTCATGGGGGTGGTGAGCGGGCTCGCGCTCCTAGTAGATTCATCGGGAGCATTTCTCGGCCTGAACACCGATATCCTGGAAGGCCTTCCTATCGGCGATTTCTTCTCGGTCGGCATATTCTTGCTCATTGCGTTCGGCGTATGTCCATTGATAGCCTCATGGGGGCTCATCTCGAAGAGCGATCTGAGCCTTTCCAGACCCCTGAAGAAGATATCACTTAGGCATTGGGCCTGGACGGGTGCGTTGGTCCTCTCTGCAGCTGAGATGGTGTGGATGGCCGTTGAGGTCGTCCTGATCGGAGTTTTCCCGTTCACTTATATTTGGCTCATCATGCAGATGTTGATTATAGTTGTCTTGAGCGTGGGGAACGTCAGGCGCTATTACGCTTGACGATGATGCCGCATTTATCGTGACCATCAAACATGGGATGGAAAGAATCCTATAGCTCTGTATTGCTTCAAGCGATGAGGTTCGTTCATGGAGGCAAAAAGCCCCGCATCATCTGAAGGTCGAGCTGTTCGATGGTCGAGCCGTAAGAAGAATCGTGTGATTGCGATAACCCTGGTTATTGTAGCGGCTCTGTCGATGTATTCTCTATACGAATTCTACCTGGAGGATGAGCATCTTTTCGGATTCGATCCCTACGTGTCGTACAATTACGCGGTCGCAATCGCGTCCAACTCGTCTGATCAGTATAGGGTGCTATGCCCGTTCCCTTCGGATGCTGAGGGCAATATCAGTATCGTATCGCTGCAGTACCTGCGTGGTTCATGGGGCGTCGAAGCGAGGCAGGTGACGGATCAATACGGGGAAGCCCTGGAAGTCATCGGCAGCGGGGTGGTGATTGTCACCCTGAATATCAAGTCTGAACTCCCGGGTCCATGGGAGAATTTCACTCAGTATTCATATCTCAGCATGACGAATCTAGAAGGTGCAATCCACCATGCCAATGTATACTCTAATGTCAGCGACGTCATGTTCGGAATCTTGTTCAGTCATAGCTATGTGTACGGGAATCTGGGTGCTGATTTCGTACACTATCAATGCGACGGGAACCTGAGTTCGGGATGGAATTCCGTCGTCACATCCGTTGATAGGGCTGTATCGTGATCTGCCAGAGTCTCTGTGCGAGGGAGCCACGAAGTGATCTAGTGGTTCTCCTTCCCTCCATCCTTCAGGTCGAGAGCGAAGATGATTCCTCGCGCATCAGAACCTGAGTAGTGGGAGGTCATGTTGTCGTAGAAGGTTCCTATCTTCTTGAACCCGCGCTTCTCGTAATACTTCCAGTCACTCATCCGGTCATCCGTGTATACGGTCACGAGTGATGAACCAGCTTCCCTTGCCGCATTCAAGAACCTGCCTATGAGTTCGCTGCCGATCCCCATGCTCCTGTGCTTCGAAGCCACTATGAACATCTCTATAGTCGTGTCTGACTTTGGCATGAGCAGCTTCAACTTGAGTTCAGTCAGCGCAAGGCTCCAGACGAATCGGAGATTGGACAGATACTCGCGGTCGTGGTCGAATATCGATCTCAATATAGAGGATAGTTCACCCATCGGTGATTTCTTTGGCACGGTCCTTCCCGGATAATTGTCGATCCTTCCGAACAGAAAGCCGACAACGCCCTCAGGCGTTTGAGCGATTTCCGCCCAATTGGAGACGCTCAACGAGTATTCCATGTAACCTTCCATGCCAGACCGCTCCGATTCATCGGAAGCAATAGCCGGATTAGCTGGCCACGCCTCCTTGGCCAAGCGGGCGCAAGCTGGGATGTCCCCTGGTGCATACTTGCGTATGGATACATCTGGATTGGATGAAGACCGCTCCTCCACTTGTCTGTGCTCCATCATCAGCTAGAATGAAGGTTCAGCTAGTACATCAATGTGGTCGAGATTCTGATTCATATTCCACTCTCAGACAATGATGAGATCGTGGTGTAAAAGAATGTAGACTCCCCGGCAGACCGTGCCGGGGAAGTTGGTCCGATCAGGACCATCAAACATAGAGTGTTTCCAGGAATGTTCCCCAGCCTGAATCGGTCGCGAATTGCACCTCTTCCATGTATCGCGGGAGATATCTCACATAGTCGGCCGACATCCACCATATGGTCAGGCCATGCATGTCCTGAGCCCAGCCCGAGGTGCTCAATCCGACGACCGTAGTATCGACGGTTGACATGACTGCCATGGATGCTTCCATGATCACCTCGTCCTCGACATTCGCGATTATCTGCTCACAGAGATCGTACAGATCGACCGTGGTTGCTATGTAGTCGTTCGTGAGAGATTCATCCACTGCGGTCAGGTACTCGAACTCATGGGCCGACAGCCCTCCAAGGAGCGCGTCACTCCAGGTCTGGAACACTGAGAGGGATTCACCGAAGGCATTCACGTCCACGACCACAAGGTTCACGCTTCTCCCTCTGTGATAGTATGCGTCCCAACCATCGAGCATGATCGAACAGAGCTCTTCAGGTGTGGCCGCTGGATTTTCCGTCAGGGGTGTGAACATATCATCGTACGGGAAGCCATCGAATGGTACGTACATCTCGGACGATATGACATAGCTGACCAAGCCCGTCGTGTAGGCTTCATAGATTACCTCTGTGGTCGACATGATGCACGCATCCAAGGCGAACACATCGATGTATACGCCTGCGTCATTCAGGGCATAGCTGAAATCATTCATACCGATGAGCCCTCCCTGGGAGTCATCTGAGCAGAACCCGAGCCATGAGCCTCCATGGTCCCATGCGATCACACATAGATTCTCGGATGGATACATTGTCGTCACTTCGCTGAGGAAGAACGAGAAGGTCTCGCCAAGGCCCGTGTTCATCTCGGGGTAGGTCGCCACTACTTCGTATGAGTCCCCTGAGAACTCCAAGAATTCAGTGCCGTTCGTGCTCAGTCGATCGACCATAGCGACGATGTTCACATCATCTGAGTCTGGAATATCCAAAAGCCCTCGTAGAGTATAATGGTCCCATGCAATTTCCAGGTTGTTATCAGCTGCTATATACAACGCCACAGTCCAATTATCGACTGGTGGCCCATGAGCCGCTGATGTGGAAAACGCTAACATCGTTCCTGATACAATCACGATAAAGACAGTCAGGGAAGCTGCTATCCCCCTCGATCTGAAAATCATTCCTCAACCCCTCTTGCGTCCTGAAACGCGATTTCAAGATTGCAATGATGCTATATGAACATCGCCCTGATGTGATCCATGGGTTCTCCACCCTTCCGCATGGCATCAGCAACTCTGACAAAGCCTCTTCATCTCTTCCTCAGCTTAGGATTAAGGACCTCATCCATGGCATAGCCGATGAAGGTGAATCCCAGCACCACGAAGACGATGAACAACCCTGGCATGATGATGAACGCATAGGGGCCTTGGATGGCCACTCCTTGGTCATAGGCGTCAGATAATATCTTGCCCCAGGTCTCGGTGTCCTGCGGACCCAGTTTGAGAAAACTCAGTGTCGCCTCTGATAGTATGCAGATAGCTACCGTCAGGATCGCATTCGCGAAGACCAGTGGGACGACATTCGGGAATATGTGCCTCCTAATTATGTGCCAATCGCTCGACCCGATCGCTCTTGCTCTCTCTATGAATTGTCTCTCTTTGAGCGTGAGGACTTGGGATCTGACTATCCTCGAGACAGTCGACCAACCTGTTATCCCGATGACAATTATGATGGAATTCAAACTCCTGGTCTCTATGACCGACGCGAGCACGATCATGAGTATTAGCCACGGGACCGAGAGGAACATGTCATTGATCCTCATGATCACCTCATCTCGCCAACCTCCCCAGTATCCTGATGCGAGGCCTACAAGAGTGCCGATGCCCATGGATATTATCATCGCAGAAAAGCCGACTATCAGCGAAGGCTTTGTCCCGACAAGTATCCGATCTAGGATGTCCCTGCCCAGATGGTCGGTTCCGAATGGATGTTCCCAGTTGAAGTCCTGCAGCTTGATCGTTCCATCCTGGATCGTTGGGTCGTAATCAACAAAGAGTGTCGCATAAACCGCAAGCAACAGGAAGAATGCGATTATCGCCAGCCCCGCTCTCCCCATCCAAGTCGCAAGGAATAGGTCGGTGACTCTCCCAAGACCTTTGGCCGAAAGCCCTAGCTTGTCCGCCAAGACGGGATTTCGAGAGAACAGCTTTCTTGTCCATTTTGGTAGAGTTGTCTCAAGTCTCAGAACCTCATCTCCTTAGGTGATCTTGACTCTGGGGTCTAGTTTGAGTAACACGATGTCGGCGATCAGGTTAGCAGCTACGATGGCAACACCACCAATCAGGAAGACGAACTGCAGCATCGGATAGTCCATCTTCCATATCGCATCCATCGAGAGATATCCTATGCCCCTGTAGCTGAATACGACTTCGACCTGGAACGCTCCCCCGAGTATGAACGCAGTGTCCATCGCGATCGTCGTCACGATCGGCAGCCTAGCGTTGGGCGCTGCGTGCCTCTTCATCACTTTTCGTTCGTCCAACCCCTTCGCATATGCAGTCACTATGTAATCCTCAGTCATCACATCGATGAGGGAATTCCTCATGATCAGAATGACCCCCGCGAGGCCACCAATGGTCATCGTGGCGACTGGAAGCGCCATATGTTCCATTATGTTCAGTATGTTCGAGAGCGATATTGGGAATGGGGACATTCCGGAGTCCATTTTTCCACCGACGGGCAATATCGCGAGCATGCCTCCGAATATGACCATCAGGACGATTGCGAACCAAAACACCGGCATGCCGTAGAAGAACAGTCCGAACCCCGTGATTCCCAGGTCTGCCGATTTTCCGCGCCTCAAAGCGGCAATCTTCCCTAGCGCCATTCCTATGATGAATGTGAGGAATGTACTTGTCCCGACGAGAAGAATCGTCCAACCTAAAGCCCCTTTCATCACATCTATGACTGGCGTATTGTATTGGTAGGACATCCCCCAATCCCCGGTGAACGTCATATAAACGTACTTGATGAACTGCTCTGACAGGGAATCGTTGAGGCCCATTGTCTCCACGTTTCTCCAATAGACAGACATCGGAGTCGTGGGTTCCCTGTTCATCATCAACAGAGCCGGGTCCTCTGGAACCATCCGGAAGAGCACAAAATTGAAGCTCATGATTAAGATGACTGTTATGAACGCGTTGAAGACGCGCTTCGCAAGTATTCTCCGGACAGATTTACTCGCCGTTCTCTTTCCCCCTCGAATGATTCGTATCCCTGATGTCACTCTGTCTGCTGCTATTGCGCTGATGCCATTTCGTGAAGACCGAAATTGTTTGACAAAGGGTTTGTTTAGGTTTATGGTCTGTCAGGGTCACTGTCCTGGCGGTCCAGCTGGTGGAGGGTTGCTCTCTCCAACATCTGCATGTGACATCCCTTCCATACTACCCATTCCTCGTTCGGAAGGCGTCGCCCCTTTCCTTTTGCGCATCATCAAGATCACGGCTACAACGACGATGATGAGGATACATATCCCTGCAATCAGGGCGATGCTGATCCCGGCCTCCTTCACGATGACGATGTCGATCGTCTCCATGTCCAGAGTTGCATCAGAATGTGACTGTCCATCGTCCGCAGTGGCATTCACGACGAATATGCCATCGGTGTCGTATTCGTGAGTGAACGTCACTGGTGTGTCGTTCCCGATTTCGAGGTCTATGATACTCTCATCGCTCTCGCCATCTCCGAATTCGATGGTGATAGTGACATTGTCTCCTTCGAGGTCGTTGACGGTTACGACGAAAGCGATCGTCTCGCCGACCGAATATTCATCTTTGGCCGGGGTTGGTACGATGTTCTCGACGTATGCCTTATTGTTCAGTTCAGAGACGGTAATATTGACGGTCCTGCTCAAGTTGTGATTCGGATTGCCGTCGTCTACATAGACAATCATTTGGAACTCGCCAACACTCAAGTATGTGTGTATGCCAGCGTATCCGTCGTCAGGATCGCCGATCGTCATTGCAGATTCATCTCCCCAGTCGTACCATACCGATAGAGGGTCGTCATCTGCATCGGTGACGCTCGTTGGACGGATCGTCTTTGGAACGCCATACTTGGCCGAGAACGAATCCTGGATCAACAATTCTGGAGCAGCATTCCCTATGACAACTATCGCGAACTCCTTTTCCAGGCTTAGACTCCCGTCGCTAACGTTGATCGTCAGGGTGTACGTGCCATCTTCCTCGTAGGTGTGAATGAATTCCACGAACTGTTCGTTCGTTGTGCCACCATCTCCTGTGGCAACTTCTTCGGGACTCTCGTCACCGAAGTCCACCGTGAAGGTTATGTCGTCACCGTTAGCGTCTGAGGCACTGATGTTGAACACTGTCTCGACATTGAAATACACCGGGTCAGGGGACAACGTCAGCACGATGCCGCTAGGTGCGGCATTCTCATCCGATATGACGGCAAGTATCTCTGCTGACACGTTATGGTCTTCGGTGTCTTCCACCGAGACGGTGACGGGATATGTCCCATCTGTCGCCCATGTGTGCCTGACACTCGAGAACACGGATTGACCCGCAGAGGCGGGGGTCAATTCCTGGATGTCGTAGGTGCCGTCACCCCAATCCCAGGTGAACCTCAGGGTATCCCGATCGACGTCGGTCGAAGTCGCGACACATGAGAGTGCGACATTCGCCGGTCCTTCGATGGGTTGTATGTCTGGGGTTCCAGGAGGTTGGTTCATGACTATGGTATATCCCATTGAGATCGACGCATTGTGCTCGCCCACCTCTATGGTTCCTCCATAATCGAACACGCTCACGGTCACCACGTAGGTGCCGGGAATACTCCATGCATGGGTCTTTGTGCTCGTCACTGGAGTGTCGTCAGGAACAGATGGGATTATGTCCACAGTGTAGGTGCCGTCCCCCCAGTCCCATGTGAACTTCAGGTCTGTGCCCTCCGTTCCTGAGTCTGGATCGATAGCGGTTGCAGTCCAGGTTATAACCTCATCCACATACGATGGTGACGGATTGTCAGGACCGAAACCGGAAATTTCTGCGGGATAATTGTACTCCCCCAGAACCACTACTATAGCTTCCCTGTAGATGTATCGTCCCTCGAACATATCTGTTACAGAGACGTTCAGAGTATAGGTGCCAGGTTCCTCATATAGGTGGGTTGTATCCACGACCGTAGGTTGTGTCGTGTCCCCTGTCAAGGGCTCGCTGTACGGGGCGCTTCCGTCACCGAATGTGAAGTTGACATACAAGTCATCTCCCTCATAATCATGTACGGTCACACTAAACGCCTTATCTGTGGTCGTGTATGCGGTGTATTCAGATTCTGGCGGTTCATCGAAGGTCGGCGCTCTGTTCACTACGACCTCCAAGTCAAACCATAGCCATGGCATGCAGCTTATGAGCGTTCTGCCGAGGTTGTTCTTCCATTCTCCCCATCCTTCAAACTTCTCATCCGTCATGGCGTACTGGCCGATCGGATAGAACGGCGGAAACTCTGTCCAGGAATCATAGAGCATGATCTGCATCTGGAAGACGAGGTCCCTTCGCTCTTCTACGTCAACGGTCCTCAATGCTTGGTCGAACAAATCATCGTACTCGGAGCGGGCGATCTTATTCTCTTCATCCACCCACCACCAATCACCTATGGGTCCGACACAGTTGTAGCCTCCTTGGACCATCTGGTCGGTCCTCCAGCACATGAGGGTTGCTAGCGGCTCGGGAGTCCAGTACCATGACCAGACCCAGAGGTCATAATCCAGCTTGTACCATTCGGTCGAAGTCATGTATCCTGATGAGTATACCTCGAAGTCGAACTTGATTCCAGCTTCCTTTGCCCAACTTACCCATGTGGATCCAACCGTGGCGAAGGTCGGGTCCGAGTCTGGGACATGGAGCCTGAACTCTAGCTTATCGCCTTCGTCTGCCCATCCTTCAATGTATGCCTTGGAGTCAACTGTGACCTCCAGGTATCCGTCTTCATCGAGATCTTCGTAACCTGCATTGGTCAGGTTCTGACGTGCCCAAGCCGTGTTGTACGGCAACAGGTCAGGTGGGGTCGCATGCCAGTACCCTGGGTTTATCATGGTGTCTGCCGCGGTCGGCAAACCATCGAAGTAATTGTTGATCATATCATCTCTGTTCAGAGACATCCCAATGGCCTTTCGCACAACATCGTCGAGCAGGATCTTGTTCCCACCCTCCGCATAGTTGGTCGTCCTGAATTCCTCCGGGACGGCATTTATCGCGATGTCAATTGCGCCGAGTTCGTTCGTTACCTGTTTGATGACATTGACCGTGGCGGTGGAGCCGCCAACGTAGTCCCATACCGACGATTGTGCTCCAGTTATGTCGATTGCATCTTCTATGCCCTGGTTCATCGCAATGGCAAGCGCCGTTGGATCGGTGTATATCGTGTAGCGTACTCCATCAAAATCTATGCTCCTCTGATCACCGTAATCTGCAGTTCCATGATAATTCGGAGCAGTATTGAATTCGTACCATTGTCCTTTATCCATATTGCTGAAGTAAAACGCCCCACATCCTACCAGGTCGCCCGGGTTCATGTTACCTAGCAGCTGTTGCTCGCTAGCTAGCTCCCACACGTACTTCGGGACAATTGGAATCCAGGTCAGATCATCGATCAGAGTGGATTTGGTGAATTCCGTGTCTATGCGGACCTGGTAGGGCTTGTCGGTCCTACCATAGTCCCATGCGACCGCGTCATCCGTGACATTGACTCCCGTGACGTTATACAGATAGTATTCCCACATGTTGCCGGTGGTGCTCATGATTAATTCGAGCGTATATTCGATGTCAAACGCAGTGAGAGGATGGGACGTATCAAGTGGGTTTTCACCGTTCCTGAAGTATGCAGCTTCCGTTATGTTGATGAATGTGCTCATGTTTCCGCTCGGCCAGACGACCTGATAATAATCGGCCGCCAGAGAACCTACAATCGAACCGTAGCTCTGATCGTACATGAATAATGTGCTGTATATCGCGAGGGTTGATGTCCAATCCGCAGTGTTCTGTATCGTCAATGGATTCCAGTTCGTCATGTCTATCATCCATCCGACCCTCACATAGTCTTCTCCGTCCTCAGCGGCAGCATTCTCGATGGAATCTGTTCCCACTCCGAGAATCGGAATTGCCGACATCACCATGACCAGAATCAAAAACGTCGAGATAGCACGCGCGCTCCTCGAACCGACCTCACATTCCAATTTTCTTTCCCCCCGTACCCTTGGACCGTCAAAAAATATGACGGACATTGCTATTGACTTTCCCAACGACGCCATTACAAATGTACTATATGAATTCCTGCTCGCTTGTTGTTTGAAGCTATAATAACCTTGACAATTCGAGCCCGAAAATGATTGTTCGATTGTGTAGCGCACCAGACATCTCGGAGGAGGGAAGTATAGCCATCTGTCTCACGTTGGAACGACCATTGGACATCTCAAGATGATGTGAACTGGAATGAACCTCCGCTCACAGATGTAGTTTGCTGGACGGGTGATCGGTGAGGGTTCTCATCCGATGAGCGCCTCATTATCATCAAATGGTCGTGGATTGAGCATCATGTCATTCTGAGATACCGAGGGTGTCCAGAATGAACGCCATCTTGAATGCGTCATGTCTGAGCGCATCGTACCTGGCTGAGACTCTCATGTGTCCCTGGTTCATCCCTGTTCTGAGGAGCATCACGTTGGAACCCTTGTTCCTATCTCTGAGCCTGGCAATCCACTTGACCGGTTCCCAGAACGGGACCCTCGGATCGTTCATCGCTGAAGTGACAAGCAGATTGGGATGCTCTTTCTCTTCGACGTTTTCGTACGGAGAGAATGATTTGCAGTACCAGTACTGCTCTGGGATCGCAGGATCTCCATATTCCTCCGAGTCACCTGCAACAAGGGGAATAGTCTTGTCGAGCATCGTGTGGATCACGTCCACGAATGGTACCTCGGCGACGACAGCTCTGAATAGGTCTGGTCTCATGTTCATCACGGCTGCAACAAGGAGCCCACCTGCGCTGCCTCCGGCTATCGCAAGCTTCTCTTTCGAGGTGTATCCCATCGCAATCAGATGCTCGGCGCTTCTTATGAAATCCGTGAACGAATTCTTCTTTCGCAGGACTCTTCCATCGTCGTACCACTGACGACCCATCTCTCCACCGCCCCTTATCGCCGCGACGGCGTAGACGAATCCTCTGTCGAGTAGGCTCAGGTTATTGATGTCAAAGATCGGCAGCGTGCTCTCGAAGTCGCCCGCGGAGCCATATGCATACAGAAGCAGGGGGTTCCCGCCGTCCTTTGCGATGCTTTTCTTGTGGACAACTGTGATCGGGATCCTGGTGCCATCATCGGCAACTGCGAACAACCTCTCCGATTCGTATTCCTCTCTGTCATAACCGTGGACTCGCTCCTGCTGCAATTGATGGAGTTCCCTCATGTCCATGTCATATTCATACATGGTCTTGGGGGTCAAGAATGACGAATATGAGAACCTCAGTTTGTGCGATGAGATGTCCGGATTCTCGAGAGGCGTTACGGAACGAAGCTCCTCTGGTAGCGCTATCCGATGATTCTCCCCTGTATTGAGGTTGAATACCGAGATGGATGTTATCGCGTCCTCTCGTTCGAATACCGCGATGTGGTCCGCGAAGGCCTCGACCCACGGATATGGATCACTTATGTTGATGATGATCGAATCACGGTGTGGGACCGTGTCCTTCCAGTTGCCTTGGGTTGGATCCTCGATGGGAGCTTCCACGATCTTGAAGTTCGGTGCGCCATCATTAGTGATGATTAGAAAACTCCCTTTCCTGTGTTCAACATAGTATTTGACCATCTCTTTGCGAGGGATTACCGTCTTGAAATCGCCCGTGCGGTCATCAGAGCGTATGTAGCCGACCTCTGAGGTGTGTAGACTCTGTCCCGTAGCGAGTATGTACTCACGTGACTTCGTCTTGGTAAGAACGAGGTACTCGTACCTGGGGTCTTGTTCGTGATGGACCACGGCATCTTCCGTCCTGTCTGCGCCCAAGGAGTGCCTCAGGACCTTGAATGGTCGGTGGGTCGCGTCGTGTATGACATAATAGATAGTCCTGCTGTCCGAACCCCACTCGAAAGTCCCGATGCCTGGTATCCCGTCGTCTGCGAGTTTCTTGGTGGAGACATCCAGAACGAATAGATCGTTCAACTCCGAACCATTCGTGTCCGCGGAGTAAGCGACAAGTCGGTGATCGGGGCTGATCTTAATAGCTCCGACGGCGAAGAAATCATGATCCACCGCCATTGCATTCTCATCCAAGACTATCTCCTCAGGTGAGTCCCGATCTCCCTTTCTTCTGCATAGGATACCGTACTGCTTTCCGACCTCGGTCCTGGTGTAATAGTAGTAATCATCAACCTTCGTGGGAATCATGGATTCATCGTATTCTGCTCTTCCTGCTAGTTCCTCATAGAGTCTCTCTTGCAGGTGGACAGTGTGCTCCATCTTGGCATCCGTGTAACTGTTCTCGGCCATGATGTATTGCAGGGTATCTGGATCTGACCTGTCCCTGAGCCAATGGTACTCATCAACGAGTTCGTCTCCATGAACGACCACCTTCTTCGGCTTCTTTGTTGCTCTTGGAGGATTCATATCCGATTGTCACCTGCCATACTGAAGTTGATGAGTTCTATACGCAAACCAGTTTCCCAGCTGTCGCCTGGACGATTGTGCCCGGTGAGGGCCGCTGCGACCGGTCAACACGCGCTTCGATGGGATCCCCGTACGGGATGCTTGCCAATCCGTCCGCGATCGTCTAGGCTGTTCTCTCTCCCGCCTTCAACTCATTCAGAAGCTCGTCGATCCGGTTCAGGCCGCCATGCATGTAATCCTTTGGCGGACCTGTTCCTATGCGAATGTATCCATCCATTCCGAACTGATCGCCTGGTATGACTAGGACGGACTTCTCCTTCCTGAGGCGGTCCGCGAGCACAGTAGAGTTGATGTCCAACGAGTACTTGATGTAGCAGACGGCGCCTGCAGCGGGCGGGACATGGGTGAACATTGACCCATGCGCTTCCATCCATTCGCGCACGAGCGGGTAGTTCTTCTGAAGGATCGAACGGGTACGAGCGAGGATCCTCTTCCTCCTCTCGGGCTCGAGGGCGAGCGAGGCCAGGCGGTCCGACAGCATCGACGGCGTGAGCGTCAGATAATCGTGATGGGGCTTGACCTCGTCCAGCGCCTCCGGAGATCCAATGAGCCAGCCGATCCTCAGGCCAGGCATCCCGTACGCTTTGCTGAGACCGTTTGTGATGAGCGTCTTGTCGTGATATCCCCACAACGACTCCGTCATCGGCGCCTCTCGTTCAGCACCGAGATAGACCTCATCCGAGAGAAGCCAAGCACCGCTGTCCCTCGCAGCATCGATGAGCGCCTTTCGTTGCTCTGGGGCCATGATCGCCCCGGTGGGGTTGTTCGGGTTGCATACCTGGATCGCCTTCGTCTTCTTGGTAACCAGGCTCTTGATGTCCTCGGGGTCAAACTGCCATCCGAGCTCCTCCCTGAGTTTCAACGGTTTCACGTTCAAGCCCCAAGTCTTGGCGAGGCCCCAGGTCTGCATGTAGTTGGGCACCATTATGACGACCTCATCCCCTTTCTCGAACATGCTCCATGCGGCGATGAAGTTAGCTTCCGATGAACCGTTCGTCACGAAGACGTTCTCAGTGATCACGTTCCTGTAAGTCGCAGCGATCCTGGACCTGAGCTTGGGAGTCCCATCTGCGTGCGGATACCCAAGGGGTGATGCGAGGAATTCCTTGACCTCATCGTCACCTTCGAGTAGCTCGTTGAGGTGTAACGGGTGAACTCCGCTCTCAGAGAATTCGTAGTCGACCTCTCTCTCCCATGTACACTGCATTCTCTCCATTTCGAAAACTTCAACTTTCAAGACCTTTCCCCATTGAGGGCATGAAAATCATGGACTTAAGAGTTTGCTCCACCCCTGCTAGAGCGATGCGGGTAAAGGGTAAGTCTTCCCGGGCAATCACTCGCAGCACAAATGGACGGATGGTCGTCAACGATCCCGACACCGTCTAGATATGCGTGAATGTGGTCAATGGCAAGTGCTGCGCTATGACCATCTCGAGATTCATTGCTTCATTGAAGAAGTCCTTATACACGATACATATACTCCACATTACTCGAGTGAGTGAAGATGTATTGGGCCAAGAGAATAAGTGCGCGGGCAAGTTGGGCGACGCGATCGCTCTCGAGCAAATTGTACAAGCACTTCGGCATGCCCTTCCAATCGATGCCAGTGAGCGATTCACCACCAAGACTGCCTGTGAGAGTCCTCAAGGACATCATGATACCCATGCGTGACGGAGTCCGGTTGTGCTCTGACATCTATCTCCCAAAGCAATGCGGGAAGTATCCGGCAATATTGACGAGGCTACCTTACGGGAAAAGGGAATGGGGCGGCTCGGAACCAGTCAAGGGCAAGTTCTGGGCAAGGAAAGGGTATGCGTACATAGCCCAAGACGTGAGAGGGAAGTACAAGTCGGAAGGCCGCTGGGAACCATTCGTCAACGAAGCAGACGACGGTTACGACACCATCGACTGGATATCAAAGCAACCATGGTGTAACGGCAAGATCGGGTTATCCGGGGCATCATACCCGGGATACGCATGCTTGGCAGCCACCGTATCTGCTCACCCCAACATTGTCTGTGTCGCGCCAGGGTGGACCGCGATGGACATATACGGTGTGTGGATGTACAAGGGCGGGGCGCTCTGTCTGCAGACGATGGGTTCATGGCTCATCGGTGAGGAGCACAGAAAGGAACAGAACGATCTCTTGCTGGATTATTGGCATCTCCCGCTGACCTCGCTTGGAAAGGCCGCCGGACTGAAAGACGCTCATTTCAGACAGTGCATCGAGCACCCTCAGAGAGACGCCTATTGGGCCAGGATCAACTTGAACGACAGCTATGATAAGATCGCAATCCCCATGCTACACATGGGCGGTTGGTACGACATCTTTCTCAAGGGAACGCTAGACGATTGGGCTGGTATGTGCGATCATGGCAGTGGCGCGGCGAAAGGCAACCAATGGCTCGTAATTGGTCCGGACGACCATGGGTCGACACAATCGAGCACTGGTAGAATCGGTAGATTGGAGATAGGCAAGTGCCGAGTCGATCAGACCGTTGAGATGATGATAGGATTTCTCGACTATTGGCTCAAAGGGATCGACAACGGTTTCGAGAAATCGGATCGCGTCAAGATCTTCGTCGTCGGTGATAATGTCTGGAGGAATGAAACACAATGGCCTATCGAGAGGATGATACCGATAGACTATTACATACACAGTGGAGGAAAGGCGAATTCTCTGACTGGTGATGGAACACTGTCGACCGAACCTCCCGTATCAGAACCTCCCGACACATATCTCTACGACCCTGCGGATCCTGTTCGACAATCGTTGGACGAAACCCTCTGGTATCTTGCTCGGTCCATGAAGGACCGAAGCCAGACCGAGGGCAGGTCAGATGTGCTGGTCTATACATCCGGCGAGCTTCCGAGCGATATGGAGATAACTGGCCCGATCTCGGTGAGGCTTTTTGCATCATCGACTTCGGAGGAGACGGATTTCATGGCCAAATTAGTGGACGTCTTCCCCGATGGCTATGCTCATATGATACAAGAGGGCGCTCTGCGGGCAAATCCGATGCAGTCCGATACAGCAGGATATCAGCGTCTGTCCGGAAGGAAATTCGAACTCAACATCGATCTGACAGCGACCAGCTATGTCATCAAGGTGGGACACAGGATACGGTTGGAGATCACCAGCAGCGATTTCAACAGATATGCTCGGAGCCTCAATGTGTCTGATTCTCCTGGTCGGGATGTCAGCTGCATCAAAGCCACGCAGACTGTGTATCATGATTCGGAGCGCCCTTCAAGGATAGTCCTACCACTTATCCCGAGGTAGTGCACTGCCACGGTATGGACTCCAGTCTTCCCCCTCATGTCATGGTGTATCTGTACAATTCCGTTGTCAGATCAGAAGGCTGTTGCGCCATGACTTGACACATTCATCTCCTTTCTTCGAGAGAACGGAGACTCAGGAGTATGATCGTTCCATTTACAAAATCGTATAGAATCCCTGGTCGAGAAGCCCATCGTCGCGCAGCGACCTTACCTCCGTGCCGAGCTCTTCGAGGTGACGCTTGCAAGATAGCCATTCTTTTCCAGTCGTCGGATGAACGATGGTCTCTCTGACATGATATCTCGCGCCCATGTCATGGTAATCGCGATTTTAGTACGATGCTACTGATCAAAAGAATCTCGAAGTGGTTTGCGAATTCGAACGAATTGAACGATTAATTCATGAAAATGAACCGGACGCTCAGAACGTATCTCTTCGTGGGGGCCGGTGCTTCTGGAAGCAGTTCTGGCAGTAGACTGGTCTTCCGTCCGTAGGCTTGAACGGGACCTCCGCATCAGATCCACAGTCAGAGCACTTTATCTTGTGCATCTCTCTGGGGCCTGAGTCGTATCTACGGCTGCCGCCTCCATAATTGCCGTAACTCATTGCTTTATCTCCTTTTCGCGAAAGCGCTCGCAGCGCTAATCGCAAGGGAACCTACCGGGTCTAACTACAAGTAATGATGCATGCCACACGAAAATTAAAAAAAGACTGCCAGTACAGAGATAACTGCGGTCTGATCCATATGGATGGTTCGCGTCGAGCCGAGTCCTCTGCCACCTCTTCATGACCTGTAGACAACTTCATTGTCCGAATAGACCTAGAAATGATTCCAGAACGCCCCTCTCATTCGGATGTTGATTTGTGCTTCTCTTTCTCCCCGATGTTGAAAGTGAATGCCAATGAATCGAGAGCATGACCGATTGCCCGCAGTTCTCTGCCATTGACGACGAGTATTGATCCCTCATTGATGATGATTGCAGTTTTCCCTGTCGTCGCGCTATGATTGATTCCGGATCTTTTGTTCCTCTTCTCTGCTGACCGTCAACTTGTGTTCCACCACTTCTGCCTCTAGTCGAATCGCTCGTGATTTCCACGCGGGATTTTTCTAAGGCGAGATTCAGACACCTTTCTTC
>JACZKW010000081.1:0-22795 GCA_014859835.1 Thermoplasmata archaeon | reverse complement strand
GTATCAACACGCCCAACCTGAGCAAGTCGGAAATGATCCCTACCTTGAACATGCTCCACATCTTGACATACCCAGAGCTGTAGACCATCGCCATCGGTGGCGTCGTCGACGGGATGGCACTTGATATGGAACAAGCGAGTGCAGCCCCGATGATCGGCGGGATCGGGGACACCCCTGCACCCAATGCGAGGGTCGCGGCTATGGGACAGGTGATCAACGCAGCGGCCGTGTTCGATGCAGCATATGTCAGCAAGAACCCGAGCACGCAGGACATCGCGAAGATCGCCCACGCACCTGGGTTCGGCCCTAGAGCACCGCTGACGCCCGTGGCGAGCCAATTCGCGAACCCGCTCTCGGCTAGTCCTATGCCGAGGGCGATGCCGCCTCCGAATAGGAAGACGATGTTCCAGTCGATACCACGGGCGAGTTCCTCCCATTTGAGGATCGGTTCCCCCCTGACCTTTATGAGACCAGCGAGCAGAATCACCAGGACCGCGGGCATCGCCTCCGGCATTATGGCGGTCAGATCGTTCGAAAGAGGCAGAAGACCAGCGTTGTAGCCCGCCAGTATCTTGACCACGGACGGGAGCACCCACAGGCTGACCGCCGTGAGCAACAGACCGACGACCACCTTCTCCCCTCTGCTCATGCGACCGAGCTGCTTGGACAATGCCATCATCTTGCCGCGGTCCGCGGCTACACTCTTCTCCTCGGGCCTCAACACTTTGAAAACGACGATCCAAGAGATGAGAAGACCGATCAGGGCATGAGGCGTTCCGATTATGAGCCAGTCCAAGAAGGTGATGTCGATGCTCCCGAATTCCTGCGCAGTGCTCTTGGCGATCAGGTTAGGCGGAGTGCTGATGAGGAGCAGCATCGCACCTGCGGTCGCCGCTTGAGCGAGCACGAGCATACAAGCTTCGCTGTATCTGCCACCAGGTTTGATGCCGGCCATCGAGAGATATGCTATGAGGAATGGAAACACGACTGCCGTCGATGCCGTGATGGAACCCGTGAGCGTCAGTATGAACACCGGTAAGGCCGCGACGAAGAATGCTGCGATCATGGGGTTCTTCCCCTTGTACAACAGCCCCAACTTCACTGCGATGCGGCGGTCGAGATCCCATTTCCTGAATGCCGCAGCAAGAACGAAACCGGCCATGAATATCCAGATGATAGGGTCAGTGAATGATGTGAGCGATGTCTTCCAACCGACTATCCGCGACATCGAGAAGACTATCGGAGGTATCAACGCGGCGATTCCCAGCGGAACACATTCTGAGATCCACCAGATGAGGACCCAGAGAAGTGTACCCAATGCGATCTGAGGAGCGTGTTCGGATGCGCCGACATTCGCCGCAGCATCTATCATGGACTGTGGCTCTGGGATGAGCAGGATGATTACGAATACCAGAGGGCCGAGGAAGAGGCCGGTCCTCTGCTTGTTAAGCAACAACTTCCCGATCCGTCTGGCAGAGATCTCATCACCAGGCTCGTTCACGCCATGGACGAACCAGGGTCTTGGAGAGTACTTGTTCATCGTATCCTTCCGTTCTCGGATTCCAATACTTATCGTTGCACGAGAAATGGTTTTCATACTTTAAGATTGATGAGGGAAACCGTCATTTGACTGACGGTTTTCGACGAATCGATGAGGCTAGAAAGGGGTGTATGTCTTCGATGACAAAAGTGTTCATCCGCGCACCGATCTTCCTTCGGTTTTCGTCCTACTGACCTTGCCCTTCGCCGATAGAGTATAATACCGCTAATCGCGGTTCCGGACTTAACGGTTAAGACCACACTCAGAGTGGTCTAGGTATTGAGGGGGGGTAAACAGTGAATACGTTTTTCAGGAAGGCTGCGCTCAGTTTCGCGTTGGCATCTCTGATGGTGATGACATCGTTCGTCGTTCTCGGCTCCGCACCGACGGCTGGGGAGCAGGCAGCGGTGAACGGAGATGTGGCGCGAAGTGTGGGCTATGTGGGCGGGTCCAAGATCGATTCCGGACTCATAAAGGACTTGGCGGAATCGGACGGACCCTTCGAAGTCTATGTGATCGTATCGGATAAGGAGATGGTCAACGAACTACTGGTCTCCAAAGGGTTGTCTCCGATAAAGGCAAAGGAATTCCCAGGCATCCAATTGACGAGCCTCATGACTCTGGACAAGGAGACGGTTCTTGCGCTCGCGGACAGCGATGCAGTGACGAGCATCCTTGCTTATGAAAAGCCGATGGTCGATTCGTACAGAGTGGACCTCGCGAAGGAAGATGTCGCTGACGTGGCTGCGCCGTTGCCAGAGGACATCGATGTCGATGAGGTACATGGCGCGGTGGCCGCGTGGGAAGACGGTTACACAGGTGAAACGATACTGTTGGCCGACATCGACGACGGGTTCGATATGGCTCATCCGGATCTGCAAGGACAGCAGGCCAGGTATGAGTTCGGCACATACGCCGGATGGCCCATCTGCTACGATGACTATGCAGCCAACCAATGGGTGAGCGGCAGCATAGGCGGAGGGGTGGTGGATACTTCGACCGAGGTCGCCGTCAAGAATAGCAAGTACGTGAAGTTCGACGGCACGAAGTACCTGATCAAGGGACTGACCGATGCCGATGGTAACGCGCTTTCGAGCCAGAGCGGTGTGGTCCACATGGGATACAGCCCGGACTGGACCCTTGAGCTGCTCTGGGGAGGATCCATCGCGGTGCTGGTTGTGGACTCACAGGTGGCCGGCGTCTATGACACGGTCTACGTCGATGTCACACGCGATTTCGACTTCACCAACGACAAGGCGTGCGTCATGGGCGATGAGATATCGTATTTCGATGCGTACGATGCCAGCACTGGGAAGAGTGACTTCTCCGCATGGAACGCTGGCGATGGATACGCTGACTACTCCGGCGGAATGGTCTACTGGATCAGCGACGGCGTCAATGTGTATCCCGCGTCTGACTGGACATACGGAGCGGAGTTCGTTGCAGATTCAGGTGACGCGGTAGCATTCATAGGAGCCTATGCGGGAACGCACGGGACTATGACGTCCTCCGCAGCATTGGCGAACGGCTATACCTATGGCGGACAGCTAGAGGGCATGGCTCCGGGTGCGAAGCTCATAGCTATCCCGTTCACGGGAAGCACGGTGAACGCATGGTTGTTCGCGCAATACGGTGTTGATGGTGTCCTGGGCACGGGCGATGAAGCGGACATAGTCACGAACAGCTACGGATGGTCAGATACCGCTGTGGCTGCGGGCTATCAGCTGATAGATATGATCGCAACCACGATCTCGATGTCTGGACCGACCCTCTGGCTCTGGTCCTCTGGAAACGGCGGGCCCGGGTACGGCACAGTTCACAGCGTGATTGATTATACCTCGGTCCATGTCGGTGCGGGTACGACGATGCAGTACAGAGGCATCATGGGCTACGAACCCCTAGGCAATCAGAAGTGGGGAGATGTGGCTCCGTTCTCGAACTCCGGTCCCGGAAGGAACGGCAAGCTGAATTCCGAGATCATCGCATCTGGCATGTACTCTCTGGAACCAGCCCCACTCAACTATGACCCGAGCCTGAGCGGCATGGTCAATGACGCAATAGGGAACGGTTACAAGCACACGCAGATCGGAAGCGGTACGAGCCATGCGACGCCCACCGTGGCTGGTGGAGCCGCTCTGGGATACCAGGCATACAAGCTCGCGAACGAAGGTGCGATACCAGCGAAGGACTATGCGAAGGCGGTTCTGCTAGCATCTGCCGACGACATGCACTTCGATCCGTTCAAGCAAGGAACGGGATGGCTGAACGCGAAGACATTCACGGATGCCATGAGCGGTGCAGCAGGCGTAGTCTCCACGACTCAGGGAGGACTCTTCACCGGAGGTGTCGTCTACCCAGGCGATGTCTACGGACAGAGCTACGAGATGTTCCCGAACTTCATGCTGCCCGGACAGGAAGCGGTTCAGGGAGTTACTTCGTTCAACTTCGGCACAGAAGATGCCGAGGTGGTTGTGTCGCCGGAGATTCTGCTCAAGACCGGCAGTGACACCCTGGACTTCGTCACAAAACCCAGGTCGGACATATATGTCGATATCACGGCATACGTACCTGCAGACACTGACCTCCTAGAGGTCACCATGTACATCCCGTACGAGCAGATCGACCCTGAACAGGACTATGTTCAGAATGTCGAGTATTGGCTCGAGCTGCACGACTGGGCGGACCTGAATGGCAATGGTGCCGTTGGGAAGACCACCGGGAACTGGGAATTGTTCAGGTACAGCGTGGATGGCTCGCAATGCAACGCCAACCAGATAATGCTCAAGGACCCGATCGAGAGGACAACGGATGGTCTTATCGTCAGGATAAGGGCGATCGCCCCGATGATGGGAATTGAAATCAGCCTCCAGCTGGACTACTACGAACTGGATGAATTCCCGTGGGCGGAGGTAAGGGCGGCGGGGACCGAAGAATGGTCATCCAGCATGACCGCGACAGTCCCAGCAGTCGGACAACTTGCATGGGAGTTGCTCGTCTCAATACCAGATGATGCATATGTCGGATCGTACGGCGCAGCTGTCTACATAGATGATGGCGAGAGGATCCAATGCCTGCCGATCGTGATACATGTGCCTGCGCAGTCGTACGAGTTCGAATTCGGTGGCGAATCCTACTTCGATACCCCATATAACAACGAGGTCACTGGTGTGACCGACAAATTCTGGAGGTTCGAGGTCGGTGACTGGAGGATATACTGGTCGCTCCCGACTGAGATGCCAGATCCGAACGCGTACCTCATGGCCTGTGTCGAATGGACGGACCTGCCTACCGACATCAACATACACGTTCTCGCACCGGTGGCAACGGATCCGGAGAGCGAGTGGCAAGGAGTGTTCGACGATCCCTACGGACCTGGATACTACGAGACAGGCATCGCATCCAGTGACGAGCGGTACATGGGCGCCGGCATATTCGGCTCCTGGACGAACACGGGCGGACCTAAGGAAGCGATAGCGGCTCCACTCGGTGCTTATGAGACCGCAGTAGGTTCACCAGCTCCGTTCGCAATCGTCACGAGATGCCCGCTCATATCAGGCGATGCGCCGACGGAGACACTCCAGGGATACACGAAGATGATCGTTCTGAACGGTCTCGAGCCGTCCGCGGTCGAACTCGAACTGGACATCTCGGACGGAGATCCCTTGTCTGGATCGATACCAGCATGGTTCGACGTGACGATTGACGGCGAAATCGCGGCGAGCGGAGGTAGCGAGGACCCGACCAAATCATACCAGTGGGAGAGCGTGCCTATATATCAGGGGGTTCTGAGCAGCGACTTCGACTCTGATCTGGCCAACGCAGACTACACGATGCCGATCTATGTTGAGAGCGCAGCTGTGCTGAAGGTGTCGGTATGGGAAGTATCTGATTGCCCAGACATCGACATGGGTGTCTGGTACGATGCCAACGAGGATGGCATAGCGTCCTTGAACGAACCGTACTGGTATGTCGGTGCAGGCGGATCGGACGAGAGCCTCACCTTGAGGGATGTGGCTGATGGAACATACCTGGTGAAGGTGCTCGGCTACACTGTTGTCGGCAACCCTGGATACTTCGGACTGAACGTCCAGATAGGGGTCGAAGGGACATACATAACAGCGACCGGGATAGCCCCGCTCGTTTCGTCCGGCCTGTACTCGTTCAGCATCGATTACGGCATGCCCGCTATCCCCGGGACATATGTCGGCGCAGCGACCTTCGGATTCCTCGGATCCTCGAGCATGTTCAGGATCGAGGTCTTGATCACCGTGGTCGAGTGAGCTGAGAGCGGTCGATGAAACCCTGAAAACCCTTTCAATTTTCGTATTTTTCCATGACATCGCGTCTAGATGACGATAGAAGGGATGGAGCCACTGGAGGGAATTGAACCCTCGACCTACGCCTTACCAAGGCGTCGCTATACCTCTAAGCCACAGTGGCATCCTGTGTCCGGCCGCAAGTCATCCTGCCAGGTATATTAAAAGGTTATTGAGGATCGGGAAGGACCTTTTGGCGATACTGGGCGCATGCGCATCATTTATTAGCGAGACCAAGGATTCATCATCCAGATGAAAGAAGCCCTGAGCAGTTTCGATGTGACAGCTGTCGTGAAGGAGTTACAGCGGTACGTCGATTGGAACCTTGACAAGGTCTATCAGCCCACGAGGGAACATCTGATCCTCGCCCTGAAGAGCCGTGGCGAGGGAAAGGAGTTCATAAATTTCTTCGTTGGGAAATGGCTTTTTAGGTCCACCAAAACGAAGGAGATGCCGCAGCAGCCCACGGACTTCGCCATGATGCTCAGGAAGAGAGTGTCGAACGCCAGACTGACGGGTGTGAGGCAGCAGGGCTTCGAGAGGATAATCGTGCTCACGCTGGAGAAGGATGGCAAGTACGAACTCGTCTTGGAACTCTTCGCTGAGGGCAACGTCGTCCTCGTGAAGGACGGGATCATAATCCAGCCGCTCATCAGCCGCACATGGAAGCACAGGGTCGTCAGGGCGAGAAGAGAGTTCGCATTCCCGCCGCCCATACCTGACCCTTCCGAGATGGATCAAGGCGCGATCATGGAGATGATGAAGGCGTCCGATGCGGACATCGTGAGGACCCTTGCGACCAGGATGAACCTGGGTGGGAGATACAGCGAGGAGGCGTGCGCTCGCCTCGGTATCGATCCTCATAGAGAGGCCGCGGATGTCTCGGTGGATGAGTCCTCCGCGATCCTCGATATGATAAAGACTCTGATGAAAGAAGCGAAGGAGTCTGAGAAGGGGATAATCGTCAAGAAAGGCGGCGTGGTAGAAGATGTAGTCCCCATCAGCATGAGGACATACGACGGTGGAGAGACGAGCGAATTCCCATCGTTCTCGGAAGCCATTGAAGAATACATATCGATGAAACCCGCGACCAAGAAGGAGAAGGTCGCTGAGGAATCGAAGGATTCAGGCAAGCTCAAGAGGAAGATCGCTCAACAGGAGGCTGCTGTGACGAGCCTCCAGAATGAGAGCAAGGATGCGCAAGCCGCGGGAGATGCGTTGTACGCAATATATGGCGAGGTCAACGCGATCATCGCGACTGCGAAACGGAACGTCGACGCATCAGGAGACGTGGGCGACATACCGGGTGTGGTCTCGTTCGACAGGAAGTCCTCGATCCTCAACGTGAAGATCGCCGATGCGACTTTTAGGCTGGACATAAAGGGATCTGTCGAGTCCAGCGCTCAACGATATTATGAAGATGCGAAGAAGGCCAAGAGGAAGCTGGAAGGCCTCCTCGTAGTCCTTGTGGAGACGAGAAAGGAGATAGAGCAGCAGAAGAAGATGATGATGAAGGCCTCCGATGCAGAGAAGACCAAGCACAAGCCGACCAAGAGATTCTGGTTCGAGAGATACAGATGGTTCATATCCAGCGAGGACGCGGTAGTCCTCGGTGGAAAGGATGCTAAGAGCAATGATATGCTCGTCAAGAAACATCTCGACGATGGCGACAGGTACGCCCATGCGGATATGCACGGTGCGCCGAGCATAGTCGTGAAGATGAAAGATGGAGTGGGCGAGGAGACCCTGAGAGAGGCGTGCGAGTTCGCGGTCGCAACATCAAAAGCATGGAACGCGAAGATAGGGTCGGCTGCCGGCTACTGGGTACTTCCAGAACAGGTCAGCAAGACCCCGCAGAGCGGAGAATATCTCGCCAAGGGAGCTTTCGTGATACGAGGCAAGAGGAATTACACGAACAAGATCGATATAAGACTCGCGATCGGCGAGATCGTCTTCGAAGATGAGCGCAAGATAATGTGCGGACCGATATCGGCAGTCAGAGCGAAGTGCACGAGACTGGTGATCCTTCGTCCCGGTCGGATAGAGAAGAACCGGTTCGCCAAGGTGTTGGCCGACAGGTTCGGAGTGCCGATAGAAGAGATACAGAGCATCCTGCCCCCGGGCGATCTAGATATATTAGAGAGTTCGGGGATCGACATCCAGGAACTCACTTCTCGACGAGCGAACGGAGAGTCTTGAGCTCATTGGCATAATTCTTTTCGGCCTGAGGCGTCTCGAGAACCATCGGGACGGACTCCCATCGGTCGTCGTTCATGAGATGCTTGAAACACTCGATGCCGAGGAAGCCACTCCCTATCGAGTCATGCCTGTCGAGATGGGAACCTAGCTTCCCTTTGGAATCGTTGAGGTGCATTGCCTTGACCATCTCTACCCCTAGGACTTCGTCCAAGTGGGCGAATGTCTTCTCGTATCCGGATCTGGTCTTCACATCGTACCCAGCAGCGTATGCATGACAGGTATCGAAACAGATGCCTGCGCGCTTCTGATCATCCAACACATCAATTATCCTGGAAAGCTGCTCGAAGGAATGGCCGAGTACGCTGCCCTGGCCGGCTGTTATCTCGATTATGAACTCCACTGAGCTCGAGCCCAACTCCTTCCGTACCCAGTTCAACGATTCCGCAACGGTCTTCAGCCCGGCCTGCTCGCCAGAACCAACGTGAGCGCCCGGGTGGAATATCAGGTATCTGACACCCAACTGATCCGCCCTGACCGCTTCATCCAGGAAGGCCTCTCTCGATTTCGTCAACAGCGTCTTGTCCGGGCTCGCGAGGTTGATCAGATATGAATCGTGTATGACCGTCTCGCGGATATCGAACTTCCCCAGGTTCTCTTTGAACTGGGAGATCTCGGTCGCCTCGAGTGGTTTCGACCTCCATTGCATCTGGTTCTTAGAGAATATCTGCATGCAATCGCATGTGACATCACGTGCGCGTTGAGGAGCGTTCTGAACGCCCCCAGAGATGGATACATGCGCGCCCAACAGCATCGGCAACCTCGGCGGTAATCTGCGTACGAAGCGTATAAGACTTATTCGAAATCCATCGTGAACAAGTAGCCTCCGTTCACGATCGCGGACTTCGGCGGAACGCCGGCCTTGTGCATCAGTGCGATCATCGCCACATTGTCCCTCAGGACCTCCGCGGTGAATCCCTTCATCTTCTTCTGTCTCGCTATCTTGACCAGCTCGTGCATCAAGTATGTCCCGATACCCCTACCCTGCCATTCATCGGCGACAAGGAACGCTATCTCAGCGCGCTTGGTTGAAGGGTTCAGGTGATAGCTTCCCACGCCGATCATCTTCTGTTTCGGTCTCTTGCCATTCAGCACGACCAGGGATATCTCGGATTCGTAGTCTATCACACAGAACTCCTGGAGTCTCCTGTGCGGCATCGACTTGAGCATGCTGAAGAAACGGTTGATGATGGTCTGATCGCTCAGGTCGTAGAACATGTCACTGAGCATCTCCTCGTCAGTCGACTTGATCGGTCTCACGAGGAGATCGCTACCCTTCTTCTCGCGCATGATCGTCTCGAATTCCTCGGGATACCTCGTCGTTTGAGGTGCGAGCTTCTGGTCGCCGTAGACGTAGTTCAGCTCCTTCGCAGCTTCCATCAGATCCTGACGGAACTTGGGATGTGCTATGCTGATGAGCGACATCGCCCTCTCGCGTATGTTCTTCCCGTGCAGGTATGCGGTCCCATATTCGGTCACCACATAGTGGACATCTCCCCGAGTCGTTACGACGCCCGCGCCTTCGTGGAGGTGCACGGATATTCTTGAGACCGTATCGTCCTTAGCGGTCGATGGAAGGGCGATGATCGGTTTTCCGCCCTTTGACCTGGCCGATCCACGGACGAAATCGACCTGGCCTCCGATGCCAGAGTAGAACATCGTGCCGAGTGAGTCCGCGCATACCTGACCTGTGAGGTCTACTTCAATCGCGGAGTTTATCGCGACCATCTTGTCGTTCTGAGATATGATGAACGGGTCGTTCGTATATTCTGTCGGGTGGAACTCGATAGCAGGATTGTCATCCACGAAATCGTATAGCTTACGGCTGCCCATGCAGAACGATGCTACCGTCTTTCCTTTGTGTATGGTCTTCCTGGAGTTGTTGATGACGTCCCTCTGGGCAAGCTCCATGAGCCCGTCGGAGAACATTTCAGTGTGTATGCCCAGATCCTTCTTGTCGGTGAGATAATATAGCACCGAGTCGGGGATGGTTCCAATGCCCATCTGGATCGTGGATCCGTCCTCGATCAGGTCTGCGATGTTCTTGCCGATCTTCTTCGCTACATCATCCGCTCGGTCCCGCTTCGAATAGAGAAGTGGCGCATCTATCGAGATAACCAGGTCGATGTCATCCATGTTGATGAAACAATCCCCCAGCGCACGGGGCATCTGCGGATTGATCTCCGCTATCACCTTCGAGGCAGACTCCGCAGCCGATTTCACTACGTCTGTGGAAACTCCGTAGCTGCAGTAGCCGTGCTTGTCCGGTGGTGAGACCTGTATCAGTGCGACATCAATCGGACTCTGACCTGAACGGAAGAGTGCAGGTATCTCTGATAGAAACACTGGAGTGTAATCTGCCCGTCCCTCTGAAACCGCCTTTCTTGTGTTGGCACCGATGAAGAACGCATTGTGCCTGAACTGGTCCGTGAACTTCTCCTCGGTGTATGGCGCGACACCCAGGGTCATGATGTGCATGATCCTAGTGTCCGCCAATCTCCCGGCGGAGTCTATCAATGCCTTCACCAAGACCTGAGGTTCTGCGGCACCGGACCCAATGAAGACCTTGTCTCCCCTACGAATGGTGGAGATCGCCTGTTCGGCCGTTCGTAGCTTCTCGCGGTACTTCTCCTGCCAATCAGCCATCAAATGAGGGCTGAAATGAGATTTTGATGGGCATTTCTTGTCTGCATCGACGGGCTGAACATCATTATTCGTCATCTGGATCATTTACAAAATTCCATTCCGAATAATAACGGTTTTGCACGTACATACAAGTCCGCCAAATCGATACCTGGCATCAGTAAATGGCGGGGATTCGGGTGCGACTTCCACCTTGGTCCTCCGCAAAGGTCATCAACAAACGCACCGTACAACAATGGACCAAGACGTCCAGGAAAGGTCGAGGGCACTAGAAATGGATAGAGCCTCACAGCGAACTCACGATGGATTTTATCGCCTCAAGCTCCTTGCCAATCTTGAATATGACCTTGTCCGCCGAGTCGATAGCGATCTCTGGATGCTCGACCTTGAACCTGTCGAACACCTCTGCAGGGAACATCTGATGCATTTCCGCCAATATCCTATCCCTATGCACAGACATCGTCTTCAGGAACGGAGCCAGAAGCGGTGCCAGGTCGAAATCATCATCGACCCATGAATCGAACTCGTCCTGATCGAGCTGTCCGATGTTGTTCAGAATGAATCTGAACATGGCTTTGCGCCATTCCGCTTCCATGTACCGGGATCTCCTCGCGGGCATAATGGTGCCAGTCAATATCAAATTATCATCGATTGCGCACTGCCAGGGATACGACTGGACGGTCTCTGTCAGGAATATGACCGAAAATGGCGCGAGAAAGCAAAACATTATTCAAAATGGAAAGCTTCGGGTCTTCTGCGTAGAGGAGATGTGTTGCTGATGGCGAGGGGACGTCTGGAATTCTTGGACAAGGAGGAGATAGCGCGCATACACGGGATATCGTTGAGGTTGCTGGACGAAGTGGGCATACTGGTCCATAGCCGACAAGTATCTGAAATGCTCGAAAAAGCGGGCGCGCGGCGGTCTGACGACGGCAAGAGGCTGCTTCTGGATGAGAGGATGGTGATGTCGGCCGTGTCGGATGCCAAGCGTCCGGTGATTCTGGCGTCCAGGGATGGGAAGAACGACATCAGTATACCCTCACCCGATAGAATGTATGTCACCAACGGCGGCGAAGGAGTTTTCGTGAAGAACCTTGTGACCGAGGAGTCCAGGTCCGCTACATCGGACGACCTCAGGGATTTCGCCATACTGGTCAACGAGCTGCCACAGGTAGATTTCTTCTGGCCCATGGTCGGAGCCCTTGAACAGCCTGTGAGGTTGAAGGGAATAACCGAGCATAAGGTCTCGATGATGCATACAACGAAACACATCCAGGCTATGGCCACTGGCACCGAGGAGGCACGATGGATGATCGAGATGGCCTCGATCTTCACGGGAGGCGAGGAGGCGCTTGCGGAGAGACCGATCTTCTCAGCCGTAGAATGCCCGATATCACCGCTCACCTTCGAGAAGGGGTTGGTGGAAGGACAAGTAGAGCTATCACGTGGCGGCATACCGATAGTCGCGATGGCCGCGTCCGTCACCGGCCTGTCTTCCCCAGTGACCATCTCGGGCACATTGACCCAGGTCAACGCGGAGAATCTGGCCAGCCTAGTCATATCGCAGGCTGCGAAGAACGGATCCCCGTTCATATACAGCACGGACTCGAGTCCGGCAGATCTCAAGACCGGCTCAATCGACTACGGCGCTCTCGAAGTACCCCTCATAAGGGTCGGCGCCGGACAGATGGGGAGATCCTACGGACTGCCGACGATGGTAATAGGAGTCGGTCTGGAGAATCTGGCGCATGGCATGAGCAATGTATGGGAAGGGGTGCCGCACATCTCGATCCAGAGCATGGTACCATCCGACCTGGCCTCGGGGTTCGGTGGGATCGACATGGCAACCGGGGCCTCGTTCGAACAGCTGGTGGCCGATGCTTGGGTATGGGATGTCGCGAAAGAGTCCGCAAGAGAGTTCGACACCGATGACGATGCGATCTCGTTTGATACTATCAGGGACGCGGCGAAGGACGGCAATTTCATCGGCAAGAGGCATACCATGGCGAGGTTCAGAAAGGAAATCATTTCATCGACGCGCCCAGAAGCATCCATCGAGCACAGGATGAGAGAGGACAAGCGCGGATCGCTCATCAGAAGAGCGAGCGAAGAGGTGAAGAGGATATTGAGCAAGCCGAAGACGCCTCTGGTGACGGAAGAGGAGTTATCGAAGCTCGACGGGTTCTTCAGGAAGATCCAGAACAGCTGAACAGAGAGGATAGTCGTTCGTCCAGCTGCACATCGGATGCGATCCCTATCTTGCCGATGGCACCATCAACAACAACACCCGATAACTATACAGAACCATCTTTCATTAAGAATGAGGAGGCGCCCGAGCTGGGATTCGAACCCAGGTCTGAAACTCCGCAGGCTTCTAGGATATCCAAGCTACCCCACTCGGGCAATGATTGCGCTCATTGAGCGGACACCTCCATGCGGGGAACGGTAGAAATAACTAACCATGCCCCTGGGCGTTAGTATGCAGTGGTCCAGTCGATCTTACCTTGCTTCCTGGCGACGTTGTCGGCATACTTGAACACGCCAATGGATATCATGAAGAAGACGGCGGCTGACAGTGCCAGGAACGCCATGATGAACAGGTTGTCGAACGTGCCCAGGCCAGTCACGTCCATGCCAGACAAGGAGTTCATCTCACTCATCGTCTCCGGCATAAGCGCCCGGCGCATGGAATCCATCCAGTATGTTATCGGTAGGACCTTGGATATCGACTGTGCCCACCCAGGAAGGGCCGTGATCGGGAATATGACTCCTGAGAGCACATAGAACACGCCGGCGACGCCCTCGTTTATGCCGATCGAGTGCTTCGCTGTGAGGAACGTGACCCCGCCCAGTGCCAGGCCGAGCACGCATATGCAGCTCATACCGAGGAGCATTGAGGCCGCGAACAGCGGCCAGTCTATCGCTCCGATGTCAATGCCGACCCCTAGCACGACCACTCCGAACAGGAGGGTCACGAACACGCCCGCTGAGGTTATCGCGATCTTGATCGCTGAACGGCCGAGAATATACGCAGGGAACTTTATCGGAGCGATGTACACCTGTTTCAGGGTCATGTAATGCTCCCTATCGTCATGGATTACCCAGGTCACGCCGAACAGCACCTCGGCCACGTACATGTAGAGGGCGTTCCCGACGTACATGTAGGAGAAGAAGGCAGTGTTGGTCTGCCCGCCTGTCACCACCATGTACATGAACACCAGGATCAAGGTCGCGCTGATGGGTTTCACTATCGAATACGTGGCGAACAGGAACGGGTCCGTCCAGTTCGCCTCCATCTGCCAGCCAAGCCACGCGGCGTTCTTGAGGGTCCGGAGGTCGTGCATTATTGCCATCTCAAGGTCAACCTCCCAGTCGTTTTGCCCAGATATTCCATGTACGAGAGCGAGTACTTCGCCAGGACCAGGAACAGGATGCTAAGCCCGACGAGTATGAGCAGCTCGATGTTGAGAGGCAGGAAACCATCTCCAGAGACATCCGAGAAGAACAGCTGTCGCATCGCGTCGAGGCCCAGGGTGACTGGGATTAACGAAGCGCCGGCCGCTGCCCAGGTGCCCAAGGAATTCACCGGGAAGTAGAAACCCGATACTAGGTACACAGGGTCCGTGAGAAGGTTTGATAGATGATGGGCCTCGCGGCCGAACAGCAGGTACATCGATGCGAACATCATGCCCATGCCGTAAAGGGCCACCAGTGTCGTGGTGAATATCAGTATCAACATGATCGGATCGACTAGCTGGTAAGTGATGTTGAACAGCAGCGTGCCTATGAGCAACGTCGATGCGGCGTGCAGGGTGGTCGAGAACATGCCGCCAAGGGCCATGCCTGCAAGCACGGACATCCTGGAGATCGGCGCTATCATGTACAGCTGAAGGTTCCCTATCTCCTTCTCCCAGTAGAACTGGGACGCCATGTTCCAGAGCACGTTCAGCCAGAAGGCGGTCATGGCTCCGCCCAGCACGACATATCCTATCAGCTCAGCGCGCGCGTCCATGAATTTGTAGATGTATGCATAGGCGGCGACGGTGAACAAGGGCAGCACTATCTCGAAGAAGATCCAGCTGGGCTCCCTGCCCGCGCCGATCACCCTAGGGTACGCGCGTCCGCGGATGGCCCTCAAGTTATTGATAAGCCAGCCATCTGTCATTCGAATCCCTTGCCAACCATCTTGATGAACACGTCCTCGAGTGTAGGTTCGGTCTTCTGAAGCGAGATTATCTTGGAACCCTGATCGAGAACGCCGGAGACTATGTCTGAGACGCAGGAGTCGTCCTGAACGACGAATTTTACATGCGTCTGATTGCGTTCGGAATCGTCGACGAATGAGACATTCCCCACCCCGTTCAGCCCCTGGAATACCTCCCTGTTCTTCAGCAGGGTGACATCCATGCTGAGCGTGGTGTTCATCCTGACGGTCTTCTTCAGCCTCTCAGGGGTGTCGCATGCGAGTATCCCGCCCTGGTCTATGATCGCGATCCGGTCGCAGAGCTCGTCGGCCTCGGCCATGTAATGGGTCGTGAGCACAACGGTCTTGCCAGGGCTATCCTTGAGCCAATCAAGGATGAACGTCCTGATGATGCGACTGGCATTGACGTCCAGACCAAGGGTGGGCTCGTCCAGGAATATGATCTCCGGGTCTGTGACGAAGCCCCTTATCACATTCATCTTCTGACGCTGACCAGTGGACAGCGTCCTCAGCTTCGCTTTGCTCTTGTCAGTCATCCCGAAGGTCTCCAACAGACGGTCTATCTTATCCTTGGCGACCTTGCTCTTGATACCATAGAACTGCGAGAACATCCATAGGTTCTCCCTGACCGTCAGGAGCCCGTATCCGGACATCTCGCCGCCACTGACCATGTTGATCTTCGTTCGTATGTCCTCGTACTGATTCTCGACGTCCAGGCCGGCTACGAACGCCTTGCCGGATGTCGGCAGAAGCAGGGTACATAGTATCTTGAGAAGTGTGGTCTTGCCGGCCCCGTTCGGGCCAAGCAGGCCGAACAGCTCTCCCGTCTCTATCTTGAGATCGACGGAATTGAGAGCGTTGACTGGTTCGCCCTCTCGCTTCTTTGGTGTGAAGACTCGTGTAAGTGATTGTGTTTCGACCGCGTATTGATGCATGGTTATGCACACTCGGACATCATTTGATGGCTATATAGGCGCGGTACGCCCAGATGAAAATATCAACCGGTTTGAGGACCGCCAGATGATAGGCGCAATTTCAGGCTTCGTAGTGGGTACGGTATCGCGTCACATACCCAGCAATCCGGTTCCTCATTGTGATAGACCGTACATCAGTGAGTTTTGACACCATCTCTTTGTTGTGCTGGAAGTCACCAGAGAACTGCTCGGGGTAATTCTGGACCAGCTCGATTGCTACCCTCTTGATGTATGTCGGCCTGATGTTTCCCATGAGGCTCACCGTGAAACTCTCCGAATGAGAAGGGTATATATATGGTTTGCGGACGGAGACGGCCTCTTGGTGATAATAGCCAGAATATTCAGCTACGTGGTTTGGCGCTCTCGACCAGCAATTCCTCGTCCGAGGGCATCGCGCCGCGTCTGTAGGGCTTCCCGCACGAATACTCACCCTCAGGGCATGGTCCAGCGAAGCATCCAGGCCCTGCGTTCTCGAAGAGGATTGGGGCGACCTTCTTCGCCTCCTCCAGCATCTTCCATGCCATCATTCGTATCTCCCATTGTGCCCTCCGGCAGCATCGGAGCCTGAACATGTGCCAGAGCTCGCGCGCGTTCATGGTGACCGTTATGTTCGTGTGGCATGCGTTCGGGAGCACGTATCGGGCGTCCTCCTTGGGCACGAGCTCAGCGAGTTCACGATAGGCTTTCCAGGCCGCGTCCATCGCCTGAGTGTACTTCATCCTAGCCCCATCATCTCCAGCCACGGACGGAGGGAGCACATATTCGGCTTTGGCCATGCCGACATATCTTTGGCTCTGCTGGGAATAGGAGGCGATCCTGTGCCTGACCAGCTGGTGGGTGAGGGATCTGGAGACACCCTCTACGCTGAATGTGAAGTAGGCATGCTCCACGACAGATAGATGCCCCATGCCCACGACCTTCGTGATCATCTTCTCGGCACGATCATCGGCCGTCGTATCGAACAGTTCACCAGCGCCCTTCTCAGAGTAGCACGATTGTGCCGCTGCCGCACATACCTTGTCCGGGTTCTTGGTGTAGTTCAGCAATCTCACATTCAAGGATATCTCCGCCAAGCGTCTTGCTAAACCACTTACCTACCTAAATGCTTTTCACGAGAGGCGTCGGATATGACCGACAGCGATTATGGCCCACGCTTCCAATCATTGGTGGTCGTACCTATAGCTGATAGAATAATTGGTGGATGAGCTCTCGGGTAACGCGGACCCGTTCCGTACATCCTTCAATCTGACGGTCTCGACCTCCTGACCGGCCAAAGCGGCTGTCAGGCCCGAAATGTGACCATCCCCGACGATCGCTAGTATGTTCTGATGCTTGGTCGCCAACGATGCGATGCGCTCCGCCATGTAAACGTTTCTGTCGTCCAGGAGCACCTTCTTTATGGAAGGGAACTGCTCACCCAGCGTGTCAAGGTACTTCGCCTCGTTCCCCGCGTAAGCCTCCAGCTCGTGCTCGACCTTCTCTTTGGAGGCGACCAGGCCTATGAGCGCCCCCATGAACAAGTTGATCCGCTCCTTCAAGGACATCGTGCGCCACATCTTGTTGAAGACCATCGAAGCCTCCATGTCGATCAACGCCACCTTGGCCCCGATCTCCTGCGCGGCACCAAAGGCCGCCATCATCTCATCGCCGACCTCGGACCCGAACTTATTGGCCATGCGACGCTGGATGCTGGCAAGCAGCATGTACTGAAGCGGGACCTTCTTGTTCTGGTTTTTGCTCATCAGCGAGTTGAACCTCGCCGCGTCCAGTTCTAGACACACCACTTCGGGGTTCTTCGAACGGATGATATCCTTCACATTGTCCGATATGGCGAACACGTGCCCGACCCCGACCAGCGTTATCATCGGAGGGCTCCATCGGGAGATGCTTTTAATAAACCTTCGTTCCATTGGCTGGCTGTGACCAAGCTGGTTGTCTTCGACATGGACGGCGTGCTCGCCGATGTCGACAGCTCCTGGGTATTCGTCCACCGCAAGTTCGGCGTGAACAACGACCATTCACTTCACGCATATCTCAGAGGAGAGATAGACGACCGCGAGTTCATCCGAAGGGACATCGAGCTGTGGCGCGAGAAAGACCCTGGGATCACGCGAGAGGTCATCCGGAAGATGCTCGATGATGCGCCTCTGATGAAGGGAGCTGAGGAGACCGTCTCGACCCTGAAGGAGGCTGGCCACAGGACCGTCATCGTATCGGCCGGCATCGACCTGCTTTCAGAACGCATATGCCAGCAACTGGACATGGACATGCAATTCGCAAACGGCCTTGGTACGGATGCTCATGATCGACTATCCGGAGAAGGTATCCTGCGGGTGAGGCTGATGGACAAGGGCAACACGGTCACAGAAACCGCCCGTCGCCTTGGCATAGGACAGAAGGACATCGTGAGCGTGGGGAACTCACGGTACGATGTCACCATGTTCGAGGCATCCTCGCTCGGCATCGCGTTCTCACCTGAGGACGAAGAGGTGAGGGTGCGAGCGGACATCGTGGTCGAGGGGCGGGACCTGCGCAGGATACTGGATCACATAGACGATGTTCGATAACCGTGCTCGCCTATGAGTGGAACGAATACGCAACCTCCGAGGTCTTCCTGGTTGAATTTCGAACCTTTCCGTTCCACGAGCATCAGTTTCTGGAAATATCGACCGCCGACGGGCACCAGCAATCTCCCGCCATCGGCCAACTGCGCCTTCAGGGGCACGGGGATATCCGGTGCGGCGCACGCGACGAATATCCTGTCGAAGGGCGCTTCCTCCGGAAGACCATTTGAACCGTCCCCGCAGATTATCTGCACGGTATTGCCATATCCCGTGCGATCTACGTTGTCACCCGCGAATTTCGCCAGAGACGCTATCCGCTCGACCGTGAACACTTTCCCGCCCGGTCGGACAAGCTCGGCGACCACCGCCGCGTGATATCCCGACCCTGCGCCTATCTCTAGCACCTTGTGCCCGCTCTTCAGCTGCGATGCCTCCGCCATGATGGCGACCATGTGAGGAGCCGATATCGTCTGTCCGGAACCGATAGATAGCGGAGAGTCGATGTACGCTTCTTCCCGCATCGATCTCGGAACGAACTGCTCCCTGGGCACCTTCAGCATCGCATCCGCTACCCTATCATCCTTGATGAAGCGGCTCTGCCTGAGGTCGGCCACGAGCCTTGCCCTAGCCCCGTCGAAATCCATCGTACAATCAAAGGGGGCTATTACGATTTAAACCTTGGAGGGCGCGGCATGTTCTGATCAGTCTTCCTGACGAGGTTGCCATAGACCCTGACTATGTCCCTGGCCATAGCTGAGCCGCGCCTGAAGACCCGGTTTTCGAGCTTTATCGAGTGGATGACTACCTGCTTCTTGCTGATCTCGACCATGTCACCGATGATGAACTCCTCGTCCGGGACCGCCATGACATGGTCCGAGTAGCTCTTACCCTGATGGTTGATCGAGAATGGCACGCGGATCTTGTCGAACTTCTTGGCCCAGATAGTATCGATGTTCTTGGCCTTGCATCGTTTCACGCGGGCGCCTTTGGACTCGATGGATGTTATGAGAGCTGGCGTCTCCGCACACATGATCTCATCGTCCACGAATATGACCTCATCTGGGCCGAACACGACCGAGGCCTTCTTGGAATCCTTGAGCCAGCTGACGATGACAGGTATCTCCACTGGCTTGTCCTCGCTCAAGATGATGTGATGAACCTGTCCGCACTGCCGACATTTGGCCGTACAGTCCAGGACGGCCTTTGCCTTGCCTGCCACCTTGCCAGTAAGTATCTCGTGAAGTGTCTCCTCGCGACATATTGGACATTCGGCGGATATGGATGCAGGTGCTGCTTTCATCGCGAGCCCATTGCGGTCCTTGGTTTTACTTCTTTCCCATGACGATGAAGGGCTTGTCGTGGCCCGGGACCACTGTTTGAGCCCAGCCGACGATGAGTCCCATGCTCGCCAAGGCGAGGGAACGGTCGAAATGAATCCCTGGAGGCACCCATGACTGATAATTGGCCTCAGTGGGAAGGGCGTCCCCGCATATCGCGTACCTTGTATCCGATTCTACGAAGACCGATACGCATCCCATCGTATGACCCGGTGTATGGACCACTCGGACATGCGGGGAAAGATCGACATCCCCGGTGAATCGAACGGTCTCGAGAGGAGGGGCCTCGGATGCGTGTGCGTGGAACCGGGCATTCGTGAACAGGTCGTTGCATCCGCAATGGTCGATGTGCAGATGAGTGTTCACCACATCATCAATATCCCGAGGGCGAAGGTCGGTCTCGGAGAGTGCGCATATTAGTGCATCCGAGTCCTTGGATGCCCCCGTATCGACGAGGAACCGACGGTCACCCTCCTCGATGAGGGTGGCGGACGAAGATGCGTCCACGACCCTTGAGCCATCCCTCACGATCCATCCATGGCGTAATACTCTTACTTTGGGAGGGGCGCCCCGTTCGATCATAGCAGGTGCCCTCGATCGCAGAACAGACCGGCCTTCCGCGGCTTCAGAGCAGCCCCACACACGGGGCACCTGGCGACGGAGACGAACTTCTCGATCCATGCGCTTCGGACATCTGGGATCTCCTCGTTCTCGATCCTGGCCAGCATGGCCTTCAGCTCAGGGGTGGTGGCGAGTTTCCTCAACGCGGTGACCGGGATGGTCCTCTTCTCCCTTCGAAGGACCTGCGCCTTGGCGAAATAAGGCCCTGCGAACATCCCGGCGACCAGCCCGCCCAGATGAGCCTCCACCGCGACCCCGTAATCGCCAATCAGCATTACAAGCTGAAGAAGCAGGAACCCGCAGATTATCGTCCAGAGCGGCAGAGGCATACTAGGAAAGAATATCAGCGTCATGCGTTCGTGTGGGTACATCCTGACAAGCGCGCCCAAAACTCCGCTTATCGCCCCCGATGCCCCTACGACCAGCACGAATGGCTCGTTCCACCTGAACGCGGCGAAGGAGAGCGTCCCGCACACTCCAGCGAATAAGAAGATGAGGATGTATTGACGAGTGCCTATACGTTGCTCCAGGATCATC
The DNA here is from genome assembly GCA_014859835.1 of Thermoplasmata archaeon. Taxonomy (GTDB): domain Archaea; phylum Thermoplasmatota; class Thermoplasmata; order UBA10834; family UBA10834; genus UBA9653. The sequence continues at coordinate 1,803 of JACZKW010000081.1, read as the reverse complement.
CCCAGGAACGCGAGGGCGATCACATTCATGAACAAGTGACCGAAGCTCGCGTGGGTGAACATCGATGTGAGCACCGTGTAGAACCTGCTCGGATCAATCAGGTCTTCTGACCTGAAACCGAACTCCACAATCGCTCTTGAGTAAATTATGCCCCGGGTTCCCGCATCGATCAGCATGAACAGGAACACCGCGCCGCAGGTCGCGCTGGCAACCAGGGAGAAACTGAACTGCCTCAGATATGAGTATGCTATGGCGGCGAGGATCGCCGCTATCACGACAAGGGCATATGCATCCATTGCTGTACTTCCGGATGGGGAGAATACCCTCTTTCGGTAAAGTCTTAATCGTAAGGGTGTGCATACCGACCATGTGAAGCTCGATCATTCGATAGACGTACAGGTGGCCTCAGAGGTGTACAACCCCAGCGATGATTCTTTCCTTATACTGAAGATCACTGAGGCGTCCCCTGGCCAGAAGCTGCTCGATATGGGCACCGGCAGCGGGATAGTCGCGCTCCATGCCGCGAAGGCCGGGGCCGTGGTGACCGCCGTCGACATCAATCCCAATGCTGTCCAGTGTGCACGGTCGAACGCGCTGCGGAACGACTTGAAGATGGATGCGATCGAGAGCGATCTTTTCGAGAAGGTACCAGGGCTGTTCGATGTGATCGTGTTCAATCCGCCCTATCTCCCGGACGAGGATGGTCCGCCCAGCTGGATGGAGAAGGCTTGGGCGGGAGGAGGGGACGGGTCGGACGTGATCATCGGGTTCCTAGACCACGCGTGGAGGCATCTTTCACCGAGGGGGGAGATCTACATGATCCTCTCATCCATTGGAGGCTTGAGGAGCATCCTCAGGGCAGCCAGGGAGCGGTACGAGATGGAGATGATCGAGGAGAAGCACATGTTCTTCGAATCGATATTCGCGTACAGATTGGTTCAGAAGATTGGCAGCCATTGAGAATGTAAGCGAGAAGTATTATTAGGCACCGCCCCGATTGGGAGAATCCCTTCATTCAGGAGAGGGTTCCAGTGACAGTTGAGAAGAAGAGGAAGTACAACAACCAGGAAGACCTCGACGAGCTCTGCAGGAGCTTCCTGAGCTGTCAAGAGAAAGACTCTGGGACGGCGATCGAGTACTGCAAGGACTTCCTCACGGTGCTCGCGAAGAAGGACATCAACTCAGGAGCTGTTCTATCTTCTCGTTCAAAATCTCACTGATGATCTTTCCGTCTGCTTTTCCGCGGAGCTCTTTCATAACTATACCCATTATCGGTCCTAGGGCGCTCTTGCCCCGCTCTTTTATGTAAGATTCGCGCTCCTTCACCACTCGCTCGCAGATCGCGCGCACATCGGATAGTTCGACGGATGACACTCCGAGTGATTCGGATGCCTTCTCGACATCCCGGACATCGTTCTTGAGCATCCAGTGCAGTATGTCCGGAATCGCCTCCTTCGCGAAGGTCCCTTTATCGAGGGCGGAGAGAAGCTCGCGGACCATCTCCACCTTCACGTTGCCCTGGTCCAGGCCTGCCTTCTCCAGCTCAGGGAATATGTTGAGATAAATCCTCGCGACCACTGGAGCATTGCCTAGACTCCCTGCGAGCAGCTCGAACTCGTCGTCGTACGCGTTGTTGATCAACGCCTCCGCCTGCTCCCTGTTGATGGAATACTCCTTCGTCAACCTCGAGATCTTCGCCTCGGGCAACTCGGGGAGGTTGAGTTCGATGCTCTTCAGCACCTTCTCGCTGATCAGGATCGGTTTCACATCCGTCTCGGGGTACATCCTATCCTTCCCCGGGAG
>JACZKW010000080.1:0-2844 GCA_014859835.1 Thermoplasmata archaeon | reverse complement strand
GTGCATGGCCGGCCGTTATAGCCTCCTCCAATTCCTTATGCAATTAGGATGAGCTGAACACCAGATAGGATTATTTCCGTGGATGGGCATCGGCTTGTCATGACGGTATCCGTCGTCGTGGGCACCAGACCCGAGATAATCAAGATGGCTCCGGTCTACTTCGCGCTGAAGAAGGCTAGGATGAAACCGAGGCTGGTGCATTCAGGACAGCATTACGATTACCAGATGTCGCAGGTGTTCTTCGACGAGCTCGAGCTGCCGGAACCGGACTCGTTCCTCAGCATCGGCTCCGGAACGCCAGGGAAGCAGACCGGGGACGCTATCATCAAGTTCGAGCAGGAGTTCGTAGACCACGATGCCGATTGTGTCCTTGTCGAAGGAGATACCAACACGGTCCTTGCAGCCGCACTCGCCGCTATGAAGAACGGGATCAAGGTGGGGCATGTCGAAGCGGGCCTGAGGAGCTACGACCTCAGGATGCCCGAGGAGCTCAACAGGAGATTGACCGATCACGGTTCCGACTACCTGTTCGCGCCGACCTCTGATTCCGTTGCCATACTCAGAAATGAGAAAGTCTGGGGAAAGATCTACAAGACTGGCAACACGGTCATCGACGCCACGATCAGATACCTCCCAAAGGCGGAGAAGAAATCGAAGGTGCTATCCAAGGTTCCTTGGGATGAGTTCGCCCTCGCCACCTTACACAGGGCGGAGAACGTCGACGATCCGGAGACGCTGAAGAGCATGGTCCGCGTGTTGACCGATTGTCCGGTACCGGTCGTTCTTCCGTTGCATCCGAGGACGGAGTCGAGGCTAAAGGAGAACTCGCTGATGGACACCGTATCGGTTGCAGAAACATCGCACTGATCCCACCAGCTGGATACTACGACATGCTGCTCCTGATGAGACATTCGAAGTTCATCCTTACTGATTCCGGAGGGATTCAGGAGGAGGCGACTTCTCCTGCCATCCAGAAGCGGGTGTTCGTGATGAGGAAATCGACCGAGCGCCCGGAGGCAGTCAAGGCCGGCTACTGCAAGTTGGTAGGTGTGGATTACAGGCGTATACTGAGCGAGGTTCGTGCATTCGTCAAGGACGCATCGGTACGATTCAGTCCATGTCCCTATGGCAAGGGCGACGCAGCGGATAGGATCGCCTCCGCTCTGAAGAAGGCGCTCTGAGGGGATCGCGTTTCGATAACAGCCATTGGATTAATTCTTGGGCAGCGAATTCGCGAACATTATGGTATAGGTGCCGTCAGGCGCCTGGTCTATCCATGCGATGTTGAACTCGGACATGCTCTCCATCTCGACGTTCAGTCCGAACATGCCGAAGTGCCAGTCTGGATCATCGACCCTGAAGGTCTCCTTGAATGACATGTCGTCGTACATGAAGTACCCGCACCTGGCGAAACCGGTCCCATATGGTCCATACACGTCCCAGACCGTTATGAACGCCTTCTTGTCGTCAATCGGTTGGACCTTGAGTGCTGCGATTCCTCCTGCACCCTCAGCGGTCGCGATGTCTCCGCCATCGTGCCAGGTCTGCCCCCAGTCGTCGGAGTACTTGATATGCAGGTTCATGCTGTTCGCGACCGAGTGGAACACGTACAGCCTCTCCCCGTCGCTCAACACCTCTGGCCACAACGATTCGTAGTCCTCCGTGCTTACGACGACCGGGGTGGTCCATGAACTCCCTCCGTCATGCGACATCGAGAAATGGAGCACGTACCTGCCCGTCCATGGGATGCCAACATAGAACCCACCTACGAAGTATATGTCATCTTCACCGTCGCCGCCAAACCATGAGGCGTTGGTGCCTATCGCAGTCGGGCAATACCATGTATCGTAATCTGGCATTGGAACGTCTGCGAGCCTTTGGAACGTGGCTCCTGAATCGACGCTCTTGGCCACATAGTTCGGTCCTGAGGCGACCAGTATCGTGTCCGCGTCCCCATTGGGTTCAACGCACATGCTGGGGTATGTCCCCCAGATCGGCATTCCGAACACGTCGACGGCAGTATCCCAGGTGGCGCCTCCGTCGTAGCTCTTGGAGAGCAGCACCCTGCCAGCAGGGTGCTCCCATGAAAGGATGTACGTGCCAGTGTCCCCTGTCACTAGGTCGAGGGTCATGTATCTCGCGTCCTCGGCAACGACGACCGGTGTCTTCCACTTCACGTTCCTTGCGTCCGCCACAGGGGCTGCGGACAATAAGACCATGGATAGCGCAACAGCCATGGTGACGACTATCGTAAGTGCTCCTCTTACATTGAATGATATCATTCGACCACTCCCTCGGTCTGCCACATACGCTCCATTCTTTATGATATCTTTGGTTTCGCCGACGTGCTGACTCTCCCCTCACCGGAACCGTGCCATCACGCTCCAGACGCTCTTGGCGCACGCCTCGGCGCTTTCCATGTCGTCCAGCGTTTACTCGCGAATCTCGCACGTCCGAATCAGTCTTTCTCTGGGCCCTTACCCATCATCATATCCACTGCCGTGCGGAGAGTTGTATCCGAGACGAGGTTCCAATCTACTATCTTCTGCCAGATGTTCGCCTCTGCGACCATGCCACGCTCCCTCAGCCAAGGGATCCATATGGTGACATGGCTGACTACCTCCTTCGGAGTCATGTGCATGGTCGAGTACGGGTTTCTCTCGATCGACACGACCATCTGCTCCTTCCAGAGTTTCAGCTTTCTATCCCATAGGTATCCGAAGGTCCATATCAGGGCGGCGAGAACGATTATGACTATCGAGGTTCCAATGTATGAATTGGAGAACCGCCATTCGATGTACTGGTTCGTCGTCAATGCCAGGTTGACAGCGAGTAGGCTTAGGG
>JACZKW010000079.1:0-2260 GCA_014859835.1 Thermoplasmata archaeon | reverse complement strand
ACATGAAACGGAGATATAAGGGCCTCAAGAGGGCGGCTGCCAGGGAAGACTACATGTCCATCATGGACAGGCTCGTCCGCTTCGTCAAGGGCGAGGAGTCTGTCATGGAGGTCATGGAACCCAACGCACCCGCTATCGGTTCGGATGAGATGCCATCGCCGTATAGGATGGACCTTGCGCTCACATATCGGTGCCAGAACGACTGCGGGCACTGCTACAACGCCACCAAAGAGAAGAAAGAGCTTTCTGTGAAAGAGTGGATCTCCGTCATAGACAGGCTCTGGGACGCAGGCATACCGCACATAGTGTTCACCGGAGGAGAGCCGACCCTATACGACGGCCTCGATGAGCTGATAGCTCATTCTGAACACCACGGACAGATCACCGGACTCATCTCGAACGGCCGGAGTCTTGGCAGACCGGGCTACCTGAGCTCGCTCGTGGCCAAGGGGTTGGACCATGTCCAGATCACGGTGCTCTCGCACGAACCCGAGATGCATGACTCGCTGACAGGCGCCAAGGGCGCGTGGCAGGAGACGATTGTGGGACTGAAGACCGCCATCGCCGAGGACATGTATGTCAGCACCAACACGACCATAATGAAGTCCAACTACGCGCACGTGAAGGAGACGATGAGATTCCTCGCCGGCCTCGGGGTCAAGAACATCGCGTTCAACAGCATCATACGATCTGGAAAGGGCGTGCAGGCCGAAGGCGTGACATATCAAGAACTAGTATCGCTCCTGGAGGAACTCAGAGGGATAGCCTCTGAGACGGGGACGAAACTGATCTGGTATTCTCCCACTCCGTACTGCGAGCTCAACCCGGTGAACATGGGCCTTGGCATCAAACAATGCACCGCCTGCTCACTGAACATGGCGATCGAGCCCGACGGGACCGTGCTCCCGTGTCAGAGTTACTACGAACCACTCGGGAACATGCTCACGGACGATTGGTCCCGCATATGGGGACACTCGCAGTGTGAACGCATCAGGAAGAGGGAGTACGTCGACGAGAAGTGTGGGAAATGCGAGATGCTGCAGCTATGCGGAGGCGGGTGTCCGCTTTCGGCAGCGCACGGGGACTATGTGTGCCTGGACAGACACTCATCAATGTGAGCATGGCTTCTTGGCGAACACGTAGAAAACGGGATTGAACTGGAACAAAGAGCCATCTTCGAGCGCGCGGTCCCAGATGGGCCGCAGTCCTGAGAGTCGCGCATTGTTCTCGGCTCCTTGGGCGGTCAGCTCCAGGTACCTCCATTCCGACTCGGACTCCATCCTGAGCTTATCTATCCCCCACACACCAGGATGTACACCGACCTCGGCCTCGAGACCGCACGCCTGGAAGATCGACCTCAGCTTCCTTCCGATCAGTGGATCGCCCCCTTCGCCCCTGACGCCCTCCTCGGCTATCCTGCCCAGTGATGAGAGCTCCTCTGGGAAGTCAATCCGAGCACCAAGGTCGGGCTCCGCGAGGCATACTACCCATTGCCTGGATACGCGGGTCATCTCTGACAAGACCTTCACGGGATCGTCGACCCAGAGCAACAGAAACGAGCAATATACCAAGTCGAAGGAATCGTTCTTGAACGGTAGCGAGTGCGCATCCGCCTCGCGAACTTCGAGACCCCTTCGTCTACCCTCAGCAACGGCCACAGGGTCGATGTCTATTCCCTGAACATCGAACATATGAGCGAGCAATTCCATGACGAACCCGGGTCCGCACCCAACATCCAGAGCGGTCGGTCGGCCTCGCCCGTTCCAATTCCTCAGCACCCGCTGCTCCAGTAGCCAGGTCCAGGACTCCCTGAGCCAGATTGACTGTCTCGAGAGTTGCTTATCCATGTCCTTCGTAGACCAGGGCATCGGACATGAAGAGGCGTCCATGAGAGAAATCATTTGTGGCAATCTTGGTCTATCGAATTGGTTTGGGCCATCTCTCAATCATGACCCTGATCGTCTTCGTACCCTTCGTCTACTGACAACTCAGGCTCGAGGTCTCTAGTTTATGATAGAAGACATCTATCTTGGTAGATGTGGAAAATCTGTTCATGACAAAATCCATAGCGAAGGACAGGCATGCCAAGACTGAGAGGAATGACGATGAAGTGCAATAACTGCGGCTCAGAGAACCCTGAGGGGCAGAAGTTCTGTGGCGACTGCGGCAAAGAGATAGCGGTAGCTACTACTGCAGCAGCTGATGATGATTCAATGAGAAAATGTAGTTCCTGTGGCCGCACTCTGACCATGGAGACCAA
>JACZKW010000078.1:0-1612 GCA_014859835.1 Thermoplasmata archaeon | reverse complement strand
ATCCGAGCTTGGTCGCGTCTATCATCGGCATGTAGCCCTGGATGACGCCTGCACGTTCCATCGCCTTCACCCTGTTCGATACGGTCGTGAGCGAAACCTGCAGTTCCTTGGCGATGTCCCTGAAGCTCTTCCTCGCATTATTGTTGAGGCTTCTCATGATGTCAATGTCAAGTTCATCGATTTCCATCATGCCAGCCTCCTTGCTTTCAGGGACCATTGGATGTGCTCAAGCACTTGCTTTTATAAATAACTTGCATACTTGAGTGGATGGAATGGTCAAAACGCTCGAAATAACGCCTTAATGTGTTCAACTGTCCAGGATTACTCGAATAAGTTTGATATATGGTCACAGACGTATGGTATCTAGCAGGAGGTCGACAACAATGACTGGAGAATCTATGTGTTACGATGCTCGGATTCGATATTGGGAAGAGGAATGGGTATCTCAACTCCTAGCAGAAGCCTTGAGGCTCAAGGGCGAGACCCCTTCGGAAGAGACCACTGCATCCGACAAATCATGATGGATCCCTGAGTGGCTGGCCGGGTCTATCCGAACCGAAGGTCATTCATCGCGGTTCGAATTCTTTGCTGTTCCCCTGATCAAGTCTAAACTGCATAAAACCGGCCCCACTCAGTTACTTTTCCAGGCGATCATGCTTTCTTCGCGATCACTTCAGAACCCGTGTCTTTTACGTTCCTGAAGCAGAAGTAGAACGCAAGCGTACCCATCAGGTAGAATATGGCACAGTACAGGAACGGCTCCGTCCTGGTGTAATCGTTGTCCCATACGTAGCCTGCCACGACTTCTGATATCAGGAATGCGATCGTCCAGACCAGGGTGGTTATCGCGTAGAACGATGCGCGTATCCGCTCGGTCACGATGTTCATGAGATATGCGTTCAGCACGGGCATCGGCACCAGCATCAAGAGTGATCTGACCGCATACAGCACGGCCGCTATGAGCAAGGTCGGTGAGTATGGTATCAGCACGAGGAACCCGATCGATGCGAGCTGGGACACGCTGATGAGCATCACCGCCCCCCTCGTCCGTGCGAGCATCGGGACTATGAAGTATCCTGCGACCAGCATGACGTTCGAGAGAGTCAACATCAGTGCCAGATCCGTCTCCGTGGCCCCCATGCCATCGGAAAAGATGATGGCGATCCACGGCATCACGAGCCCCGCCCCGAACCCGATGAGCGCGTTCTGGACGGAGAACATGACGAGCTTCTTCTGCATGGGTCGGTCGAAGTCTAGCAGGAGCTTCTCCGGTTTCGTCTTGACCTCTTCGACTCTGAGCGCATAGAGCACCGGCAAGACCGCGACGAGAGTGGCAGCCGCGTACACGTACCTGTATCCCGTGATAAGGTCGGAGCCCAGCAGGCTGCTGAGCAGGTCTGGCATCATGAAGCCTACCATGGTTCCGACCGTCAGACCTATCGTGTTGGAGACGGACTGCATGCCATAGAGGTACTTCAGATTGGACGGGGTGGCCTTGGTGGACAACAGCGCGATTATCGAAGGTCCTGTGATGGACCCCGCCATGCTCACGACGATGCTGGCCATGGCGTATAGTGGGAGGTTCTTCTCTGCCAGGAACATCGCGATCCCG
>JACZKW010000077.1:0-31319 GCA_014859835.1 Thermoplasmata archaeon | reverse complement strand
CCCTTGGCAGAGAGATCGTAAAAGATATTCAGGATGTCGAGGGAGACAAAGGGATTCGACTCACCCTGCCGATGAGAATAGGGACTAGGAATGCGGGATTTGTAGCTTCATTGTCGTTCGTCGGTGCTGTGATACTTAGTCCAGTTCCCTATATGCAGGAACTCCTATCGATATACTATGTGCCGATTGTGCTGGTTTCGGATGCAATCTTTATATATTGCGCGATGATTCATTTCGCCGACCCAAAAAGAGGGCAGAAGGTGGCCAAGTTGGCCATGCTAGTTGCATTGATAGCATTTCTTTTTGGAGGGATAATCTGAGCGTCAAACAATATATCCTCGAGACATTGAAAGATCACAAGATGCATATGACGCTGATCGATCCTGATAAGCAGCTGCCCGAGGCATCTGCCCGAATCGCCAAGAGAGCCGCGGCATTCAAGACCGATGCGATAATGGTCGGAGGGTCGACTGGGATCACTCAGGAGAAGCTCGACAAAACGATCGAGTGCATAAAAGGCGTGACAGACCTTCCTGTGATCTACTTCCCTTCGGGGGCAAATGCCATCGCTCAGAGATGCGATGCGATATACTTCATGAGCATGCTGAATTCGCTCAATGTGAGGAATGTCACTGGGGAGCAATCAAAGGGTGCACTGACTATCCGTAAGCTCGGGCTCGAGACAATCTCCATGGGATATGTCATCGTAGAACCTGGTATGAAAGTGGGTGAGGTCGGTGAGGCAGAAGTCGTGCCTCGCGACAATATCCCGATGGCGGTCGGATACGCGCTGACCGCCGAGATGTTCGGCATGGATCTCCTGTACCTGGAAGCAGGGTCAGGAGCGCCTGAACCTGTCCCAAGCGACATGATTCGAGCTGTGAGGGAGAGTGTCAGGATCCCTTTGATAATCGGAGGCGGAATAACTTCTTCGGAACACGCAGCAACCGTCCTCCGGGCTGGCGGAGATATCGTTGTGACTGGTACGCTTGTTGAAAATGGCGGCCTTGAGTCCCAATTCGAGCATGTAGTCGATACAGTTCATTCCATCTGAGACAAACCCTACCCGCACGTCACAATGTTATATACCGAATTCACTGATACTCTAACGGGTGAATTCATGGGGATATTCGATTACTTCAGGAAGACCGAGAAGGACGTTATGTGCCCTGAATGCGAGAAGCATAAGAAGCATGTGAAGCTAGTGGAGACAGATGGCAAGACGGCCGAGTGTCCTGAATGCCATTACACTCATATGATACGCAGATGAGTTGATGCTCCCACAAAGGAGCACAGACTCCTGTGCGCAGGGTATGACATATTATCAGACTCCATGTGGATGAACTTGGTTGCTGGACGTAGGTCGCGCTATTACGAGGGTGATGTCATTCATTTACAGTTCTTATTCACCAAGGTGCGAAAACTTGATACTATGACTCTCTGATTGTGTTCTAGGGCGAAGGTGCGGAAGAATGATGGCGAGGTCTGCAAAGCGCGTGTTGCGTTGGTTGGCGTTGACATGACTGATCAAAAGAGTACTGAACAAGTGCTGGAGGATACGACGAGCAGACTTGATGAGATTGACGCAATAATCGAATCCAGCCCTGTGACTGTGCTCATCTGGTCCGATGAACCCGGATGGCCCGTGCGATTCATCTCAAAGAACATATCTCGGTTCGGCTACACACAGGACGATCTGGTGTCAGGCCGTCTGAAATACTCTGATATAATCCATCCAGATGATGTCGATCGTTTGAATGCCGAGATAAGAGCGCTGACCGGCAAGAAGATTCGTGAGTGGCATCATGAATATAGGCTAGTGACTAGGACTGGCGAGATCCGTTGGGTTGATGAACGGACGATAGCGACGCGCGACTCTCAAGGCAAAGTGGTTCGTCTCCACGGAGTCATTTTCGACATAACAGACAGAAAAGCGGCCGAGGTGCAATTATCCCAATCTGAGGAAAAGTACAGGATGCTTTTCGATAGTGCTAATGATGGTATATTCATACTCGGCCTGGACGGGCGATTCATCGATTTGAATATGGCCGCGGTCGCATCGACTGGCTATTCGCGGTATGATCTGATGGCGAAGACCCTCAAAGACATCGAACGGGCAGACATTACAGGTAGGTTCGAAGAACTACGGGATACGCTAGAGGCGATCGGTGAGGTATCGTTTGAGAGCGTCCTGATTCGGAATGATGGGACTGAATTGCCTATCGAAATCAATGCGAGATTGATTGAATATTCTGGAGAACCTGCAGTGCTGGCGATTGCCCGTGACATGACTGAACGAAAGATGGCTGAAGATGCCTTGAGAACAGTTATGATGAGCCTCGAAGAGCTAGAATCGATTGTCAACGCCAGTCCTGCAGTGGTGTTCAGATGGACTTTCGATGGTGAACGGAGGGTTCAGTTCGTGACAAACAACGTTCAACAATTCGGCTATTCCCCGTCAGATCTGATCTCTAGCAGTCCCTCATATTCATCGATCATAATGCCCGAGGACCGAGAACGAATCCTCGGTGAACTGACCGAACATCATGAGAACTCTGCCAAGGAATTCACTCTCGAATACAGGATACTTACGAAGGATGGGCGAGTCTGCTGGCTAGATGACAGGACGACCGCCCGTCGTGGGGATAAAGGTGGATCTGACCATCATCAGGGCATCGTGGTGGACATAACGGCTAGGAAGCAGGCGGAGGAAGCGCTGAGACTGGCAAACGAGAAGCTGAGCCTGATGGGCAGTATAACCCGTCACGATGTGATGAATCAGATAGGCGTAATCATGTGTGCACTCACGCTCATGGAGGACGATAAGAGCGATAGTGATAGAGCCAATCATCTTCGTTTGGCGAGAGCCGCGAGCTCGACTGTCATCCATCAGTTGGAGTTCGCTGGTACATATCAGAAGGCAGGGACCAAGGCTCCTGAATGGGTCCATCTACGACTCGATCTCGCGGGCGCGTTGAACTCGATCGATCTGGGTGATGTTATAGTCGAACACGATCTGGGCAACATCGAAATCTGGGCGGACCCCATGTTCGAAAAGGTGATGTTCAATCTCATCGATAATTCCCTGCGTCATGGGGAGAATCTGAAACGAATAGGCATTCGCACCCTCATCAAGGGGAAGCGTCTTCTTATCCTATATGAGGATGACGGAATGGGCGTTCTTCCGGAGTCGAAGGAACTCATATTCGATAAGGGATATGGACGCAATACTGGTCTTGGGATGTTCTTGTGCCGGGAGGTCCTCAGCATGACTGGCATCACGATACGCGAAGTAGGCGAATACGGCAAAGGCGCGAGATTCGAGATCGTCGTTCCGCTTGGCAAGTTCAGGGATCTAGGTGGGGCTAGGTAGTGAATGTCCTGCCGTACATGCCACCGCCCGATAAGTGCGCGATCAGTGCTCTGCCGTCGATGATGGCGTCAAAGGATATCCTCTCCGGGGACATCGGGTCGGCTCCTATCCGGAACGAACCGTCATCCAGCCAAGTCAACGGTTCTTCTTGTCCCATAGGATAAATCATGACAAGTCCTGAATCCCTCAGCACGATTCTGAAGTTGTTCAGCCAGGGATTATGCGATCTATAGTGCCCCGAATATGCCTTCCACTCATCTGGGATAATAATACTTGATGGGATCTCTTCTCCTTCCTTCTGATACATAGAGTGGCCATGAGTGACGCCAACGACCCTGCCATCTCTCTTCTTCAACCCAAAGGCGCACAATTCTTTGGTCGGTGCATTCACGTAAATGGCGCCTCTATCGATCTCGATCGCCTGGTGCTCCTTTCCTTCGCAGCTCAGATAGACTCGTCCATCCCTGGATAAGAACTCTATTGTCTCGGTTCTTGAGACATATCTGCCTACCCAATCCATTGGGTCGCCGATCAATGCAGGGTCCTTTGGTACGGGTGGGGTACCACTTCCGTTCGATCCCACAATCCCGAGCACTGCTTTTGCCACATCGTAGGGTTCACCAGGACCGTTTATCATCACGATCACACCAATCCCTTTCACAGAGTCCATGAGCATCGATGTGTAGAAACCTACCATTCCTCCCTGATGCCCTAAGCCTGGGTTGCCATCGATCTCCTCTATGTTCAGCCCGTATCCGTAGCTCCGTCCGTGAACCCCATCGTTGGTGTCGACGTACGGTGATACCATCTTCTCGAAGATTTCTTCTGCAAGGATCCTGCCCTCTGGATGCCTACCTTGGTTGAGTAACATGCGCATGTACGCGCACATGTCCGCTCCTGTCGATGATATGGACCCATCCGCAGTGTTGCTCTCGAACCAAGTGGATGGCGACAATGCAGCGCCTGCGATGAAAGGGCGGTCATCGTACAGCGGAGAGTACCCGACCGCTGAGCGTTCCTTTATGTTGTTCCTGATGACGGGTTCGGTCGAGTCCATACCCAGCGGCTTCAGTATGCGGTCGCGCATGATATTTTCATAGTTGTCACCTGTGATCGTCTCCAAGAGAATCCCAAGAGTCTTGTATGCGGAATTTGAGTAGTGGAAATGTGATCCCTTCGGAGAAGTAGCATCCGTCAATCTGAGCGACCATACCTCTGACTCTGCAGTCGGAAGGGCATCCGATCCTATTATCAACCCCGAGGTATGGGTCATCATGTGATGTATGGTTATGTCCTCATGTCCCGACTTTGTCTCGAACCATGGAAGATATGATACGATCTTTTTGTTGAGATCAATCACTCCCTTCTCGGCTAGCTGGAGTAAGGCTATGCATGTGAATGATTTGCTGACAGATCCTATCTGGAACAGTGTGTGGGGTGAAACAGGTCGATGGCTCGAAATATCAGCTTTTCCTATGCAATAGGATGCAATCATCCTATCTCTGTCCGTTATAGCCAGCGAGAGTCCAGGAGTGCCATTGAGTTTCATCCACTTGTTCAGGTATTCCTCGATCATCAACGATAGCTTCTCAGGTATCTCCATCATCGCTACCCCTTTGTACTTGTAAGTTATCGAGTACATGGGCTGATGATACTTGGTTATTGGGTTATCTCACCTTTTTATCGATCCGGATAAGGTTAAAGTCCCTTGAGAACAGTCGTCCCGATAACCCCACAGGAGTTGATGTTCGTGGTTGCTCCAAAGACTATCGATGGAAGAGGCGTGCTGGATCTTTCCAGGAAGCTCATACAGATTCCGAGTGTATATGGCAAGGAGACAGCTATCGCGGAATTCATCCATTCGTGGATGGATGAGAATGGTTTCACCCCCAGGAAGATCGATGTTCCTGAGCATGGCCCTGATATCGTCGCATCTTTCGGTTCAAAATCGAATCCGAAGATAGTACTCACGGGCCACATGGATACCGTAGAGGTCATGAATGGATGGCAGCACGACCCGTTCGGAGCAGTGGTCGAAGACGGGTTTCTGTACGGTCTCGGCTCTCTGGACATGAAATGTGGTCTGGCCGCCATGATGCTCGCGTTCCGACGCCTCGCGGAATCAGATCTAGCGGATCATGCACATGTGTGTTTCCAGGCGGTATCCGGCGAGGAACGGCTCGGAGATGGGACTAGGAAATTGATAGAATCTGGAGAACTCGACGGTGCATCCGCCGTAATCGTCGGCGAGGGTTTCGGCGGACTGAAGGTCGCCACGATAGGCAGAAGGGGTGGATCATATTACGATATCGATGTCCAGGGCGTATCTTCGCACGGAGCAATACCGCACAGGGGCGTGAATGCCATCGAGGACGCTTCGAAGGTGATAACCGCGATATCTGACATGCCAATGAGCAAGACTGGCGGTGTCCTCTCAGACGAGTTGCGGCCATTATCGGAGTCTCAGACTGTACTTAGGATATCCGGTGGTTCGTGGAGCCTGAGCGTTCCTGAGAAGTGCTCCATAAGGGTTGTCAGATGCACCATTCCGGGAGGCAAGGTAAACATCAGCGACGAGTTCGTTTCTGTTATCGACAGCCTCGGTTTGAAAAGCAAGGTCAGCGTGCGGTTGAACACCGACCCCAAGGAACTGTACCATCCCTACATGACCCCTGCGAATTCTCCCCTGGTGCGGGCGGTCTCCAAAGTGCTGAATGGAATAGTCGGTACCGAACCGACGCTCGTATGTGGCGTGTCAGAAGCAGACGACAATCTGATTGCCCATGCTCTCAAGATACCTACCATCTGCATGGGCCCAGGCGAAACCGGGAATCTTGCTCGTTATCATCAGCCAGAAGAGGCTATAAGCGTGGCCCAGTTGGGACCGGCTGCCAATGCCTATTACGAACTGGTCCGAGAGCTCATCAGCGGCTCATGACCACTAAATGAATGAAAAACGTGCGGGAGAGGGGATTCGAACCCCCGTACTCCTTCGAGACAGGATTTCCTATCCTCTCCTAGAGGACCTTAAGTCCTGCGCCGTTGTCCTGGCTTAGCTACTCCCGCAGCGCCCCTATCTTCCAGGGGCTCCTTAACCCTTTTTGAGGTCAGAACTGCTTAAGCAGGTCGGCCAGAGAAGCTCCTTCCCTGATCTTCAAATCGTAGCTGACCCTGACGATGGGCTTGTTCGCCTTCAGCACCCTGTTCAGGTCGATGGGCGTCCCAGAGACGACAATGTCGCAGTCCGCCCGGTTGATGGTCTCCTGGAGATCATTGATCTGCTCGTCTCCGTACCCCATCGCAGGAAGTACCTTCTCAAGATGTTTGTACTTTTCGAAGGTCTGCTTGATGGAGTTGACCGCGAAAGGCCTCGGGTCTATGATCTCCTTTGCACCGGATTTCTGAGCCGCTATCAGGCCTGCACCGTAGGCCATTTCGCCATGGGTGACAGTTGGTCCATCTTCTATTACGAGCACCCTCTTGCCCATTATCGCATCAGGCTTCTCCGCCGTGACAGGTGAATCTGCCAGCACGACCTTCGCATTAGGGTTGAGTTCCCTGGCCACCTCTTTCACGAGCTCGACGTTCTTCGGATCCGCCGTGTCGACCTTGTTCACGATGATGACATCTGCCATCCTCATGTTCGTCTCACCGGGGTGGTAAAGCTTGCCGTGGCCCGCCCTGTGCGGGTCTGCGACCACTATATGAAGGTCCGCTGAATAGAACGGAGTGTCGTTGTTACCGCCGTCCCAGAGTATCACATCGGCTTCTTGCTCTGCCTGTCTGAGGATCTTCTCATAGTCTACGCCCGCGTAGACTATGATCCCCTTGTCAATATGGGGTTCGTATTCCTCTCGCTCCTCGATCGTGCACTGGTGCTTGTCGAGATCCTCGTATGTAGCGAATCTCTGGACTGCCTGCTTTTCGAGGTCGCCATAGGGCATCGGGTGCCTGATCGCGACGACCTTCTTCCCTTTCGAGATGAGGTACGACGCCACGGCCCTGGTGGTCTGACTCTTGCCAGCTCCTGTCCTGACGGCGCAGATCGCGATGACCGGCACCTTGGACTTGAGTTCCGTCTGGCTGGCACCCATGAGCCTGAAATCCGCTCCAGCAGCGTTCGTAATCGATGCCTTGTGCATGACATCTATATGTGCGATGTCCGAGTACGCAAACACGACCTGTTCCACACCGAGCTTCTTGATCAGTTCGGGTAGGTCCTTCTCGGGATGGATATCGATCCCGTTCGGGTACAGTTTGCCTGCAAGACTGGCCGGATACTTGCGTCCATCGATGTTCGGTATCTGCGTTGCTGTGAACGCCACAACCTCATAGTTGGCATTGTCCCGGAAGTAGACGTTGAAATTGTGGAAGTCTCTTCCTGCCGCTCCCATAATGATTACTTTCGCTCGCATGCTCTCACTGGTTTCCCGGTTAAACGGTGCAACGATATATTATTTGCGAGGCGACGAAAAGAGTCAGTACGGGATGGAAAGCTTTTCGTAAACGGATATCCATGCCCTCCCGATGGCCTACAGGAAACCTTCCGATACGGAGATTGTCGAAGCGGTCAAGGATGCTCTCCGTAGGCACGGGGTCATCCATTCTCAGAAGAAATTCGGGGAACTCGTCCTGGCAGAGCTGCGGAGGCACGATTCTGACTATTCCGTGAGCGAGGCCCGTATCCGCAAGCTCGCCCTCGCGAACGATCTCGTTTCCATTGATATCCGGGCCCGGGAGTCGCACGAGAAGACCTCAGCGAGCGCCTGTCCTGTATGTGGGGGCCGCACCGAGCGCATAAAGAACCTGACGGTGTACGGTGGCACGGTCACTCGGGGATACAAGTGTAAGGCTTGTGGATATTGGACAGGGTTGAAGCGCAGGATACCTACTCTGTACATTTTCTCCCCCAAAGGTTGAGATTCGCTCAACACCTTTATTTCCGTGCTTCGCTTATCGCCCACGTGAGGCGAGAACGATGACTTTGGTAGACTTCGGACGCATGGAGTCCGGGAAGATTAAGATCAGTCCGAAGATCGGTGCCCCATTGGGCCTTGTGGATGGGAGTGAGGTCTTCAGCTCCATGTTCAATTATGAGGCGAACGGAAAGGGAACCTTCGAGATCGTGCTGTCACCTTTCGGACCGGAGAACTACCGCGAGATCTCCTATGTCACATTCCATATCCGGGATGAGCCGGGTGCGCTGGCCCAGGCCGCTCAGTTCTTGAAGGTCAGGAACATCGATATATTGAATTCAGAGACGGTCAGCTCCATACCGAACGTGGTCATGGTGTGGGAGATGCTGGTCGATCTATCGTTCTTCGGCGACTCGCTGTCGCTGAAATCCGAGTTCGACGATGCTAAGCGGGCGAGGGACCAGGCCATGAGCATGGTGGACTGCATGCTCGTCGAGAATTCGGATCTGGCCACGCGGTATACCAGGGGCGCGACCACGGACAACGAGAAGGTGAAGACCAAGGCTCTCAGAAAGACCGAGAAGAAGGCGAGTATCATCAACGATGGGACATTCGAGATGCCTCTGGCATACATCAACTTCCTCGGAAAGGACTCCGGTCCGGTTATGTTCATTGCTGAACCTGATTCATGGATACTGTCAGTCGTGTTCCTGAACGATGATGTATCCCTTGTGCGGATGAAGTTCGATATTCCTGATAGACCTGGCGCAGTGTTCGAGATCATGAAGACGTTGGGCAGTCTCTCGATAAACGTGATCACGGGCAATACCAATGTACTGGTATACTACGAGAAGATGAAGTGCGAAGTGGTCGCAGACATACGCGCATCAGGGAAGGACTCGAAGACGATCGAGGAGACGCTGAGGAAATCGATAGAGTCTTTAGGTCCTGCCTTCGCGTTGGAAGGGTTCGCCCCGATCAAGGTTTGATTGCGGACTGTCCGGAGGCCTTTCGGCATAGATACCGCTGCTTGGCAGGCTCGCTTATCGTGACCGCATCACCCGTGGAGAAGCAGGCATCGGTCCAACAGATGACCTTCGGCCCTCGGCCTGCCACTTGGACCAAGGCTATGTTCATGGGTCCGTGCTCTCCTTCGGGAGAGAAACCGACTTCAACACAAGATATGATCGTGCCTTCATCTGCCCATTCTGCGGACTTCATGTTCTTCCCGCACTTGGGGCATTTGATGCTCACGGTATTCACGGCAAAACCGCATCTGCACTTCGAGCCCTTCAAATCGGTCATCTCCGTTAGTGTAACGCTTCTAGACTCACCTGACTGCTCATCTTCGTCATTATATTTGTTGTGGAATGGACATCCTCTGTGAAATTTTGTCATCGACGAAAGACTATTAAACGCCAGGAGTATATTCGCCCCTCGCGTAATGCGATTGGTATGCTGCGGAACGATCCCCCCAGATCTTGATACTGCCAAAGGCACCCGCAGCGATGTCGACCAATGGAGGCTAGCTCTTGGATCCTATCGAAGCATCGCGGCTCATAATGGACACCTACGCCGCAAAGATACTAGTTGCTTGCTCACGCAAGCCTAAGCACGCCCTTGAGCTAAGTGCCAAGCTGAACATCCCTATCGCAGCCTGCTACCGGAGGATACATGCTCTTGAGAAGGCCGGCCTTCTCAAGGCCGTCGAGCGGGCTCTGACGCAGCAGGGGAAACGCATTGTGCTTTACTTTTCACAATTGAAAAACGCCTACATCTTCTTCGAAGGAGGCAAGCTCAGGGTCCGGTTCCAGATGATCACTGGGCAGACGCAGGACTTTGGAGGAGAATGGAAAGAGATCAAGCTGATCGAAGTGGAAGAAGAAGAGGATGCGCTACCTGGAGGCCTGTTCAGGCCAAGGGAGCGCTGATCCGTTTAGGAACATGACGCTCAGAGAGGAGTTGAGTCAAAATGGCTGAAGACACAATAGCTGGGACGGCAACATTCCCAAGGGAGATGATTAAGTTCCTGTCGAACCCCGGCGGGCACTCGTTGATAGTCAGGGGTATGGCCGGCACGGGGAAGACCACGCTCGCGCTGCAGCTGATCGAAGAGCTGGCTCAGGTGCAGCAGAGCTATTACATGTCGACAAGGGTGTCGGACCAATCGCTCTTCAACCAGTTCCCTTGGTTGCTTGAGAAAGTCAAGGAAGGAGAGATTCTCAAGGCTCGGAAGAAGTATAAGAAGAAGGCGGATTCCGAGATGGCTGTCGAGAAGATCCTCCTGGGACTGGCAGCGATAAAGGGCGAGCTCAAGGCAGACAAGATCAAGACCCCCAGGAAAGAACTCAAGCGTCTCGAGGGCAACATAGAGGTTGGCGGGGACGAAGAACCGGTTGCGGAAGCGAGCGGCGAATCGGAGCTCACTGTGACCATCGGAGCGATGATGCCCGAGATCGAGATGGCTTACGATGTCATCGACAAGGCTCTTCCTGAGAGGACCCTCATAATCATCGATAGCATCGATGCGCTCGCGGAGAAGTACGGACTTCAGCCGTCGCGATTGATCAATGCGCTTCAGAAGGACCTCGTGGAGGGATGTGGCACCAACATAGTATACGTGCTAGAGACCCCCGATCCTCTTCTGGACTATCTTGGAGACGGTGTAGTGTACCTGTCCCTTAGCAGCTCGACTGGTCGCAGGATACGGGAGCTGGATCTGCTTAAGCTCAGAGGTTGCGAGATAAGGCAGCCTAAGTACGTGTACACACTCCTTGGCGGTCGCGTCCGGACATTCGAGTACTCGAGATATTCAAAGCCTGAGAAACCCCTGACCATCGATCCCATCCCAGACCCGACCAAGAGGTTCGTATCTACAGGCAACGGTGCCCTGGATGAACTGCTCGAAGGCGGCCTCAGGAAGGGAACGATCGCGTTGATAGAGTTGGGGTCAGGTGTGCCCGTGGTGTCTTCATCGTCCATCGAGAACGCCATCATCTGCAACGCTGCGTCGCTTGGCAGAGGTGTGGCCTGGCTCCCGACTAAGAAGACCGGGGCGGAAGCTGCCAGGGAGGACCTGCTCGGATTCCTAAAGGCGAGCGATTTCGATGAGCATGTCCGGATACTGGAGCCTCATGCCGCATCTGAATCTCCGAAGCCATACGCGATGACGCTCGAGGGTGAGGATGTCAAAGTGGACATCAAGTGGCAGGACATTCAGTACGCTCTGAAGGGTACCGAACAGCCATACATGGCTATGATCGGGTTCGACTCGCTCGAATCGATGTATGGTCCAGAGGTCCTGGACGGCCTGATGGATTTCCTGACTTCACTCCTGAACAACGATGGTGTGTTCATCGCAACGGTGACTCCGTCCGTGAAGTCCACGAGCAGGTTGACTGATCTGGCACACACGCACATCAGGATCGATAAGACTTCAGGCATTACAATGGTCCGCGGAGAAGAACCCTATTCCGCTCCATATGCGATGACAGATCCGGAGAGGGGCGACTTCAGACCGAAGCTCGTACCCATACTCTAGTGGAATCTGGCGCACAATCCCATAGCGCCTTGCCAAGAGGTATGCATGTTCTCGGGGAATCACGTCGTGCCCGTCTCAGGTGACCCTTTCGCTGGGTGCCTTTCGAGATCGAGTTCGACGATGAGTTCGGTGGAGGGACATTCCTGAGTTGGAACTGGGACTCCGACCATTGATTCAATCTGCACTCGAGAAATATGGATCAAGGGGTTTCATCAAGTTTGTTCTGGGGCTTCAGTGCTTGAAGAGTCTGAGCCCGCTGAACACCATCGCCATCCCGTATTCGTTCGCCGCCGCGATCGCCTCATCGTCCCTGACGGATCCGCCTGGTTGGATGATCACTGATGCGCCCACCTTTGCTGCGGCATCGATACCATCTCTGAACGGGAAGAACGCATCTGATATCAGAACTGACCCTTTCGCCTCCGGGCCAGCCTTCATCCCCGCGATCGTCGCGGAATCCACTCGACTCATCTGTCCAGCTCCGACACCGACGGTCCTCTCACCCTTGACTAGAAGGATCGTGTTGGACTTGATGTGTCTGCAGACCTTGACGCCGAATATCATCGCATCCATCTCTTCCTGTGTCGGCGAACGCTTTGTGACCACCTTGAGCTTGCTCTTGTCTATCTCAGTATAGGCATCCGTCTGAACAAGCAATCCACCCTTGACCTTCGCCATGAACTTGCGTCCTTCCTCTCTCTTGATCGGCATGTTGGTCCTGAGTAGTCTGATGCTCTTCTTCTCTTCCAGAAGCTTCTCCGCATCTGGGTCGTATCCAGGCGCGATGACTGCTTCCACGAAGTGACTCGATATCTCCTTTGCCGTCTCGAGATCAACCTGCCGGTTCAGACCGACCACGCAGCCAAATGCACTGAGGGAATCGGCGTTGTAGGCTATCCTGAAGGCTTCAGCGATCGTATCCGCGCTCGCCACGCCCGAAGGGTTGGTGTGCTTTATGACCGCCGCTGTCGGCTTCTCGAAATCTGAAACGATTGCAAGTGCCGCATCAAGGTCCAGGACGTTGCAGTACGAGATCTCCTTCCCGTGCATCTTCTCGGCCGCTGCGACGCTCAGAGGAGTCTGGTCGAACAGGTCCTTGTAGAATGCCGCCTTCTGGTGCGGGTTCTCTCCGTACCTCAGGTCGCTGAGCTTCTCGAACGACAATGTCAGGTTCTTCGGGAGTATCTCGTTGTTGAACTTCTTGCCGAGGTATGATGCGATCGCCGAATCATATCTTGCAGTGGCCCTGAACGCTTCGAGTGCGCACGATTTCCTGGTCTCGTCCGATACCTTGCCATCGTTCTCCTTCATCTCCGCAAGTATCTTCTCATACTGTGCCGGATTCACGACGACCGTGACTGAGGAGTTGTTCTTGGCCGCCGATCTTATCATCGAGGGCCCGCCGATATCTATGTTCTCAATCGCGTCTTCGATCTTCACGTCGGGTTTCGCAACGGTGGCCTCGAACGGATACAGATTCACGACGACCATGTCGATCGGCTCTATTCCGTGCTTCTTTATGGCCTCCATGTGCTCCTGCTTCTCTCTCATGGCCAACAGACCACCGTGGATCGCCGGATGAAGTGTCTTGACCCTTCCATCTAGCATCTCCGGGAATTTGGTCACATCGGACACGCCAACCACTGGAATTCCGTTCTTCTCCAGAGTCGAAGCAGTTCCACCGGTCGACAAGATCGCAACGCCCATCTCAGATAGGCCTCTTGCGAATTCCACCAATCCTGTCTTGTCAGATACGCTTATCAGTGCTCTCCTTACCTTGCTCATCTATCATACGCTCCGTTATCTGGCTCGTGCATCCCTCCCCGTGCAAGGCAAAAGGCATGCCTGAATGGTATCTGCTATTCCGATATAACGGTTTTCGTTCGCTTGTGAGCAAAAATGAGCCCTCGACTTCAGTCGTCCTCATGCTGCATCTCGTAGAGGTTGAGTTCAGGACTCTCTCCATCGATTTCCTCTTTCCCAGGGAACAAGGTGGGGATGGTGAGCGCGACCGTGACCGCGATTATTGCCGCCCCAGTCACTAGCGATAATTGGTATCCTACCCATTCCGACAGGCCGACCGCCAATAGAGGCGCGATCGCGAACCCGAGCGATCCGAATGCGTTGAATCCTCCCATGAACGTCGCGTGCTCTCCTCTTGGGACGATATCCGCAAGGAGTCCGAGGCTGGCTGGCAGGAGCATCGCAGCGAGCGCTCCTGAGACGACCATGAGCGCGAAGAGGGCATCGATGGTGACGAAGCAAAGGGTTCCCAATAGAGCTGCATATGCGAAGCCACCGATTAGCAGCATCCATTCCCTGCCGTACCGGTCCGAGAGTTTCCCGAAATGATACTGGAGCAATGCGAAGGGTAGGAGGAAAGCCGCAAGGTACATGCCTCTTACTCCTGGCGACGAATCGAACTCATATGCTAGATATAATGGAAGGAGGACCACGAGGTATCCTGCGCTGAATCTCTCAGCAAAGCTGAACAGATATGGCGCCCTCGCCTCACTGTCTCTATAAAGGTGCCTGATGCTCTGAACCAGTGATTCGGCCTTGCTCCTTATCGGGATATCTTTCACGAACATGATGGAGAGGACCGTTGCCAGAACGAAAACTGCTGATGCTGCATAAAGTGGAAGGAGGACTCCATGGTCGGCCACGAGTCCGCCGATAGGCGCACCCAGCCCCATCCCGAGAGCCAGTGCCGCACCGATTATGCCCATATATGCGCCACGACTATCCGAATGCGACATGTCCATCGCTAGCGTCATTAGCAATGACCATGCCATGACCGTCATGGCCCCTTGCATGAACCTCATCACGAAGAGTGTGGTCAGGTCGGGTGCGAGCGTCATCATGTAGTACAACATCGCGGACCCTAGGAATCCTATCACGATGAATATCCTGCGCTCCCCTCTCTTGTCTGATAGAGCACCCCAGACTACTCCGAATATGATATACGCGATCATCTCGATGGTTATGAAAAGCGACGCCATCGTGGTCGTCGTGTCGAATCGGTCAACTACGATCTCCTTTATCGAAGGGACCACGAAGGTCAGGTTGAACATCGCTAGGAACGTCAGGGACGCGATTCTGAGGATCGGTTTCTTGAAGAGCTGCATATCCGAAAGGTGGATGACGAACTAGCACATGAATTATTTGGGTGTGATGCAGTTCAGCGTTCATCTCCAACGGTGCATCGGGTGATGTCCCGTTCTCACCCTTTCATGCTCTCCTTCACTGCATCCCTCATCAGGAATATCGGCAGGTACGCATAGTCTGCGACAAGATCATGGAACATCTTCTCGTCGAAAGCACCTCCCAGTTCCTTCTCCATCTCCTTCCTGAACTCGATTATCAGATGTCTGCCGATGAGATATGACAGTGCCTGTCCTGGAGTCCTGGTGTATCTGATCACTTCGTCTCTCGCAGCGTTCCTTGGAATGCCTATCTCGTTCACGGCGAGGTCGACCATCTCTTCGACGGTAGCCTCACCTCTTGCAAGTCTGATGTCCGCGACTATCCTATATGCCCGCCAAAGGGCTCCGTTGACCATTTCCAGGACTGCTTCGTCATCGGTCCCGTATCCGTGATCATACATCATCTTCTCGCAGTAGTGGGCCCATCCCTCCACCGTTTCCGCAGCGACGTAAAGGTTGTCTGACATCTGATGCAGCTGCAGCATCCAGTGCTTGCCATTGGATCTGACACCCTGGTGGAAGTGACCCGGGTATGCCTCGTGCACCGCGGTGTTTATTATGGACCCGTGGTTGAGGTGGCTGCCAAGATCCTTGGGATCCTTGGGCCTGGTTACGACATATGCCCCTTCTTGGATCTTGTCGAACTTGGACGGCATGAACAGCGCCGCATAGGGCAACACGGGGGCGAGGAATGCCGGAGTCTCGATTATCTTGAGAACACTGGTCTCATCTATGGTAGCTATCCCGTTCGCTATGATGAACCGTTTGGCCTTGAGCATCTCCTCCTCTGTTGCTTTCAGTCCTTCTTCGAAGGTCTTTGGCGCGTGTGATTCCACCACTTTCTTCGCGCCATCGACTCCTCCGCCCGGTGAGATCTTTTCGGATATGACCTCTCGCTCGACCTTGAGTTCCCTCAGATACTTCTCTCCGAGTGCAAGGATCGCGTCTGAATCCATGCCCAAACCTCTCATCTCAATCAGCTTCTCGAACTTCACTCTGCCCATTGCGAAGTCCGCATCCGCTGTCTTTAGGAGTCCCTCGAGCCACTCCTTCTGCTCCGTGACGGCCGCCTTGGTCACATCCACGCCCTCGGAGAGAGCCTTGGCTATCTCTGGTGTGATATCATCCTTCCAGGACTGCTCGACGAAAGTCAGAAAATCTGGGAACTGGTCACAGGACTCGATGGCTCCTTCCGTCCAGAGTTTCACAGTCCTATGTCCGTTGAACCTTGCCCTGAACTCCTCGAAGTGCTTCGGCACCTGCTGGAGTCGGCTAGCCATGGCCCGAGCCCTGAATTCGATGGGCGCATAATCCCTCGAGAACATCATGAACACGAGTCCGCCAAGTCCTTCGATCTCGTCTGGGTGCATCCTCCAGAGCGGATACTCATGCCTGCCAAAGGTGGTGAAATCGATGGAGATGTCGAGCACCTTCAACATCAGTCTCCGGTCAAGTGTGAAATCCGCAGGATCGAGCGCACGCGCCCTGACCCGCCATTCTTTCAGTATGTCTAGTGTATCATCGATCCGCTTGACACCGCCATGGGGCAGATACATGTCATAGGGGTCGTGTAATCCCAATGCTGTGCCTATATCTGGATTCACAGCGAGTAGTCTATTGAGCATCTCTTCGTTCAGCTGATCAAAGGCATGTGCCCCCACATGATCACCTTACAGGGAGATGGCATCATGCAGTATGAGTCTTCCTGAGCCACAATCGGGTTCCTTCGATCCGTCAGCGAAGTGCCATCGCTGATCTGACCGCTCTCTTGGCCAGATGGAACGGGAGGTTGCCGTTCTCCGCCATCTGGTCGTGGAATATCTTCTCATCGAATCGTTGCCCGAGCTCGTGCTCCAGCTCTTTCCTGAACCCCAGGACCATCTTCCTTCCCATCATGTATGATAGACCGTACCCTGGCGTGTGCGAAAATCCTTTGACATCCGCCTCTGCGGAATTCCTCGTGGTGCTCGTCTCACGGACGAACATCTCCACCATCTCGTCGATCGATACGTCCCCATGAGCGAGTTCCACATCGTATATCGCCCTGCAGGCTCTCCAGAGGCCGAACTCTATCATCGCGAGAGCGTCCTTATCCGTTCCGCAGAACTTGTGGTCGTACATCATCTTCTCGCAATAATGTGCCCATCCCTCCATCATCTCATAGGCAGGGATCATTGTGTCCGAGGCGATCAGCATGTGCGGCAGCTGATGCATCCATGGCTTGCTGTTCGACACCGCTCCTTGATGGAAATGGCCGGGATATGCTTCATGTACAACTGTGTTGATGATGGCCGCGCGGTTCCAAAGGCTCCTGAGGTCGGCTTTGTCCGGCGGGTCCGTGATTAGATAAGTTCCATGTTGGGTCTTGTCAAAGACGGCTGGCATCATCAACGCTGCGGTCGGGATAGCAGAACTGAGGAATTCAGGGGTCTTGACGAAATTGAGGATTCCCTCATGGTCGAGTGTGATAAGGTCGTGCTCGATTAGGAACCGTTTAGCGTTCTCCGTCTCGCTGCTGGTGACTGCTAGCACATCTTCGATGGTGTCGGGTGTGTCCGATTCGACTATCTGCTTGGCCTTTTCTGGAGTCCCGTCCGGGGATATCCTACCAGAGATGATGACACGTTCCTCTTTGAGTTCGTGTATCGTCATCTCCGCTATGGCAAGGATCTCGTCTGGGAGATAATCGATCCCACGGATCTTTAACAGTTTTGCGAACTTCTCCCTGCCCATCGCGAACTGCTCAACGGATACATCTAGCATTCCTTTCAGCCAATCCTTGTGATCGGCGATATCCTCGTTCGCATAAGCGATGTTCTTATCCATCTGGGCGAGAAGGGATGATGATATGCTATCCTGAGAGAAGCTCCGCAGATGAGCAAGGTAGTCTGGTACGCCTTCGCATGTCTCGATCGCGATCTCGGTCCATACCCTTACAGGCTTCGAGTTTGAGAACCGCTGTCTGAATTCCCCGAGATAGCGTGGCAACTCGCCTATCCTCGACACGATGCCCTCAACCCTATCCGGAAGGGGTGCGTACTCCCTTACCGCCATCAAAAAAAGGAGCCAGCCCGGGTGCTCGAGGCCATTCGGATACATCTTCCACATCGGATAATCGTCTATCGCGAACCTCTGGAGCTCGAGGGACATTTCCAGCAACTCGAGTGAAATGCCCTGATCCGGCGTGAGTTCCGCCGAGTCCGCGATCCTGCTCGCTTCCTTGTGCCATGATTCTAGAAGATTGAGCGTATCGTCCAGACGCTTGAAACCACCATGAGGTAGGTGTAGATCGTATGGTTTGTGCTTTCCGGATTGCGTGGCTGCATCCGGGCTGATCTCGAATAGCTTCACAAGCATCTGCTCGTTCAATTGGTCGAACTCAGTTTGCGACATCGTATCATACCTCGCAGGCATCGGCCGCGGAGTCAAATCAGAAAGTCGGCCTCGGAAGGAGCCCTGCCTCTTCGACTATCCTGGGCACGATATCTTCCCACATGACTGCCATTATGTGGATGCCATGGACCCCCCTCATCTTCTTGAGCGTTTCAATCTGTTCCACGCATAGCCTGATGCCCTCTTCCTTGGAGTCCTTGGCATTCTTCATCCTGTCGATGATATGGTTGGGGACGATCATTCCAGGGACCTTGTTCTTCATGTATCTCGCAGCGCCGGCGGTCTTCATGGGTATGACCCCAGCTAGTATGTGGATTTTCTTATCTAGACCTCGGCTGCGGACTTCATCCATCCACTTCTCGAACAAGTCCATGTCGAATATGGCCTGCGTTTGACAGAAGTCGGCACCGGCCGCTATCTTCTTCGCCAACCGCGAAGCCCTGAACTCGTATGGAGTCGCAAAAGGGTTCTCTGCGCAGCCCAGATACACTTTGGGTGGGTCCTTTATCTCTCCTCCGCCAACCTGCTTGCCTTCCCTTCTAAGCCTGTCGAAGACCTGTAGCTCAGAGATCGAATCGAAGTCGAACACGCTCTTCGCGCCCTTCTCGTTGCCGAAGATCTGATGGTCCCCGGTCAAGCAGAGCACGTTCCTTACTCCGAGGGCACTCGCGCCCAACAGATCGCTCTGGAGGGCGATCCTGTTCCTGTCCCTGCAGGTCATCTGGATGACCGGTTCCACACCTTCTCTCATGACTATGACCGCACTGGCGATGCTGGATAACCTCACCACCGCGGTCTGGTTGTCCGTAAGGTTGAACGCGTCCGCATAGCCCTTCAACATCTTTGCATGGTGGACGAGCGGTTCCGGATTCGCAGACTGCGGCGGGCCGATCTCGGCGGTGACGACGAACTTGCCCGATTCGAAGACCCTCTCCAGGTTGCTGCCAGCCTTCATCTGACCGCCTCCTTTCCTTTCTTCTGGTGCTGAGTCAGCTTCGCGTCCTCTCTGACGTATGTGCGTCTTCCACCCGAATGGCTGGTCGACCAATCCTTAGGTGCTGATACCTGTTCGATCAGCTCAAGCCTGTTCTGCAGTTTGAGCCTCTCGTGGATCGCATACCATGCGCAATCGATCTCCAGGTTCACTTCACAATGACCGTCCGATGATCCGCCGCATGGACCGTTCAACATGCTCTTGGCGCATCTCGCGATGGGGCATATGCCTCCGGTCGTGTGTATGATGCAATTGCCGCAACCAACGCACTTCTCGGACCACACGCCCTGCTCCTCTGGCACGCCGAATATCCCCGTGTTGAGCGCGGGGAACACGAGCTTGTGCGGGTAGTTATCACCTATCGTCTGGGCACCCAGCGAACAGGCCATGGACAATACGAGGTCGGAATCGAGTATCTTGTCCTCGACCTCCTGGATCCATTCCTTCTCGCACTGCCTCTCGACAACGAGTGCTTCGAACTGTTGCTTCCTGCCCTCCTTCTTGTTCTTGACCTTGAGCGCGGAGACGAGCATCTTGACTTCCTTCTCTCCACCTGCTAGACAGATCGCCACACAGCTCCTGCACCCGATCACCGTGATCTTCTTGTACGGAGCGATCATGTCTGCGATCTCTCCGAGGGGCTTTCTCTTCGCGACTATCATTGCTCATCACCCTCCTTGCCGAGCGGACCGAGTCGATTGACGACATCACACATCTTAGAGACTATCTCCGGGAATTTCCAGGCCATGGTCGAGGATGTGTTGAACATCTCGACCCTCTCCTTCTCGATGCCTGCCTCCTCGAGCATCGATCTGACATATTCCACCCGCTTCCTGCCTTCTATGGAGCCAGTATCATAGTAACAGTTCTTCTCGAGACAACCGAGCACGAAGACGGCATCCGCGCCATCCTCGAGCGCCTTCAGTATGTGCAGTCCATCCACCCTTCCGGTGCACGGTACATCGATGATCCTCACACTCGCATCATATGTGGTGCCAGATTTCGCAGCTGCAACGGGCGAGTCCAGACCGTGCCGCTCACAGCAGAAGCCGACTATCTTGGGTCTGCGCGGTGTCATCAGAAATCACCTCTCAGCATCGTCTTGGTCTCCTGCATTATGAGGTCGTCGGTGCAGTTGCGCAACTCGATCGCTTTGCTCGGGCATATGCCGACGCACATCCCGCACCCTTGGCATGCCTGGGTGCGTATCTCCGCTTTGTTGGCAATGCCTATGAACGGGGCCTCGTATGGACATGTCCTGATGCATGTCAGACACGCGGAGCATTTCTCCTGAGTGACCTCGGCGACCGATCCTCCGTATTCGATGATCCCCTTCGATGCGAACTCCCCTGCGAGTTCGCCCGCAACCATACCTTCCTCCTCGGCGATATCCTTCGTCTTGGGGAAGAGGGCTGAGCCGCAGACGAATATCCCTGGCCTTGGGGTACTTACCGGGCCTCTCTGTATGCTCCCGTGCCTGATGCCACCATCTGGAGACATCGGTATCCTCAGCGTATCCGCGATGCCTTCGTTGTCATCGTTCGCAGGTATCGATGCGAATGCAAGAGTCCCGAATCTCAACCTGATCGTCTCGCCCTGTGCGAGGTCCTTGACAGATATCACGTTCGGTTCCTTGGGATCGATCTTGGGGATTCCAGTCGGATCGTATCTGATGAATCTGACTCCAAGCTCTGCCGCTTCCTTGTACCGCAGCTCGGATAGGCCGAAAGCCCTCATCTCTTGGAATACGATGGTGATGTCTGAATCCGTTGAACGTCTCTTGAGTTCGATCGCTAGCTCCAGTGACTCATCCCATGCGTAGTCACGAACTTGCATGGACTTGCCCGCTGGGTCCGGCGAATCGACTATCACGATGGGGCCTTCCATCTTCTTGCCTGCGCGTATCTGCTCGTCCAGTTCGTACAGAGGCAACGCGCTCTTGCATGCCTTTGCGAGAGGTCCATTGAGTGTGGTCCAGCCGCCGCCGGTCGCAACCACGATCGCTGCGCACTCGAGCTCCTCCACCTTCTCCCCTGCCCTGATGGTCAATACGAAATTACCACCGTACCCTTTGGATTTCAACAGGACGGAGTTCTGCATCAGTACGCCAGGGGCTTTGAAGCTCTTCGTGCCCTTCTCGATGATTATCGTATGAGCTCCGGTCTTCGCGGCGGTTTCCGCCGCCTTCCTACCGGACGCACCTCCGCCTAGCACGACGACATTCCTCGTCCTCATTTGCTCTTTGAGGGTCTCCAGCGGTTTGAGGCCCATCACCTTCTGTAGCGCAGCGACCATCATGGTCTCAGCCTTCGCCTGCGCTCTGGGCGGATCGTTCATGTGCGGAAGGACCACCTCGTCCCTTATGTTGACATACTCGACCAGGAATTCGTTCACCTTCGCCTTCTTGAATGCTGCCAGGAGCGCGGGGTTGACAACCTTCTTGGGACATGCGAGCACGACGACCCTGTCCACCTCCCTTTCCTTTGCTTCCTGGACGACTTGTTTTATGCTCTTTGAATCGCAGACGGCTCCGACTAGTACCGTCGATACGACAAGATCCATCGTCGATGCCTTCTCGATCAACTTGTTCATGTCTATGAGTTGAGGGATCTCGGTGCAGGATTTGCATCCGATGACCTGTATCTGTCCTTTCATCAAACTCCCTCCTTCCGATGACTCGCACGAGATGCCGCAGCAGCAGCCTTCACAGATGTCTCCTCTATGTCCATGGGCTCGCAGGTCGTCCCGACCAAGAACACTCCCGAGTCTTCGAGGGACTTGTCGCATATCGCGAACCCTCTTTCATCCGTTTTGATGCCGAGGGCGTCCATGAGTTCCTTCGAATTGCCGGCAGGGCGCATTCCTACCGAGAGCAAGACCAGGTCATATTCCGTCTCTATGACCTCTGAGTCCGTCTCCGTCACTGCCCTCACGACCAGATTGCCGTCATTTCCAGGCAGTACGACTGCCGGCATGCTCCGGATCATCCTGATCGTCTTCTTCCTCTCCTTGACCCATCTCTTGAACTCGTCATGTGGTTCGTACAGGGTCCTGAGGTCCATGAAATAGAAATCCAGGTTGACCTCTGGGTCCTGGTCGATGAGCAGCTGAGAAATCTTAGTCGCATACTTGCAGCAGAACTTGGAGCAGTACTCAACACCTGTCTTTGTGGATCTGGATCCAACACATTGTATGACCGCGACCTTCTTCGGCTGCTTGCCATCCGATGGCCTGAGCAGCCTACCGTGCTTGTTGAGGATGCGTTCCGCATCGAGGCTCGAGATCGCGTTCTCCAGCACGCCCCCGCCTAGCCTCTTGACTTCGGAAGCGTCCACCGGCTCCATGCCTGTGGCACAGATGATTGATGAGACCTTCCTGGTAACGTTCCTCGCCCTATTCTCGTAATCTATCGCCTTGGTCGGGCACACATCCGCGCACTTCTGACACTTGTCCTTCTTGAAGTGCAGGCACTTGCTCCTGTCGATCCAGTGATATCTAGGCTGACCATTGCCCGTAGGGGTAAAGATTGCCTTGCCCTCCACTGGGCATACTTCGACGCACTTGTTACACCCTATGCAGTTGTTAGTGACATATCTGGGTGAGATTTTGATCTTGACCTCATACCCATTTCCGTTTTTCTTGATCTGGGTAGCCTCTGAGAGCAGCAGAACCTCCGCGGTTTGGTCTCTCAGCAGTTCTGTCGATCGGTCGACGACATAGCATGCCCCGCAGTTCCTGCACTCGCTCACGCCCTTGCAGGTCAGCTCCCTTGCCATCCCGCCGAGGGATTCGGACCTCTCTACGAGCACGATTCCTTCGCTTCTGTCAACGAGGGCCTTCGCCGCGGATACGCCTGCGGGCCCTCCTCCAATAATGAGGACACTTCTTGACATATTCTCCCTCCTGTATTGCTAGATCATGAAGGGCTGGCAGAGCGGTCGAGCGACCGTCTGGATAATGTGTTTGGCTCACCGGGGACAGAAACCCTCCCGGTGGACAACGAGAATAAGGGGTTTGGAAAGCTGGGCATGATGCCGTCGACGATCAGTTGAGTCCGGTTATGTAGCCGTTGTCGTCGATGTTGATCCTCTCAGCTGCAGGAGATGTCGGCAATCCTGGGATTGTCATCATCTCTCCGGTCAGCGGCACGATGAAGCCCGCACCAGCGGCCAACCTGACCTCCCTGACCGTCAGGACCCAGTCCTTGGGCGCACCCTTCTTCGCCGGGTCGTCCGTGAGCGAGTGCTGGGTCTTCGCCATGCAGATCGGAAGCTTGTCGTTTCCGGCAGCCTCGATCGCCGCGATGTCTCCAGGAGCCGTGCCAGTGTATACGACATCCTTTGCCCCGTAGATCTCCGTTGCGATGATCTTGATCTTTTCCTTGATCGGCAGCTTCTCGTCGTAGAGCACCTTGAAGTTGCTCTTCTCCTTCTCGAGTGACTCCAGCACGGCATTACCTAGCTCGACACCGCCCTTGCCGCCCTCGACGAACACCCTGGATAGACCGAATCTCGCACCGACCTTCTCACAGTGCTTCTTGATGTGCTCGATCTCCTCCGGGCTGTCAGTCGGGAACTGGTTGATCGCGACTACGACAGGCACCCCGAACTTCTTGATGTTCTCTATGTGCTTGTCGAGGTTGCTGTAACCCTTCTCGAGGAATCCGACATCGGGCTTCCCGATCTCCTTCTGATCCATCCCGCCGTGCATCTTGAGCGCCCTTATGCTGGCGACGAGTACTGCGACGTCAGGTTTCAGACCGGTTATCCTGCAGACGATATCGAAGAACTTCTCGCCTCCGAGGTCCATCGCGAATCCGCCCTCGGTGATGACATAGTCTGCCATCTTGAGCGCGTACTTGGTGGCGATGATCGAGCTGTTGCCGTGTGCGATATTCGCGAACGGTGCACCGTGTATGAATGCGGGCTGTCCCTCGAGTGTCTGAACCAGTGTTGGAGCAATCGCGTCCTTCAGCAGGAGGCACATCGCGCCTATGCCCTTCAGCTGGTCCGCAGTGACAGGTTTATTGTCATATGTGTATCCAACGACCATCTTGGACAGTCTTTGCCTGAGGTCGGCCATGTCTTTGGAGAGCGCCAGTATTGCCATGATCTCGCTGGCGACTGTGATGTCGAAACCACTCTCGTGTGGCACGCCACCCTGGCTCCTGCCTCCGAGTCCGACCACGATTTTCCTAAGCTCCCTGGCATTCATGTCCATGGCTTTTCTCCAGGTGATCTTCGTTGGGTCGATTCCTAGCGGGTTCTTCTTAGATACATGGTTCTCCACGAGCGCGGAAAGCAGATTATGGGCTGTCCCGACCGCGTGTATGTCGCCTGTGAAGTGTAGGTCGATGTCCCACATCGGGTAGATCTGAGAGTACCCTCCTCCGGTCGCGCCGCCCTTGATGCCGAATGTCGGACCAAGCGATGGTTCTCTGAGGGAAAGCATGACCTTTTTTCCCAGCTGACCCATGCCCTGGCACAGACCTATGGACGTGACCGTCTTCCCCTCACCGGCCTTTGTGGCGGTGATGGCGGTGACGAAGATGAGTTTGCCATCCTTGTTGCCATCAAATCTCTTTAACACGTCGAGAGGAACTTTGGCTTTGTACTTCCCGTAGAAGTCTAGGTCATCGCGGGAAAGGCCGACCTTCTCCGCAATCTTCTCGATGTGTTGCACCTCCGCTGCCTGAGCAATTTCAATATCTGGCTTCATCGCCATTTGTCAACCCCCTTTTAACCCGTATATGGACCAAATAATAAAGCCTTTCGGAATTTCTGCAGGAGCACTTAAAGGTGCACCAAATCTTAAGTAAAAGGGGCGCATCACGTTTTCGGAGGCGTTTGAATTGGTGGCCCAAATAATTAACGGAAACGAGGTTGCGAAGAGCATCCGAGCAGAGCTCAAGGAAGAGATCGCTGGGATGAATATGTCCGGGGTGACCCCTGGCCTGGTAGTGATCATCGTGGGGGAGGATCCCGCTTCGCAGGTCTATGTGAGAAAGAAAGGCGAAGCGTGCGTGGAGCTAGGTATTAACTCCGAGACGATACGCCTCCCTGTGGAAACAACCGAACAGGAGCTCCTTGACCTCATCGAAAAGTACAACAACGACAAGAAGTTCGATGGTATTCTGGTCCAGCTCCCGCTGCCGAAGCATATCAACGAGCAGAATGTGCTGCTCAGGATCGATCCGAGCAAGGACGTGGACGGCTTCCACCCGGTGAACGTCGGGAAGATGGTCGTCGGAGCCGAGGACTGCTATCTGCCATGCACACCGCACGGAATACAGGAACTCCTGGTAAGGAGCGGGAACGATCCGAAGGGGAAGCATGTCGTTGTCATCGGCAGGAGCAACATCGTCGGGAAACCGATCACGAACATCCTCCTTCAGAAAGCTCCTGGAGCTGATGCAACAGTCACCATATGTCACTCTAGGACGCAGAACATGAGCGGGTTCACGAAACAGGCCGACATACTCATCGCGGCCATAGGTGTGCCGAACTTCGTGAAGGCGGACATGGTCAGAGAAGGGGTCGTCGTGATCGATGTGGGTGTCAACAGGATCAACGACCCGACCGCGAAGAATGGCACTAGGCTCGTGGGTGATGTCGACTTCGAATCCGTGAAGGAGAAGGCCAAGGCGATCACCCCTGTACCAGGAGGGGTCGGGCCAATGACCATCACGATGCTGATGAAGAACACGGTCAAGGCCGCGAAGATACATCACGACTTGAAGGCGTGATTATTCGTCAAATGTGATGCAAACCTCTTAACAAACCCTTGATTTGGTTATATGTCGGCAGAAATGGTTCGCTTTTCGTCGTAACCGGACGAATATCGTCACATTCGACTCAACAAATACCGCTCACGGGATACAGAATCGAGTGAAATCGCCGTTGTCGCATCGAAAAACCTTATAAGGATATCACAAATGCAGTCGTTAGGATGTCGCCTTGCGGGCTTGGATGCCGCTTCGGTGAAGAGCACCAAAATCCGCGCCGCTGAATGTGCAGAGAAGAACGATTCGAGAGGATTATTGACTCTTGAAGAACGCTGCGCGAGTGCGATGGGCGAAATCTGATCACGAGAACGGCGATGCCATGGGCATGGACTGACGAAGGTCCTGGCAAGCTAGATTGGATGTGAAGAGATGGCAGAGAAAGACACCGAACTAATGAAGGGCGAAATTATAGTGAAGGACCCCTCGAAACTCAGATTGAAGCCGAATCTCCAGGACTACAATGGTCTGAGGACGAGTTTCAAGTGGACCGACGCTGAAAAAATGGTCGACTGGTTCCCTGGCGGAAAGATAAACGCTGCGTACAACGTGCTGGATAGGCATGCTAAGGGCAAGAATGCTGACAAGATCGCTCTCATATATGACGATGGCGCGGGCACTGTCAAGAAGTATACCTTCAAGCAGTTGAACGACGAGGCGAACAAGTTCGCGAACGTCCTGAAGAAGTTGGGCGTCAAGAGGCAGGACAGGGTATTCGTCTTCCTCCAGAGGACAGTCGAATGCTATGCCAGCTTCCTCGGAGCTATCAAGTACGGTGCCATCGCAAGTCCGATGTTCCCTGCATTCGGTCCGGACGCTATCAAGGACAGACTCTTGGACAGCAGCGCTGTCGTGCTGGTCACTGACCCCGAGCTCAAGAAGAGGTTCTACCAGGTCAAGAACGACCTGCCTGACCTGAAGCACCTGATCGTCGTGGGCGAAGACAACCCACCTGCAGGGGAGCTCAGCTACTCCAAGGAGATGGCGACCGCATCGAACGAGTTCGAGACGGTCCCGATGGACCCTGAGGAATTCATGTTCATGCTCTACACTTCCGGCACGACTGGCAAGCCTAAGGGTGTCGTGCACGCGCACAAGGGTATCGTCCAGCAGACCCTTACGACGAGATGGGTTCTCGATGTACACGATGATGATATCTACTGGTGCACGGCCGACATAGGCTGGGTCACTGGTGTCGTATACGGCGTGCTCGGACCATGGTCGAACGGAATCACCCAGATCGGTCTGGGCGGCAGGTTCGATCCCGAGACATGGTACAAGACCATCCAGAACTACAAGATCTCCGTCTGGTACACCGCACCTACGGCTGTCAGGATGCTCATGGCAAAGGGCGACGAGCTCCCGGCCAAGTACGACCTGAGCAGCCTCAGGGCGCTCTACTCCGTCGGCGAGCCGCTGAACCCCGAAGGTGTCAAGTGGGCACTCGAGGTGTTTGACAGCAAGCCGTTCCATGACACATGGTGGCAGACAGAGACCGGCAGTATCCTCATAACGAACTTCCCCGAGATGCCGATCAAGCCAGGCTCCATGGGTAAGCCCCTGCCAGGTATCGAGGCAGCGATCGTCGACGAGAACGGAGATGTCCTTCCACATGGCGCAGAGGGCAGCTTGGTCCTAAAGCCAGGCTGGCCGTCCATGATGAGTCAGATATGGAATAACCCTGCGAAGTACAACGAATACATGAGAAATGGCTGGTACTACACAGGTGACACGGCCCAGATCGACAAGGACGGATACTTCTGGTACGTCGGCCGCGCGGACGATGTGATCAAGACCTCCGGCGAGAGGGTTGGTCCGTTCGAGGTCGAGAGCGCGCTCATCGAGCACCCGGCTGTAGCCGAGGCCGGTGTCATCGGCAAGCCCGACCAGCTCAGGGGCAACATCATCAAGGCGTTCATCGTCCTGACCCCTGGCCATACCGAGAGCGACGAACTCAAGGTCGAAATACAGAAGTTCGTGAAGACCAGGCTCGCGGGGCACGCGTACCCAAGGGAGATCGATGTCGTGAAGACGTTGCCGAAGACAAGAAGCGGCAAGATCATGAGGAGACTATTGCGGGCTAGAGAACTCGGTCTCCCGACCGGCGACACGTCCACCCTGGAAGACTAGATAAACCCATTTCTTTTCCCGGAGGGGCCTGGCCCCTCCGAAATCAGCGTTCGACTAGTCCTAGGAGTGCGACATGAAACAATCGGAAGATGCGAAGAGGCGGTTGCAGGAAGGTAATTCGGTGTTCAGCAAATCTGCTGACCCGAACATGCTTGCTCGGCTCGCTGAGAAGCAGGAACCGTTCGTTGCCATACTGGCCTGCTCAGATTCGCGGGTCGATCCGGTGAAGGTGTTCAATCTATCCCTCGGAAGCGCGTTCGTCGTCAGGACTGCGGGCAACTGCGCGTCAGACCCAAGCGTGCTGGGGAGCCTTGAGTACGCAACTTCTCATCTGGGCGTGAAGGCCATAGTGGTGATGGGACACACAGACTGCGGGGCCATCAAAGCCTCATGTGAGTGTTGCGACGTCGATAACTTGAAATCTGTCATGATCGACATGGAGTCTGCAAAGTCTGCTCTGAAAGGCCTGGACGCAAAGGATCCGGACCAGATTGCCCTCAGCAACGTCCGAGTGCAGATCAGTCGACTTCTGTACTGCAGCCCCGTCATAAGCGATGCTGTCAGAACGGAGAAACTAGCCGTGCATGGCGCCATGTTCGATATACGGACTGGCGTTGTCAAATTCATTTAAGATTCGGGATTACAGAGAATCGGATATTGGAGAGATAAGATGGAAGCAAGTGAGAAGAATACAATGAACAGATGGCTGCCAGTCGTTGGTGCGCTATTGATCCAACTCGCGCTCGGCGCCGTCTACGCGTTCTCGATATTCACAGGGCCCCTATCGGAAACCCTGGGTCATGCGAGAACTTCGTTCTACATACTTGGAATATTCGGGACCGCCATAGCAGTGTTCGCCATTACGATGATCGTTGCCGGGCGTCTCCAGGACAAGAGAGGTCCGAGGGTCGTCGCGACCTTGGGCGGACTGGTGTATGGTGCCGGCTATATCGTAGCCTCATTCTTCACCGAGAACATAGCGATGCTGTACGTATCATACGGTATCATAGGTGGTATCGGTCTCGGATTGGGGTACGTCTGCCCACTCGCAGCGGTCGTCAAATGGTTCCCGGACAAGAAGGGACTCGTCAGCGGCATTGCAGTAGCTGGCTTCGGTGCAGGCGCCTTCATATTCACCCAAGTTGGCAAATACATCATCAACGCCTCGGACGATGGTCTGTCCAATGCGTTTCTGTATCTCGGACTCATATTCATCGCGATGGTTGTCGCGGGTGCCCAGTTGCTCAGGAATCCACCTGTAGGCTGGATGCCGAAGGGCTTCAACCCGGACTCGAAGCACAATGGCCAGGTCGTTGATTACGATTGGCATGAGATGGTGAAGTCCAGGTCATTCATACTGCTGAACATGATGTTCCTGCTCTCTGCCACCGCTGGCCTGATGATGATCGGCAACGTGAGCAACGTTGCAGCATATCTTGATCCGTCGAAGACGATGCTTGTGGTCGCGCAGGCTCCGACCATCGCAGGTGTACTTGCGCTCTTCAACGGTGCTGGCAGAATTGGCTGGGGCAAGGTATCCGACATTCTGGGCAGGAACAAGACGATGAGACTTGTGTTCTTGATACAGGCCCTGATACTGTTCGGCGCGGCCGCGTTCGTCTGGGCGAAGCCAGCTGATGAGATGCTGCAGTTCATCGGGCTGACCGCGTTCGCATCGGCGATAGGGTTCACGTTCGGAGGTAATTTTGCACTGTTCCCATCAGCCACGGCGGATTACTTCGGCACAAAGAACCTTGGAGTCAACTACGGACTGGTCTTCACGGGCTATGGCGCTGCGGGTGTCCTTGGCTCGTTGATACCGTCACTACTCGCGGGTTCGGACGACGGCTTCACTTGGGTGTTCGTTGCAGTGGGCATCGCATCCCTTGTGACTTTCGCCATGGCCATGGTGATAAGGCCTCCGCAGAAGAAGTGAAACCCCAAGAAACTTGGCGGATGCGCGCACACGCGCGCCCGCCATTTCACGCTTTTTCCAGCTGCGCCGCGCAGACCTTGAACTCAGGTATCTTTGCGACGGGGTCCAGGGCTGGGTTGGTGAGTCTGTTCACAGCGGCTTCAGCGTAATGGAACGGTATGAAGATCACACCAGGCATTATCCATCCGGTGACCCTGGCCTTGAGCGATATCTCTCCCCTCCTTGAGGAGACCCTCACGCGATCGCCGTCCGATATGCCCAACCTTTTCGCATCGGTGGTGTTCACCTCGACATAGGGCTCGGGCGCCTCACGCTCCAGTTTCGGGGACCTCCTAGTCATCGTTCCCGTGTGGAATTGGAACAGGTTCCTGCCAGTGGTGAGTATGAACGGATACTCCTCCGAGGTCTGCTCCGCAGGCGGTGCGTGGTCTACGGGCACTAGCACCCCCTTCCCGATCTTGAACCCGCCGACATGCAACACCGGCGTACCTTTGTGATCCTTGGATGGACACGGCCATCTGAGGACCTCTTCGTCTGCCCTCGCATGGCTTATTCCACCGTACGGGGGCGCGAGCCTCGCCATCTCATCCATTATCTCTGAAGGGGATGGGAAGTCGAAACCAGACGCGCCGAGCCTTCTTCCGAGTTCGCACGCTATCTGCCAGTCGGGCCTGGCCTCCCCCGGTGGGTCTACCGCCTTATGTACTGGTCTGATGGCCCTATCGGTCGATGTGAACGTTCCATCCTTCTCGGCGTAGCATGCACCAGCGAGGACTACATGCGCCAATTTCGTGGTGGCCGTTGGGAATATCTCCGTCACAGCTAGGAACTCGAGCTCATTGATGGCTTCCTCTACATGGGCGATGTCCGGGTCCGAGAGCATCGGGTTCTCGCCGAATATGATCATGGCCTTGATCTTCCCTATGAGCGCGTCCTTGAATGCGCATGTCAGGGTCGTGCCCTTGTTCGGTGGGAGCGGCTTGCCCCAGGCGGTTTCGAATTTCTTCCTCGCATCAACGTCTTCGACCCTCTGATAGCCAGGGAAAAGG
>JACZKW010000076.1:0-13885 GCA_014859835.1 Thermoplasmata archaeon | reverse complement strand
CTCAATGTACTCGCTTAAGCCCTCTCCGTCTTTCCGGAGAGATT
The DNA here is from genome assembly GCA_014859835.1 of Thermoplasmata archaeon. Lineage (GTDB taxonomy): Archaea > Thermoplasmatota > Thermoplasmata > UBA10834 > UBA10834 > UBA9653. The sequence goes on along the minus strand of JACZKW010000076.1, from coordinate 13,841 downwards.
CGTGGCTTGCGCTTTGCTCCACCAGTCCACCTCCATTCGAACATTCCGCTCTCGACCAGCCCCGCTTTCTTCAGCAGTTCGACCGAGGATTGTAGCCTCGCGACATCCTTGCTGTTGGTCAACTTGATTCCGAGAGTCTCAGGCACTTCGTCGATATTGAGCACCATCTCAGCAAGGAAAAGCTCGATCAACCTGGACGTGAGCTCTGCATCGGCAGATGGCAACACGGGCTCAGCGAGCTTCGATCTGTAATCTGCAATTGTGATATCGGCCCTCTTCAACGCTTCTTCAAGAGGCTCGAGCCGCGCACTCAACTGTTTCACTTCCGCCTTCGCATCGTTGAGTTCCTTCTCCAATTCCTCCCTCGGAGTGATGCCCGCAGGGTTCTTCCGGATGGAATCGTCGACCGTTTCGACGATGAATCGTGATAGCGGAACACCGAATCTTTCGGCCTCGGATTTCCACCTCTCGATCATCTCTTCGGTCGGGAGATAGACATTGATAGCCCTTTGCCGGATGGTCTCGGTTTTCCCTAAATTCGGCCTTCCGCGGGGTTTTTTCATCGTAGTTAGATAAATATCTGGCCATAAATACTTTACCATCAAATAATGTGCGAGGGCCCGGATTTGAACCGGGGAACCCCTACGAGAACAGATCTTGAGTCTGTCGCCTTTGACCGGGCTTGGCTACCCTCGCTTGGTTCAACGGTTAGCGTCACATATCTATTAAAGATTCGCAGTCTGCGAGCACTATCAGGATTAGCGTATCAACAAAAGACATGCTAACAGAATGGGAAACCATCTACACAAATGGGTGCGTTCTGGCACAATCATGTATTCAATCGACTAAAACCCCTTCTAGAAATGAACCAACGACGTGTGGTGAAAGCGAAAAGGATTAAAATAAGTGAATCATATTAACCTCTGTCAGACTCGGAGGAAGTCTGCAAAACTCCAAAAAGGAGGGGCATCACTAACACACCTCGCCATTTCCTCCAGAATTTCGAACCACCCACAACTTTTTCACAAAAGAGGTGTTCGTCATGCCTCTCCACCTGTGCCCTTTAAGGGCCTGGGTGGGGCGGCATCGGCGGGGAACAAGCGTCATTTGGATCAGCTTGAAAAGAATCGATTTTGGGAGTAGATGAGGCAACGATAAGCTTGCTCGGAACTTCTTCCATCAAGTCAAAACAATGCAGCTATTCTTGGTGACCAACACTGAGTGTTCTGCCTGGGCGACTATGCCTCCACGAACCTCGGACAGCACGGGATAGTTCATCACCATGCCCATACGCAACATCTTCGGAAGGAGAGTCGGGGCGTTCGGATGAAGATCGTCACACCACCTGGATGCGAAAGGGAACGATCCGAATCTGCTCTGCATCCGTGAGAACATCGTGGATATCTCCGCGGGTGCGCGGCGGTCCCTCATTATCCTGTAGATATTCCCCCTGCAAGCACCCTTCACCCTTCCGGAACCCGTCGTTGAGAACGGTTCGATCGCAAGGATCATGCCTTCTTCGACAAAGGCCCTGTCCTTTGTCTTTACATTCGGAATGCTCAGGCCTGCGTGGAGATTGAAACGTTCCATGCTGTGACCCGTGAGGTTCTCGATTGGCTTGAACCCTGCAGAGCATATCGCTCTGTCCACAGCCTCTCCTATGGCAGATAGAGTAGTACCAGGTGCGATCATCTCCACGCACATCTTCAGAGCGTCCTCGGCTGAAGTGATAAGTGACTGGTTGTTCCTGGTGCTAATCTCCACGGTTGCGGATGTATCCGCCGGATAACCGTCTACGTGGGAGCCTACATCGAGCTTGACGACGTCCCCGATCTTGAGTAGGACATCGTCTGCTTTGGATGGGGTATAATGGGCGGCGACCTCGTTGATACCGATATTGACAGGGAATGCGCACTCTCCGCCTTTGGAGCGGATCAACGATTCCATGGCGTTGGCGAGCTCCAGTGCGCTGACGCCAGCCTTGGCGTGAGAAACGCCGAACTCCCTCGCCTCGCGGGCGAGGGCTCCGGCAAGCTTGTATTTCTTCAGCATGTCGTCATTAACGGAGGGCGTTCTCAATCTCCTCCTGAGGTATTACGCCCTTCCTGATGACATCCACCTCGCCATCCGACACGTCCACGATGGTCGATGGGGCGGCATACTTGGTCTTACCGCAATCGACGCAGATCTTGATATGGTCCTTTAGATCCTTCTTCGATATCGAAGCGTCCACCGGGTCCTTCTGAGAGTGCAGGTTGGCACTGGTCGCGGTGATCGGGCCGAACCTGTCGATCAGGCGGATCGCCAAGGGATGGTCCGGTATCCTGATGCCCACGAGGTTCGAACCTGATGTGAGAATATCTGGTATGCTGGGCTTCTTCGCAAGCATTATCGTGATCGGTCCGGGCATGTACATCCTGATGACAGCTCTCGCCTTCTCGTTCAGGACGGCGACGCTCTCCATCATCTTCTCGTTGCTCACCGCGATGGAAAGAGGCATGTCGAACGGCCTGTTCTTCGCGATGAAGACCTTCTTCACGGAAGATTCCTTGAACGGATCAGCACCTATGCCATATAGTGTATCCGTCGGGAAGACGATCAGCTCACCGGCTTTGAGCACCGCTATGAGCTCATCCACATCCTTCTCTGGCAGATCGCATTTGTTGCAGACTTCCTTGCGCCCCGTGCACTTCAGCACTTTCATCAGTATGCCTCCGATATGTATTCCGTTGACAGCTTCAGATGATATTGCGCATCACCTTCGGCGTACGACCCATGACCCGGGTACATGTTCTTCAGTCCCAGCTCTTTCAATCGAATGATGGATGATCTAAGCTCAGACAGGTCCCCGCTCGGAAGATCCCACCTGCCAACGCCCCCGTCACAGAACACGGTATCGCCCACTATCGCGGACATGCCTGCCTTGTCAAGGAGCGCGATGGAACCTGGCGAATGACCTGGGGTGTGAAGGACCTCTAGCTCAGCAGAACCACACTTGAGTTTCTGACCAGCTTTGAGCGGTTCAACATCAAGATGGGCGAGTTTCCTGCCGAACATCTGCGACACGGTCAGAGAGGTATCTCCAGCCGATATCAGATCCGCTTCTATCTCGTGCAGGTATAGCTTCGCGCCCGTCGCCTTCTGGATTGCCTCGGCCCCGCCCATATGGTCGTAGTGGCTGTGCGTGAGCACCACACGTCCGATATCCTTCAGAGGGACTATCCTAGACACCTCCTCCAGAGTCGTATCGACATTCATGCCGGTGCCCGCATCCACGAGGATCGGGTCGTCACCTTCCAGAAGGTACACGTTGCTGTCGTACGCCACCCCTGCTATGTAGTGGACCTTCATTCCAGAGTCGGGATGGCTCGAGCCTTATAAAACCTTGGCCTCCGACTTGGTTGGGCTTCCTATTTTCGACAACGAATCCGGATGTCCTAACCCTTGGCCAACACCACGAGCTTCTGGCGCTCTTCCAGGTTCACGAGGGCGACGGTCTTGGTAAGCGAGAGCTCCTCCGCCTTCGCGAGGCCTTCCAGCGCCTGGAGGACCGCGTCCTTGTTCGGCTTCCTAATGTCCACTTCCGCCTCCTCGAACTGGTGCTGGACTATCAGCATGGCTTTCTCGAGGTCGCCGTACTGCGCGCAAAAGTCCTGAATGATATAATCCACGACCTCTGCGAGCGACTGGGGTGCGTCCTCTTCAGCCTTCATCCTGCTGGCCACCACATCCTCTACGAGCATCTGCGCCAACGCATCGAACGCAGCCTCGACGTTCTCACCAGTCTTGGCGCTCGTGAAGAATATCGGACATCCGAGCTTCTGCCCCATCGACTCCAGGGTGGTGGTGGACATCGATGTCATGTCCGCAATGTCCGCCTTGTTCCCGATGAGTATGGTCGGAACCTTGCCCACGGCGCTCCCGACCTCTCTGAGCCAAAAAGCCTCGATCGCCTGGACGGTCTCGGGCCGGGTGAGGTCTCCCACGGCGATGACGCCTTGGGCACCGCTCAGGCTCGCGCTTCGGATCTTGGCATATTCCTTCTGACCCAAGATGTCCCATATCATCAATCTGAGGTTGATTATCAGGTTGGGCTTCGTCAGCTGCATGTCCTTCTTGGACACCTTGGTACCAATGGTAGCGATGTACTTGTCATCGAACTTGTTGACGACATACCTGGCGATAAGGGATGTCTTGCCTACTGCGCCGTCGCCCAGGAGGACGACTTTCATCAGAAGCTCCTTAAGCTCCATCCAGGAGCGCAATAGGCAGTGGATGGCTTAAAAGCTTTTTATCGTCAGAGGGACTTTCGATATCTACCGCTCAGAAGCTTCTTCATTATGATGTCCACACCGGTCAGGTCGGCCTTGTCGCCCGCCCAGTTCTTGAGCTTGCTCCCGAAGTGCTTCTCGAGGTCGTCAGTGACCATGGTCAGCTGCATCCTGAGCTTCTCCGGCTTCTTGGTGGAGATTATCGCCGCGATGACGACGTTCTTGGAATGGGATATCACGATGTCGTAGTGTTCGAAACGAATCTCCTTCAGCCGCCCACCGCTCTCATCGAAACTCTCGCGTATGAAGTTCTGCACGGCCGTGAGCATACCCGCGAGGATGTCCTCATCCTGATCGGGCCTCAGCCGCCTGGTGTAATGTTTCAGGAGCCGTCCGTCCGGGGTCATCAGGAATATCTCGTCCACTATGGTGGGCGAGGAGCTCCAGACCATGAAGAACCCGGCTATATTGATCGAAACGAGGACCGCTGCGAGGCTCACGAAGAATATCCTGGTGTTATTGTCCTCGAAAGGCACGAGGAACATAGTCACAGCGAGAGTGACGAACACAAACGCAGACAACGCGATTAAAGTTTCAATCTTCACATCTCGCTGCATAGGGCCGGTTGATTGGATGGATGTCTGATAAGCCTTTCGACGAGGTTGCACAATCGCGTCCATAGGAACATGAATATCTGTCTCGTGATAATTGCTAAATACGGTGGTTTCCGCTTACGAGTGAAGGCGGATATGAGATGAAACTGTACGAGTTCAAAGCCAAGGAGCTGATGAGGAAGCACGGCATACCGATCCCGATGGGACAGGTCGTGTCCTCGCCAGACGAGATCAAGGCGTTGCCAGGCCCCGTCATGGTGAAGGCTCAGGTATTGATAGGGGGAAGAGGCAAGGCGGGCGGCATAAAGCCCGCGGAGACGGTCGACGAAGCGAAGAAGGCCGCCTCCGCGATCCTAGGCATGAACATCAAGGGACACGTCACGAAGCAGGTGCTCCTGGAGCAGCGGCTCGAGGTCGACAAAGAGCTGTATCTGGGAATGACGATAGACAGAAGCCGCCGAGGCATGCTTCTGATGGCATCCGCAAGCGGCGGGATGGATATCGAATCCGTCCCCGATGACAAGTTGCTCATGCTATCCATCGACCCGCTGATGGGATATCAGCAGTTCATCGGTAGGCGGGTTGCCAGCTTCCTGGAGCTGCCCAAGGAGCAGGCGACACAGGTCATGGGCATCGTATCCAAGATCTATGAGTTGGCCGAGAGCGAGGATGCGGAGTTGGTCGAGATCAACCCACTCGTCATCACGAAGGACGGAAAGGTCGTCGCCGGTGACGCCAAGATAACCATCGATTCCGATGCAATGTTCAGGCACAAGGAATACGATGAGTTGGAGGAAGACCTCACGCCCTTGGAGGCGAAGGCGAAGAAGCTCGACATCGCGTTCGTACAATTGGATGGAAACATAGGTGTCATCGCAAACGGGGCTGGACTCACGATGGCGACATTGGACAGCATCAACATGTTCGGGGGCAAGGCAGGTGTGTTCCTCGACCTCGGGGGCACAGACGACCCCGAGAAGGTCAGGGAGGCCATGCAGCTCATGAGCGAGGCGAACCCGAAGGTCATCCTGCTCAACATATTCGGCGGGATCACGAAGTGCGACACGGTCGCCAAAGGGGTGCTGGAGGCGATCAAGGACATCAAGACCAAGGTACCCATAGTCGCGCGCATCAAGGGAGTGAACGAGGAGCTGGGGAGGGAGATGCTCAGTAACGCGGGAATGATATCCGCATCTGGGCTGAGCGAGGCCGCTGAGAAGGCCTCGAAGGAGTCACTGAGGTGATACTATGGCAGTCATTGTAGATTCCAACACAACGGTGGTAGTACAGGGCATAACTGGCTACCAGGGGACTTATCACTCGAAGGCGATGAAGGATTTCGGAACGAAGGTGGTCGCAGGCGTCACCCCGGGAAAGGCAGGCCAGACGGTGAACGACATACCTGTCTTCAACTCGGTCGCTGAGGCGGTCGCCAAGACGGGAGCGAACACTTCCTGTATATTCGTCCCCGCGCCTTTCACCCGCGACTCCGTAATGGAGGCGATCGACGCTGGCATCAAGACCATCGTCGCGGTGACGGAACATGTGCCTGTCCACGACGCAATGCATTTCGTTGCAGTAGCAAGGAGCAGGGGCGCCGTACTGATAGGGCCCAACTGCCCAGGCCTGGCATCGCCTGGGCTTGGGAAAGTGGGCATCCTGCCCAGCAAGATATTCATGAAGGGAGACGTGGGCGTGGTCTCCAGATCCGGCACATTGACATACGAGATCGTCAACGCGATGACCGAGCAAGGCATCGGGCAATCGACCTGTGTCGGCATCGGAGGGGACAGGGTCCCGGGAACGAACTTCGTGGATGTGCTGGCAAAGTTCCAGGACGACCCGTTGACCAGGAAGATCGTGATGGTCGGCGAGATCGGAGGTACGGCCGAGGAGGAGGCCGCGGAGTTCATCAAGACGAACGTGACCAAGCCCGTGGTCGCATACATCGCTGGAAGGACTGCGCCTCCTGGCAAGAGGATGGGACATGCAGGCGCGATTATCGCGAGAGGCAGAGGTACCGCGGAGAGCAAGATAACCGCACTCGAAGCCGCCGGTGTGAAAGTCGCCAGGATCCCGACGGATGTGCCGGAACTGATCAGATGAACTCAGGTTCCGCGGGCAACACCATTACATACGATGGGACGCCCTTGAGAGCGCCATGACTGAAGAGTTCGACGCAGTCATGTTCGATGCTGGGGGGGTCCTATGGGACCTCAATCCCACCCACAAGGAGCTGATCTCGAGGGTGCTCTCGTCCAATGGCGAGGATGTCGATGATGCCAGGCTGATCTCCGCCATGCGCAAGGCAGAACGAGTCACCGATCTCGCGTTCTCGAAGCTGCACGGAAAGGACGAGTCATCGTTCCAGAACGATTACGACAGGATAGTGCTGGAAGAGATCAGGTCGGTTATTGACCTGGAGACTTTCTCGAGGGACATGTCCAAGGAGTTCGAGACCCATGCGATGAAGGTCGAGAGCTGGGTGCCCTACCCGGACGCGATACCGACGCTCATCGCAACCAAGACGAGGGGTTTCGTGGTAGGCCTCATATCCAATGCGACCGAACTCGCAAGAAGGGTGCTTGCCAACCTGGACATGGAGAAATACTTCGATCTCATAGTGATATCCGACGAGGTCGGCGTGAGGAAACCGGACAAGAGGATATTCGAGATCGCGCTCGATATGGCGGAGACCAGGGCGCACAGGTCTCTCTTCCTGGGCGACAGACCATCCATCGACATGGTGGGTGCGATCGGCGCGGGCATGAAGGCCATCCTGGTCGATAGAAACGAGGCGTTCCCGGATTCACAATACCTGCGCATAAGTAGCCTGGATTCACTAGCGAGATATCTCTGAGGCGGCCTTCAGAAGTCTTCGGCTGGTGGCAGGTCCAGCATCTTCAGGTGGCTGGAATCGTTCAGAGTTATCGCCTTGATATTGTATCTGTCCGGCACATCGAAGATCGATATCGCGCAGGGGTCGTGCTTTATCTTCGTTATTTCACCCCTCGTCATCTTGAGGAGGTATGCGGTCATCATCTTCAGAGGTACCCTGTGAGACACGATGACCACGGTCCCTGTGCCGTGCATGAACAGGATCTCCCTCAGCTGACTGTTTATCCTCTTCCAGGCCTTCCTGGTGGTCTCCCCTCCAGGAACCTTCATCCAGGCCGGGTTGGTATTCCATTTCCTGTAGGCCGAGGAAAATCTCTCCTTCACCTGGACCTCGGTCAGGCCCTGCCATAGACCGAAGTGCATGTCGGACAGACCTGGGCTCTCCCGTATCTCGATGCCATGGGGTTTTGCGATCCTGCGAGCTGTCACGACCGCGCGTTTCAACGGGCTCGTATATATCGCATCGAAGATTTTGTCCTTCAGCAGATATGAGACCACATCCGCCTGGGCTATGCCCGTGGCGTTCAATCGCATGTCCATCTGCCCTCGGAAGACCCTGTCCTTATTCCATTCGGTCTCGCCGTGCCGGATGAGTATGAGTTCCAGCGTCATGGCCATCATGTCTGATGCCCGCTACCCTATATATCAACTATCAATGTATGATGAGCGTGACGCGTCCCTAAGTGACGATCATGTCCGCGTCCAGGTAGGCGGTCATGCGCAGGACCTTCACCGGGACATAGCCGACCAGCATCTTGCCGTATATTGTGATCTCCGTGTATACGTAACATGTGTAATTCCCGGGCGAATCGAATGTTGCCTCTATCTCCGCGATGGTTCCGAACCTTTCGCTCGACCGGCCGACCATCGTTCCGACTTGCGTGCCGTCCTCGGTGAACATCGCCGCATCCTTCACCTTTATGGAGGTCCCGACAAACCACGGGTTCTTCATCTCCTCGTTCACTTTGGTGATTAGCACATTGAATGTCACGACATCCCCTGATGATACCTGTGGACTGCCAGCTATCGAAACGCCCCAGGTGGTGTCTGCGACATGGACTGCGTTCAACAGCCATCTGATGTCCAAATCCCCGCTGTAGTTCCCAAGGTTTGCGTAAGTCGGCGAACGCAGGTAAGTCTCCCCAGACGTAGGGAGGACATGTGGGCTCAGCAACGTCCAGATGACTAGCATGAGCACGATTGCGACAGCGATGCTTATGCCAAGGAGATGAGGTATCTTCCCCCTCGGCTTCTTCGTCTTCTTCTCTGCCTCATATTCTTCCATCCATTCTTCGCCCTGGGCCGATGTAGTGTCTGCCTGTACGGTGCCAGCATCAGTGGAAGGCGCGGTTGTGGGCTCAGAACCGATGGTCTCTTCAGGAGCGTCCAACACATCCTCTGCGCGGGTCTCTGGTTGTTCAGAAGTCAATAAATCTCACCCCATCCTAATGCGCCATGAGCAACTGGACAAATCAACATTTCGGTGTTCGGACTGCGGCCCAGTTGCGCCATCGACACCGCCCTTCTTCCATCGCCAATTTATGGGGTTTCAAACAGGCACGGCAACGCTTTTATACAGGACCAAACATAGCGGGATACCCCAGGCCATGGCAAGGCACAATTTCATAGTATGGAATCGTCGTCTTGCGTATGGATTGGGAAACGTGCACTCGGCCATTTATGGACCGGGGAAGATGGTTGAGGGGTAGCGGGACGGAAGGACTCGCGGGCCCCGGTGAATACCGATCATGTGCAATCCGGACGTGTGCTGAGCCGACAAGCATAGCGGCTAGCTAAACTGTCTGGGGAATGGCTCGGTTCGGGCGCCGAAGAAGGTCGTGCCAAGCTGCGATAAGCGCCGGGTAAGCGCAAGGAGCTATTGATCCGGCGATGACCGAATGGGACTTCCTGCTCTTTGGAGCAATCCGTGAGGATAGGGAACCGGGGGGATTGAAGCATCTTAGTACCCCGAGGAAAAGAAATCAACCGAGATGCCGTTATTAAAGGCGATCGAACGCGGCATAGGGCAAACTGAATCCTGCCTAGAAATAGGCCGGAGATGTGGTGTTGTAGGCCCCGGGTACATCTTAACCAGTCAACTCGAAGTCTCCTGGAATGGAGCGCCGTAGAGGGTAACAGCCCTGTAGAGATAAGCTGGAAAGATGATTCCGGGTGTCCTTGAGTAGTGCGCATTGGATATTGCGCGTGAATCTGGGAGCCACTGGCTTCCAACCCTAAATACGACCCGAGACCGATAGTGCAGTAGTAGCGTGAGCGAAAGCTGAAAAGTACCCTTAACGGGAGGTGCAAAGAGCCTGAAACCAGATAGTGACAGTAATATACGGCATGCAAGGGACGAAACTCGCAAGAGTGGACCGATGTCGTATTATCCGTTTCGAATAACGGGCCAGGGAGTTCGGATCGATGGCGAGGCTAATTGGATAATCCAAGCAGCCGAAGGGAAACCGACAAGTCCGCAACCCGCAAGGGCCAGGGACGAGGTGGGCTCGCCTGTAGTCATCGGTGAGAGACCCGAAGCCAGTTGATCTAGGCGTGGATAGGTTGAAGCCCAGGGAAACCTGGGTGGAGGACCGAACCCGTGTTGAGGTGCAAATCACTGGGATGATCTGCGTCTAGGGGTGAAAGGCCAATCTAAACTGGACATAGCTGGTTCCCCCCGAAACTACTCGCAGGTAGATCTTGGACGAGGCGGACGATGGGGTAGAGCGACCGATTGGACATTTAGGGGGAGAAATCCCTCGGTGTCCTGCCAAACTCCGAACCTGTCGTCACCGTAGACTCCAGGAGTGAGCATATGAGGGGTAAGCCCCGTATGCGAAAGGGGAACAACCCAGCCTCAAGTTAAGGTCCCTAAGTATTGACTAAGTGTGAACGGGCAAAAGGAGTCCTTAGTCAGAGACAACCGGGATGTGGGCTTAGAAGCAGCCATCATTTAAAGATAGCGTAACAGCTCACCGGTCAAGATCAAGGGCCCTGAAAATGGACGGGGCTAAGTCAGTCACCGATACTTGAGAGTACCGAAAGGTAATCTGGTAGGGGGGCGTCGTGTGCGGATAGAAGTTCGGCCGTGAGGTCGAATGGACCGCATTCGAATGAGGATCCTGGTGGGAGTAGCAGCAAAGAGCGGTGAGAATCCGCTCGGCCGTAGGGGCAAGGGTTCCTCGACAATGTTCGTCAGTCGAGGGTTAGTCGATCCTAAGGTGTTCCTTAACCGAGAACATCGAAAGGGTAAGCAGGTTAATATTCCTGCACCGCTCCAGTCTCTGCACACATCCTGACACATCTGGGTAAGCTGAGCAGGAGCGCCAATCTGTTCAAGTGTATATGCCTGGGGAGAACCGTAATGGTGAGAACCGGGCGAAATCACGAGTAGGAGGGCGAAGGCCCTCTTCAGCCTATCCCGGGTGTCCGTGAAAAGGGATGTGTTAAACAACTGGAGTGTTCGTACCAAGATCCGACACAGGTGCCCCTGGATGAGAAGTCTAAGGCCTGTCGGCGTTAATTGACGCGAGGGAACTCGGCAAATTAGCCGCGTAACTTAGGGAGAAGCGGTGCCAGCTCAGTGATGAGCTGGTCGCAGTGGCAAGGGAGCCCCGACTGTTTAACCAAAACATAGGTGGCAGCTAGTCCGAAAGGATGTGTATTGCCGCTGAATCCTGCCCAGTGACGGTATCTGAAACTCCTTTACAAGGGAGCAAAGGACCGTTAAACGGCGGGGGTAACTATGACCTTCTTAAGGTGACAAAAATCGCGTTGCCTTAGTAAAATTTGGCTATATGCTGGAACGCCTGAGTATCTCACACTACTATGGCATTTTCAGTCAACCCCTCTGCAAAGAGTGATGACTGGGATCGTCGAGTGACAATGTGATGAGTGCAGGTAATCAGCAGGAAAGGCTAGATGCAAATTGGGTCGTTGGATTCGTAGATGGAGAAGGATGCTTCCATATTGGCATTAATCGTCAACCCGGAATGAAGCTGGGTTGGCAAGTACTGCCAGAATTCCGAGTAGTCCAGCACCGAAGGGATGAGAGAGTACTGAGAAGACTACGGTCATTCTTTGACTGTGGACAGATCTGCGTGAACAACGGAGATCGATTGGAACTCAGAATCAGAGGAGTCCGCAATCTGAAGAAGGTTGTTGAATTCTTTGAAGAATATCCGCTTCGGACGAAGAAGATGTATGACTACGATAAGTTCGCGGAAGTCGTCAGAATAGTCGACTCAGGTCGGCATCTGACGGTAACCGGACTAATGGAAGTGGCTGAACTCGCAAGAAGTATGAATCGAAGGACCAATAGTAATGCAACTAGAATCCTCAGAGACTATACGATAGACACCAGCGATGGTGAAGATATAGTCCGACCCTCATGGCGACATGAGGAGGTTACGAGAAATCGTGATCCGCCTCTGAATGATCAGAGGTCCTAAAAGTAACAGATGTGAGCGTAATACCTTGTCGCTTAATTGGCGACTTGCATGAAGGCCCAACGAGAGCTCTACTGTCCCCGCGTCGAGGCCGGTGAAACCTACATGACGGCGCACAGTCCGTCAATTTCCAGCTGAAAGCGAAGACCCCGTGGAGCTTTACTGCAACCTGTCGTTGTGATATGAGTCCAATTGTGTAGTGTAGGCGGGAGACGTTACCAGGGCTGACCGCTAGGTCAGTTCCGAGTCGACGATGAAACACCGCTCTTTTGAACTCGTACCACTTACATCCTCGGATGGACACCGGTAGGTGGGCAGTTTGGGTGGGGCGCCACGCCCTCGAAAAGATAACAAGGGCGCCCTAAGGTCGGCTCAGATAGGTCAGAAATCTATCGAAGAGTGCAAGGGCAAAAGCCGGCTTGACGTGGATCAGCCCAACAATGATCCACGATGAGAAATCAGGGCCTAGCGAACCACTGTACCTCACTAGTGGGGGTCAGTGATTACAGAGAAGTTACCCCGGGGATAACTGAGTCGTCTCCAGCAAGAGTTCATATCGACCTGGAGGCTTGCTACTTCGCCGTCGGTTCTTCCTATCCTGGTGGTGCAGCAGCTGCCAAGGGTGGGGTTGTTCGCCCATTAAAAGGGATCGTGAACTGGGTTCAGACCGTCGTGAGACAGGTTTGTTGCTTTTTGCTGGAAGTGTTTTGATGCCTGACGGGAAGGATCCTTTAGTACGAGAGGAACGAGGATTCGTCGCCTCTAGTCTATCAGTTGTCTGGCAAGGCAATGCTGAGCAGCCACGCGATAGTGAATAAAAGCTGAAAGCATCTAAGCTTGAAGTCACCCCGAAAACGAGGCATCTTACAACCGCCATTACATGATGGCGTTGATAGAGCTGGGGTGTAAGTACCAAGGTCCGCCGAGGTATTCAGCCCGCAGCCACTAAAAGTTGTAGCCGCTTATACGCATGTTGGTTTAGCAATTTCGGCTCAGCCGTTATACGGGTTGCACATGAGATATCTGCTGTTTCCTTCCAAGCTTATCATTTTTCAATGAGTTAGCGTGAGCCCTATCGGTCAGAGATGATTGTTGCATCATTCAGGGTTTGTAATCATCCTTCGAGACCGCTGCGATGATCATCGCGATCAGACTCAACAAAGACGCGAGGTAGAACGGGCCCAATCCCAGCATGCCGAACGCAGCCGCGAGGACAACTACGGAATATCTTGACCTTCTGAAAGACAGTATCGCTCCGAAGAAGCACGAGAGCGCTCCGAACAATATTATCACGCCGCAGCATGTCAAAAATCCAGAGACGTCGACGTAGGACAAGTCCGGGATCTCCTCCATAAGTATGAGCATACGGATGCTGGATACAATTGCCAATATACACGCCGCCGAAAGCAGTATCCCTACGATAATGGGTTTGTCGTTCCGTGGTTTCAGCGGCTCGTCTGTCGCAGCAGTGGAATCCCATATGCATACGGAGCATACCGTCGCTCCATGCTCGAGGATTCTACCGCATTTCGGACACTTGCGTTCCGGTTCGTGAAACTGACCCGGACGTTTCAATGAGACTGCGCATTTGGGACAGAAATCCATGTACG
>JACZKW010000075.1:0-37680 GCA_014859835.1 Thermoplasmata archaeon | reverse complement strand
CGCTGCGCATGTGTCGATGTCATAGGTCTCAAGTATCCACAGAGCGGAGGGTTTCCTGCCCTTTTCCTCCGTCAACCATGCCCCCAAATGCTTGACCGCGCGCAGGTAGCTCCGGACAGTCTCGGATGTCCTGCCCTTGAGCTCGAGATAGTTGGCGAATCTATCGAGAGAATCACGATAATCCTGTCCTGTGAGACTGAGGAAGCGGGCCGATCTAGCCTCGGAGTCTAGCCTCAGCTCCATCCGGTTTGACACTTGGCCACCTACAACCGCATTGATATACTAAAATATGTAGGTGTTGGTGGTAAACAGGTTTACTGTCAGAGCCGAGCCAGTGTGTTTAAAAAGTGCCAGGTGAAGGACATAAGCCCCTTTCTGTTCACCTCTTTCGAGGCTGATGGCATTCGACTAATGCACTCTACCCGCCGACGATGAGAATCGTTTCGGCCGTTTGAGCTTGCTCCGGTGGGGTGTCGCCGTTTCAACAAATCCTCGGGAGACTTCATCCTCAAAGGAATCATCACATTATCCTGAGGCTGTGCCGTTTCTGTGCCCTTGCCAGGACTCTCGCCCTGCTGCTCTGGCAGCCCACCTTCTCTTGGAGAGGGGACTTTCCTCAGCCGACCCGTTCTGAGAACGAGTCTACCGTCAGCCATCCGCCTTCTCCTGGCAAGTGTTATCAAGACCATCCCTCTACAAAAGCCTTTCCAGTGGGAGTCCGTATGATGTTCAGATGGTCCTGGCATCCGCAAAAGCTGTCTTGATGATGACCTGTCCCTCGACTAGGTCGAAAGTCGCAGACCGGCCCATATCGCCGTGGAGATCCTCTGCGATAATCTTGATTCCGAGTTCCTTGAGGCCCTTCTTGACCTCACGGCAGTTATCTCCTCCGATATCGCTGATATGAACGTTAAGATTGGGAAACATCTGAGCGCCGCCGACAAGCTTGGCCCTGATTCGTTCCTTCCGCGCACCCTTTGCGATCATGTCGCTGAAAAGCTTCTTGACGCCCGTATCAGCATACTTGCCCTCGTTCTCAACCTTCAAAGGCGCCCTGGGAAGTAGGATGTGTACGACTCCGCCGAGTCTCATCTGATGATCATACAAGAACACGGCGACGCAGGATCCGAGTCCCATGCAGCATATCTGCTCTGGTGCCCTCGCAACGACAATTTGCGATATGCCCACGAGGATCGGCTCTTTCATCTCATCGTGTCTCCCATCTTCTCCAGTATGGTGTCTAGCATCTGCTGCTCGGGAAGGAGCAGGAAATACCCGTCGAACTCCTTCTCGAGGCTCTTGAATACCGTGTGTACTGCAATGACCGAATCCACCTCGATCTCAAGATTTGCGAGCGGAAGGTCGATGATGGCGCCCAGCATATCTATGGACACATCTGGTGGCGCTGGTATAAGGTCAGTATCTATCATCTTGGAGACTGCGACAAGGTACCAGCAGAGGCATATGTTGCCTATCTCCCTGAGGGCGGATGCATGTATCTGCGATAGATTGGATAGGTTGATTTCCTCGTTGGTCAGATGCTTCATGAGGATTGCTGCGGAATTGTCTGATAGAACCACGAGGACTCCGCCTCGAAGATCACCGCATAGCTGCGTGTAAACGCCGACCACGATCTTCTCCGAACCACCGAGCCATTCACCGACCTCTGAGAACTTCAGGAAGTTGCACGAGGTCACTTCGTTCACGATTTCGATATCCAGGAGAGATGCGAGTGCAGTGGCCGCGTTTCCTGCGCCAACGTTGGCAAACTCCTTCACGATCCCCAATACCTTGCTCTCGTCTATCTCCTTCATCTCAATCAGTCTCCGAGGATTGAATCCACGTCCAGTATGAGCGCGATCTTTCCGCTGCCCAATATCGTTCCGCCAGATATGCCTCTGGTATTCCTCAGGTGCTTATCCAATGATTTAACGACTATCTGTTGATGCCCAATGAGTTCATCGACCCTGATTGCTGCGCGTCTTTCACGGCTCTGGACTATCAGAGTGTTGATGCTCTCCTTCTTGGGCGCAAGTTCCAATGAAAAGAAATCGTACATGTCGATAAGAGGCAGCACCTCTCCTCTGAGTTGCACGACCTCTCTGTTGCGTATGAGCCTTACCTCGGGTCCTTGGAAACAATGGGATTCGACTACGGAACTCATAGGCGCCGCGTAGATCTGCCCTCTGATCGAGATCATCATCGCATCTATGATCGCAAGGGTGAATGGCAACCATAGCGAGATGGTCGTACCCGCCCCTTTCGAGGTGGACATCATCACAGAGCCTCCAAGGTTCTCGACACCCTTCTTGACGACATCGAGACCCACCCCTCTGCCGGATGTTTCCGATACTTCAGTCTTGGTGGTGAATCCTGGCAGGAACATTAGCTCGATCAGTTCTCGTCCGAGAGCGGCATCTGCCCTATCCTTAGTCATGAATCCCTTGGAAACTGCACTCTGTCGTAGCCGGTCGAAATCCAATCCTTGCCCGTCATCCGTTATCTCTATCAGGACATGGTCTTGTTGCTTGGATGCGACCACTCTGATTAGCCCTTTCGGATTCTTGCCTGCCTTCACCCTCTCATCGGGCATCTCGATCCCGTGATCGACTGCATTTCTGATTATGTGGATTATGGGTTCGGATATCCTGTCGACGACAGTCCTGTCGAGCTCGATATTCCCCCCTTCGACTACGAACTCGGCTTCCTTGGTTTGGCTCTTTGCTAGGTCTCGGACCATCCTTGGGAAGCGACTCATTACATAATCGAGGGGTATCATCCGAATGCCCAGAACTTTCGCCTGGATACCCGAAGTAAGAGAATCGATCAATGACGATATGTCCTGGAGTTCATAATCGTCGCTCGATGAGGCCATCTCGACCAGTCTGCTTCGGCCTATGACAAGCTCGCCGACATCATCCAGGAGCTCGTCCAGCTTATCCATCCCTACCTTCACGGTCTGTACAAGGGATGCATCATGGCCGTCCTTGGTCTTTTTCTCTTGTTTGGGCACTCTCTTCAACTGGTTCTTCTGAGTGCCAGTTTCCCCTTCGAGGAGTTGCTCGACATCAGTCATATTGGCTATTCTTGACAGGACTTCTCGGTAGTTATCTGCAGGGTCAACTTCTATGACCAACTCATCGAATGGTCGCTCGTTCTCGATGTCGTTCTCAGATGGTGTCATGCTGAGGATCGATGCACCTTTCTCTAGCTCCTTCATTATCACTATTGCTCTGGCTGAGGGCAGGGCGCATCTGCGTGCAAGCCTTATGCTGATCACATTTCCTTTCGGAGTCGCCTTCCCTTCGACTGCGGGGACCTTCTTCTTCGAGGTCTTCTTTGTCTCCTGAGGTTGGTTGGTCAGCGATCTCAGATTAATGAGAAGATCGGGATTATCGCCAACCTCAAGGGTACGTTCGACCTCCGAGACCATGGCTTCGAGCCCGTCGATGCCCTTGAATATGCCCTCAACCACCGCCTCGTTTACGGATAAATCCCCATCTCTGATCGCTGCGAGAATGTCCTCCATCGCGTGCGCTGTCTCAGAAATCGCAGTGAGATTCATCATGCTCGCCATACCTTTGAGCGTATGGCAAGCCCTGAACATCTGATCTATGAGTTCTTTGTCTTCGCCGCTCGATTCGAGCGCGATGACCGCCTCATTCAGTGAGCGTAGGTACTCTCTAGACTCGCTTACGAAGAGCTTCGAGTACTTGTTGAGATCGAACTCCTTTGTCAGTTGTATCACTCCTCGATGAAATCTATCATCCTTCTGGGAATGTCATCCAGTGGCAGCACTTCGTCCGCCGCGCCTGCACGTATTACCGCGTTGGCCATTCCGAATATCACCGACGATTCCTCGTTCTGAACGATGACCCTGCCACCATATCTCTTGATGACCTCGGCACCTTTTGCACCATCTGATCCCATGCCTGTCAGAACGATGCCCAAGAGCTTCTGTCCATAGCATCGTGCCGCAGTCTCGAATAGGATATTCGCAGAAGGTCTGACAAACTGTACTGGCGGACCATCATCCAGCTTCATCATGACCCCCTTGCGCTCCTTCGGTTCAAGTATGAGATGTGTGCCGCCGGGTGCTAGATATGTTGTATCGTTCTCGACGAAGACCCCATCCACTGCGAGTCTGACCGATGGACCCTGTACTGAATCCAGTCTTTTCGCAAAAAGGGTCGAGAATTCTATGGGTAGGTGTTGAACGATGAACATCGATGCTGGGAGGTTCTTAGGCAGTATGGAGAAGACTGTCTCGAGAGCCCGCGGACCTCCTGTGGATGCGGCCAATACGATGGCCTTAGTCTTAGCACGAACATCTGGCGTCTTCTCAGATCCACTTGTGAGCAGACGGGCGGTGATACTCTCCATCTTGAGCGCCTCCAGCTTCGCCCTCGCTATGGTTCTGAGATGGTTTGCGATCCTAGCCTTGTAGTTGATTATGTCTATGGATATGGTTCCGCTCGGTTTGGGTATGAAATCGACTGCTCCCTGGGACAATGCTCTCAGTGGCAGCTGGCCATCCAACTTGTCCATTGCGCTGAGCATGACGACCCTTGTGGGTCTGTTCTTCATTATCATCTGGAGGGTCGTGAGCCCATCCATACGAGGCATCTGTATGTCAAGGAGCACGATATCTGGCCGGAGGCGCTCGACCTTCTCGAGCGCTTCGATGCCATCCTTTGCTGTATCTACGACGGTCAGTCCTTCCTCTGACTCCAACATGTCGCGTAGAATTACTCTCATATACGCGCTATCGTCGACGACGAGGATCTTGACCGAGTCAGGCATCAGACACCTCTCACATGCCCATCTGCAGGACCGCGTTCACGGATTCGAGAACATCATCGGCTGTGAATGGTTTCATTATGAAGTCTAGAGCTCCGGCTTCCAGCGCCCTCATAACGGTCTTCTGGTGGCCTAGCGCGGAGACCATGATGATCTTGACCTTGTCATCGGCCTCCTTGAGTCTCTTGACGGTCTCGATGCCATCCGTCTCCGGCATCACGATATCCATCGTGATGACATCTGCCCCGAACTTCTTGAAGAGCTCAAGTGCTTCATTTGCATTCTTTGCTTCCATGACCTTGTGTCCGCCGTTCTCAAGGATGTTCTTGATCACTCTACGCATGAATTCGGAATCGTCTACCACGAGAACCGTTGCCATCTTATCGTCCTCCTCCAGGTGTTTCATTCGGTGATAATTCCAATATCTTGACAGGATCGATAATGGTTATTAGTCGATCGCCCAACTTGGCGATACCGCGGACATATTCGGACTCAAGCGAATCGGCCACGTATGATGGGGGTGCCTCCACATCCGATGCGGACAGCCTCAAGACCTCGGATACTTCATCGACGAGGAACCCCACGGGGGCGTCAGGAGCCTCTATCACCACAATCTTTGTCGCTTCGCCAGGGGATTTTGTTTCTAGCCCTAACCTCTTCCTGAGATCTATTATCGTCACCAGCTTCCCTCTAAGGTTCATGACTCCCTCTATATATGATTGGGTTCGGTGCACCTTGGCGATCTCCTCGAGGTCCTTTATCTCTTTGACACTGACGATATCGAATGCGTACTCTTCCTTTCCAAGTCTGAAGACTATGTATTGCTGGGTCGGAGTCGATTGGTCCATCAGTTCCGCTCCTTCTTTCCCTGCGTCCCAGTCTCTTCATGCACTTGTTTGATGATTTCCTGATTGACCGTGGATATGCTCCTAGTGATATCGTTCAGGGCGTTGGCGAGGTCGGCGAGATCCTGAGCTGAGGCAGTCAGTTCCTCCATTCCCGCAGCGACTTCTTCCGTTGATGCGGAAACCTCCTCAACAGATGATGAAGTCTCGTTCGCTATGCTGGCGACCTCATCGAGGTTCTTTGCAAGGCTCTCAGTAAGGGCCTTCTGCTCTTCCGTCGATGAGCTTATCTCCTGAACCATGGCAGCCGTCTCCTCTACAGTGGCCGCTATGTCCTCGAGTGATTTGAGTGCGTCAGAGATTGTCCTCGTTCCTTCGGTGACATTCATTCGGGTCTGATCCATTTTGTGGGTGCTAGAATCGATGTCCCGCTCGACAGATTCGAGCAATCCCTGAATCTGGCTTGCTGCCTTTCTGGACCCTTCTGCGAGCTTTCGCACCTCATCCGCGACGACGGCGAAGCCTCTTCCATGTTCCCCTGCCCTTGCAGCCTCTATTGCCGCGTTCAGTGAGAGCAAGTTGGTCTGCTGTGCTATATTGGTGATTATCATGACAATCTCGGCGATCTCCTTGGACTTCTTGGATAGAGCGTTCATTGCCTCAGCGGTCTCTTCGACACTGGTCAGCAGGCTCTTTATCCTCTGTAACGCATCCTCGGCAGACCTGCTGCCATTCTGTGCCACATCGCTTGCATCCTCGGACGCTCTGGCTGCGTTTTGAGAACTCTGGACCACATCGTATATCGCTTTCGTCTGCTCGCCAAGCATCCTCACCATCTCATCGACCTTGGCTGCCTGTATCTGGGCACCCATCGAGGTTTGGGTGACAGAGGTTGATACCTGTTGGGTAGCGTCTGTCATGTGCTTGGCGGTCTCTGCGAGGATGGCCGATGATTCGAGGATCGTCTTCGATGCGACCTGTATCTGCTCCGTGAGCGTAATGAGGTTCGTCCTCATCTTTCTGAAGCTGCTTACGAGTATTGCAAGATCGCCTTTCGCCTCGACGTCGATATCAACTGTCCAGTCACCTGCCGAGATCGCTTCGGCGCTTTCGATGAGTTTCTGGAGTGGCTTCGAAGTATTGTCGATGAGAAGATTCATGGCCTTCACGAGGTCGCCTATCTCGTCATTGCTTGCCTTGAGTTCCAGTCTGGTAGTGAAATTACCCTCAGAGATTGTCATAGCTGCCTTGGAAACAGTCACAATCGGTCTTGTGACCGTAATCGAAACGAACATGGATATGATCGATATTATGATGGCGACTGAAGTGCTTCCGATGATTGTCCAGAATATACTGGTCTTTATGGTCTCCTCAGCGACGATGTTCATTAGGGATGCACCATCGACGCAAGTGTCAATGAGGTCGTTCATCGCGGAGTTGATGGCTACCATCTCGATAGTGGCATCATGCATGGATGCGGCGGCTGCCACATAATCTGCATAATCTAGTTCGCTGAGGACGGCGCTGAGTGCTGTCTGATATTGAGCCCATCTGGCATCTATGGTGCTGAGTGCCGTCGTCTGAGCAGTCAACAGGTCCTGCCTTCCTTGATCGGTCACTATCTCTGCCATATTGGGCAAGACATTGAAACTGTAGCTCTGTTTGAATATTGAGACGAAACTGTTGAAATCCTGCACTTGGGTCAACAGGATAATCCTATATTGTGTCGCCACGAGGGAACCATGGTTCACATAGTACAGGATGAACATGTTTTCCACCTCTGCGAGTGTGGTGGATCCATTGGCGATGAATGAGGCCACCTGCATGTTCTCAGTATAGAGGACCTCAACGTTTCCTTTGATGTTGTTCAAACCGTCAAGGGCAAGAAAGCTAAGGCCTGCCACGGGCACCAATACCAGAACGAGTATCACAGACACTAGTTTCGCAGTGAGGGGGAATTTCAACGAATCACCTTGACAACACTCGGGTGAGATTCATTTGTACTTTCCTTCGAAAGCCTTCTGAGCACCCGCATCATGGTCAAAAACACCCTGGACAATATAAAAGTATGTCGTCCAGAAACTCATTATTGAGGATATGAGATTCTTTGCCATCTGCAGCACAGCGAAGCAAGAGACTATCTAACCTAATTGGTATCTATGAATAGCATGACGATGAATGATGATGAGGCGATGGCGCATATCCGCGATCATCTGCTGAAATCCCGAGGAATCGACATATCTGGCTATTCCCCCACTTTCATGATGCGCAGTCTCAGAAAACGAATGGGCCGATCATCGATGCCAGATGTCGAATCCTACGTCGATCTGCTTATCCATGACGATGCCGAGACAACTGAACTGATAAGCGCTCTTTCCATAAATGTGACCGAATTCTTCCGTGACGATGGGGCATTCGAGGCGCTTTCTGAGAAGATCATACGTCCTCTGCTTAGGTCAAAGCGGGAAACTGGGGGTATATTGCGAATATGGAGCGCTGGATGTGCCACCGGTCAGGAGACCTATACCATTGCAATATGTCTTAATGAGGAGATGCGCCGTGCGAATATGCCGGAGGATATGGTTGCGAGCATAACTGGCACGGACATATCCGCGAGCGCACTGGCGTTTGCTCGAAAAGGCGATTATTCCGAATCGCTGGTGAAGAACGTCCCTACGTATCTTCTCAAACGCTACTTCATCAAGAACGAGTCATCCTATGAGATCAAAGACCTCCTCCGAAAGAGAGTCAGGTTCATGAAGGAGGATCTAATGGAGACTCCTAAGAGCAAGTTCTTCGATGCGATAATTTGCAGGAATGTGCTCATCTACTTCTCTCGGCCTTCCCATGACGAGGTGATCGAGAATTTGCATGAATCACTCCGATCCGGCGGCTTCTTGATGCTTGGCCGGACGGAGGCACTCATGGGTCGTGTGAGGGCCAACTTCGAGATGATCGATCCCGAGAATAGAATCTTCGTTAAGGTGAGTTGAACAGAAGATCAAGCGAATGACAATTCGTCTGACATCGCATGAGCGATGTCCTCCTGCATCCGTTGGAGCTCGTCTTCTGAGAATTCCGAGAGTTCAGCGAGACTGGGTACCTCAACATCGGACATGAAATCTCTTATTGACTGGTAATTCGCAGACAATTGAGACTTAATCTCGCGCTGCATGCAGCCAATCTCCTCGGAGGACATCATGGTGGATATCATATCTGCAAGTGTGACCCCTTTCTTTTCGGCATGGCTCGCGAGTTCCTCGATTGTGAAGCTCGACATGTGTCCCATCCCTCGTATGACAATCGTCAGACGAAGTATTGGCACTGATACTATTTATTATTTGCCGTGGGTGTTAGCCTACTTCACGATATGGAGCCAGGATGAATACTTGTCCTCCGTGCCCCTGACGATCCGAAGGAATTTTTCCTGGAGTGCCATGGTGATTGGTCCAGGTGAGCCGCTGCCAACATCCCTTCGGTCAACCTCTCTTATTGGCGTGACCTCTGCTGCCGTGCCCGTAAAGAAGAGTTCGTCTGCAAGATACATCTCGCCTCTGGAGAAATTCTGTTCGGCAACTACGTATCCGAGATCTCTTGCGATTGTCATGATCGACTCCCTGGTTATTCCTGGGAGTACTCCTGTGCTGAGCGGCGGTGTCAGTAACTTGCCGTTCCTGACCATGAATATGTTCTCGCCGGAGCCCTCGGCAACCATGTGCTGATCATTGAGCAGGATAGCTTCATCGAAGCCATTCTGTTTCGCCTCCATCACTGCGAGAGCGCTGTTCAGGTAATCTCCACATACCTTTGCGGTAGCAGGAACCGATCCAACGGGCATCCTATGCCATGAGGATGTGTGCACCCTGATACCCTTCTTCATGCCTTCATCCCCTAGGTACGACCCCATGGGAAATGCGATGATGAATGTCTCGACGGGATAGCCGAGCGGGTTCACTCCGATGCCAGAAACCCCGAAGAATGAAATCGGCCGTATATAGCATGAATCCAGGTGGTTCACTTTGACGAGTTCTCTCGCTGCAGTGCAGAGTTCATCGATGCTATATGGCATCTCCATGTTGATTGCCTTTGCAGATGTGTGGAGTCTGGACATGTGCTCCTTCAGCCTGAAGATCGCGGGTCCTTTGTCAGTGCTGTAGCATCTGATTCCTTCGAAGGCTCCGGTCCCATAATGCAGGCAATGCGTGAGCACGTGGACGGTCGCATCCTTCCACGATATCAACTCTCCATTCTTCCAGATCTTCTCCATTGGTTGAATCTGCATGGTCTCATCTCCTATCATGATCCTAACTGACCACCCTGTTCTTCAAGCATCCGATACCTTCAAGATCGACCTCGACCAGGTCTCCGGGTCTCATGGCGGCGATTCCGGATGGTGTTCCAGTTGCAATGATATCTCCTGGCTCAAGTGTCATTACATTTGATATGTATTCGACCAAGGCCGCGTCATCGAACACCCTGTCGGATAATGGTGCGTCCTGTACCACGCTTCCGTTCAGCCGGGTCAATATCCTTGTCGGGGCCTGGCCTGAGACGAACGGGCCCATTGGGGCAAAGGTGTCGAAGCCTTTCGCCCTTGTCCAATCAGGGTCGATCTTCTGGAGGTCACGGGCGGTGACATCGTTCATGCATGTGAATCCGAAAATATGGGATCCGCCGTCATCGGTGTGCCTGGCCCTCTTGCCGATTATTATAGCGGATTCACCCTCGTAATCTACTCTCGAAGACATCTCCGGTATGCGTATATCGTCTCCTGGACCGATTATTGCAGAGGACGGTTTTGTGAAGATTATTGGCACCTTCGGGACCTCCCAGTTCATCTCCTCTATATGACTCCGATAGTTGAGCCCGATGCAGATGATCTTGGACGGTCTCGGGAATGGTGCCAGCACGGTGACTCGCAAGGATGGGTGACGGATCGCCTTCTCGGTGAATCCGTGGCTGAGAACGTCTTCCATGGAGGTCTGGTCCGTCTCTATGACTTCGTCTCCATCGACGATTCCGACGAACATTCGGTCCTCAATCCTGAATCGGCCCAGCCGGATTCCGTTTGGTATCGAGGGTTCCAACTTATCCACCTACTGCGACGTACACATTAGGCATCGATCATGTATGTCTTTTTCGGATGCCCTACTTGAACATCTTTCTTATCGATCTGCCGACGACTTCGATCTGGTCCTTCTCACCGTCTTTCCTCAGCTTGGTAAGAGTGACCATCCCGGAGTTGCATTCGTTGACCCATTCCTTCGCAAACGCGCCCGACTGGATCTCTTTGAGGACTGCCTGCATGCTCTTCTTCACGCGAGCATCGATTATCCTGGGTCCACGTGTCCTTCCACCGTATTCCGCGGTGTTTGATACATTGTTCCACATACCCTCGATGCCACCCTTCTGGACGAGATCGATTATGAGCTTTAGTTCATGGAGAACCTCGAAATATGCGATCTCTGGTTGGTAACCAGCTTCGACAAGCACTTCGAACGATTTCTTTATGAGATCGCTCGCGCCGCCGCATAGATCCACTTGTTCTCCGAACAGGTCGGTCTCAGTCTCCTCAGTGAAAGTCGTCTCGATGACCCCCTTGGTTGTCGCTCCCAGTCCCTTCGCGATGGCGAGCGCGGTTTTCTTGGCCTTGCCGCTCGCATCCTGATGGACGGCTATCAATGCCGGCACTCCATTGCCTGCCACGAATGTCTCTCGGACCAAAGCACCAGGACCCTTCGGGGCCACCATTATGACATCGACGTCCTTCGGCGGGACGATGAGTTTGAAGTGTATGTTGAATCCGTGGGCGAAGTCGAGAGTCATCCCTGCCTTCAAGTTTGGCGCTACCTCGGAGTCGTAGGCCATCTTCTGGACCTCGTCCGGGATGAGCATCATGACGATATCGGCACTCTTGACCGCCGTGGGGATGTCCAAGACTTCCATCTTATCGGCCTTTGCGCGCTTCCAGTAATCGTCTCTGAACTTGAGTCCGACTACCACGTTCACTCCACTGTCTCTAAGGTTGAGCGACTGTGCTCTGCCCTGTATCCCGTATCCTATTACTGCGACCTTCTTGCCCTTGAGCGCGTTCAGGTTCGCATCCTTGTTGTAGTATATCCTAGCCATTGTCGACCACTCCGTTTTCAAATCGCATTCATAGCTTCTATGTATCTTTTAGGTTGGCTCTTCATGACGAGAGCCTCAACCTCTTCGACCGTTCCTGTGACTCGGCATATCCCTTGCTTGCCTTGCATGATAGCATATGCCTCGTGTCTATCTGAATCCACGATGTCGGCTTCTATGACTTCCTGGAGCGCTCTCAGGTGCTCGAGCACGCCGTGAGCCTTCTCCTTGTCAGTAACGGAGAGCACTATCCTCGCTCTCTCGGGCATCTCACACTTGCCGACCACGATTGTCTCGACATTTATCCTCTTTCGGGTGAACTCGCCCATCACACGTTGCATTACACCGGGCTGGTCGTACACCAAGAGCATCATGACTTCCATCTAATCGCCACCTCCTTTCCATATGCATCTTCCCTTTATGCATTCCGAGGATGCCTTGCCAGGTGGTGTCATTGGAAGGACGTCCTCCTCGGGATCAATCACGAAATCGAGCAATATCGGGACCTGGGATTTCACCCCCCTCTCAATGGCATCTGCGACTTCGGACTGCTTCTCCACTCGTATCGCATCCGCCCCGTAGGCCTCTGCGAGCTTGACGAAATCGGGGTTTCTGCCGAACTCGGTGGCTATGTATCTCGAGCCATAAAACAGCTTCTGCCATTGCTTTACGTTGCCGAGCCATCCGTTGTTCAGCAGGCATATGATCACCGGAATGTCGTTCTCGACTGCTGTCGCGAACTCATGCGAGACCATCTGCAGGCTACCATCACCTGCAATATCTGCGACGATGCTGCCAGGTCTTGCCAATTTCGCACCGATCGCTGCGGGGAATCCGAAACCCATGGTTCCTAGACCACCTGATGTGATGAACATGCGGTTGCCGTGGCATTCGAAGAAGTGGAGCGCCCACATCTGGTTCTGGCCCACCTCAGTCGTGATGATTGCATCATCGGGCAATAGCCTGGACATCTCATATATGACCTTTTGTGGTTTGATCGGATTTGATTTGATGTTGTAGTCGCAGGTGCATTCCTTCTTGAGTATCTTTATCCTCTCGATCCAGGTGGCCTTCTTCTTTCGTTTCTGCAGGCCTGCAATAAGGGCATTGACTACTGTCCATGCATCGCCAACGAGGCCGACCCTACCCTTCACATTCTTGCCTATCTCGGACGAGTCGATATCGACATGGACGACCTTCGTCTTGGCTCCGAACTCGCTGAGCTTGCCGGTCACCCTGTCACTGAACCTGGTCCCGATTGCAAGGAGGACGTCGCAGTTGTTCAATGCATAGTTGGCCACTTGCTTCCCATGCATTCCGCACACGCCCAGGACAAGTGGATGGTTATCTGGGACGGAGCCTTTTGCCATCAGTGTGGTGACAATAGGCGCCATCAGCATCTCGGATAGCACGGCGATCTCAGGCCCCGCCCTTGACCAAGTGACTCCCCCACCCACCATTATGGTTGGCCTCTCCGACGATTCGAGCAGCTTGATTGCGTCGAGGAGGCCTGATAGGTTCCTGCGAGGCTTTGGCACTCTGGCCTTCACATTGAGGTCCTCTTCGGTGTAATCTGCCTGGAATATGTCCGTTGGTATGTCTATGTGGACTGGTCCATATCTTCCTGTCGTGGCTATCATGAACGCCCGATTGATGGATTCAGGGAGGGCCTTCGGGTCAGTTATTCTGAAGTTGTGCTTCGTTATCGGCATCATGAGGCTGAAAGAGTCCGCTTCCTGGAATGCATCATTTCCGAGCACTCCTGTTGCCACTTGACCAGTTATCGCGATTATGGGTGATGAGTCCATGAACGCGGTGGCGACACCCGTTACCATATTTGTCGCTCCTGGTCCCGAGGTTGCGATGCACACGCCAGGTCTCTTGGAGACCCTCGCATAACCATCAGCCATGTGTGCCGCGCACTGTTCATGGCGCACAAGGATATGCCTGATATCCGAGTCCACGAGCTCGTCGTAGAACGGAAGTAGAACGCCGCCGGGTATGCCAAACATCAGGTCGACACTCTGCTTCTCCAGCAATTTCACGGTGGCTCTGGCACCTTTCATCTCTAATTCACACTCCTCAAATTCTGCCCGCATGGACACAAGACCGCTCAGGTCGTGTGCCCATCACAGGCTTACAATCCGCAGGTCGACAATGACCTCTAGGGTCCCAAGAAGAAGCGTCAGATCGACTTGACCAGCGGACATTTGTACCGAGTTTGTAGATGATTGTCGATATATTAATATCTTGTCTGGACGGACTTGGCCATTGAACGGTATGTTCATTTGGACATAATTGTACATAATTCGATGACCTAGCTGTGGTGACCCCTGCCGGTTATGACCGCAGCGAATGTGTGGTTGCGCGACTCTAGTCTTGTGATCGCGGTGATTGCCCCCGCCGATGCTGGGAGGATGTCCAAACCTTCCTGATCCATGATGAGCTTGGACGCCTTCAGCAACTCCTCGTCCGATATCTCGAAAGCCGTTCCATTGGATTCGAGGATAGCGCTCATCCCCTCTTTGTCATCGAGTAGGAAATTGCCAGATAATGGTTCGTTCACCTCGGTTATTGTCAACCCCTCCACAGGGATGGGCACTCGCGACTTGTTGACGAGACCATGGATGGCAGAGTTGTTGTTGGAGTAACCGACGATTCTCGGTTTCATGCTCATTGCCCTGAACCCCTGCCAAATGCCCGCCAGTATCGTCCCGTTCCCAAATGGCACCGATATCCAGTCCGGCTGTCTCCCCAGCTCCTGTGCGATCTCCCTGGCTATGAACGAGTATGAGTATATCGCGAGCTCCTTGTCGGGACCACCCGGATTGGCGTTGTACCATCCGTTTGCCAGTGTGTCTTTCACGCAGGCGTTGAGAGCGGCCTCATAATCGCCTTGCGTGATCACGATATTGCCACCGAACGCCTCTATGTCCTTGTTTCTGGTAGCCGCGAAATCCGATGGTACATAGACCCTGCAGTGCATGTCGAGTTTTGAGCACACATAAGCGAGCGCGGCGCCGTAGTTGCCGCAAGTCACGGCAGCCAATGTGTCCTTCCCCTTCTTCCTCGCATCCAGTGCGTATAGAAGCGCGGCCCGGTCCTTGTGCGTCCCCGAAGAATTCTCCGATTCAAGCTTGAGATGGAGTCGCCTGATGCCGAGCTTCTTCTCGAGTCTAGAAGCTCTTTTGAATGAAGTGTGTCCGATTCGAAGATTGTGCATCTGCCGCTCGAACTCTCGCACCAGCTCCAAAGGTATCAAAGCCTAGATCACCCGAGATAAGATGTTTCTAAGGGCGGAGGTTCCCTCCAAGCACCATCCGCCCGTAGTTGGTTTAACCTAATAGTTTTTCTGACGGTCTCAGTTGAGTCCGTTATCGCGTATATCCTTCTCCGCAGCGACGACTATGTCTTCGAACTGCTTCGAGACCTCAGTTGCGACAGGCTGCACAACATGCTCCTTCATGATCTTTGCAACCTTCTCCCTAGCGCGGTCGACAGCGCTCTTCTTGCCATCTGCTTCCCAGAGCTCGCCTGTCCTCCTATCAGTTATATCGGTCATGAAGTGCTCCTTGTGAAGCCAGTTCATGGTGTGTCTTTCTGGAAGGAAGCTTCCGCCGGGGCCGACCTTCTTAATCAGGTCGATCGCCATGTGGTCGTCGTCAACGATCACGCCCTGGGCGAGCCTCGCCATTATCTTGACCATCTCATTGTCGATAACCATCTGCTCATAGCACAGCATCGAGACATCGTCAAGGAGACCCAATCCCGCGATCATGTCGCAGCCAGCGTAGAACTGCGGCATTCCGCTGGACATCTTCTCATAGCAGGACTGCGGGCCAGGTACCTTCGCGGAGGTGACTATTCCGCCACAAAGGATCGGGAATCCGTACCAGTGTGCGAGTTCTCCAGCTCCACTGGATATCAGCGCTCTCTCAGGTCCACCGCCTGCCCAAGTCATGGTCTTCATATCGAACGCCGCTCCGCCCGTTCCGTACATGAACGGTGAGCCAGGAGCTGCGAGTTGAGCCATAGTGAGCCCTGCAAGGACTTCAGCGTTATTGACAATTATTGATCCGGCGAGCGTCACAGGCCCGGTGATACCTGCCTGTGGCATTCCGTAGAACGATATCGGCACACCAGCTCTTGCGAGGGTGAGGGCACCTTCCGTCGAACCTCCATCAAGCTGGAGCGGAGAGAAGGGGCAGTGCATGGACGAGAAGATTGGCTTCTTTCTCAATTCCTTCTCGTCGCCTGCAAGCGCGGAACCGAGCTTGATGAGCCACTGTGCCTCTCTCCTGTGACTGGTCGTCTCTACCTGTACGTGCTTCTCGATGCTCATGAGGGCGACCTTGAGATCGACGACATGTCTGTAATAATCAGGTATGTCTTGGCTGCTCACGCAAGGCCAGAAGATGTGGGCGGAATCCAGAGCGTTAGCGACCTTGCCAACCATCTCAAGATCCTTGCTCGTAGACATGCGTCTCTTTCCGGTCTCGAAATCCATAACGCCCGTGCCGTTTCCATCCGTGCAGCAGTAGACTCTTCGTCCATCGAGTACCACATCGTATTTTGGGTTCCGGGCAAAGAGCGTGATGTTCTTCTTGGCCTTGGTTATCGCTTCCTCCACGAGGTTACCAGGGATCTTAGCACTGCTCTGCTTGTAATCCACGGTGGCCCCTGCAGCTTCAAGGAGCTTCAGACATTCTTCGCTGAAGACTTTTATGCCTGCGTTCTCGAGCACGTCCAACGTTCCCCAGTGAAGTGATTCCAGGTCCGTCTCCTGGAACATTCGGAACGCGATCTTTCCTTTCGGGAAACCAATCATTTCAACATTCCCCTGTTTTGCTTCCACGGCCAGAGTATCACTCCGACTGTGTGCTTCGAGTACACCGTATTGCAAATGAGTATTTATTTGCTGATGTTGAGATGCAACGATAGACTGGTATGTTCATTGGGGCTGCTGGTTAGTGAGGATTCGGCTCTGCTTTCATCATCTGCTTCAGAGGCGATGCACGCACAGATCGATACGAAAGGCTTTAATGAGGGAACATATATCGACCGAAGGCCAGCACCATCAAGCGGGGGTAGCCAAGCCCGGTCAACGGCGCCAGATTGAGGGTCTGGTCTCGAAGGAGTCCCTGAGTTCGAATCTCAGCCCCCGCACTTTGATTTTTCTCGCACCAAGACAGGATTACAGAGCGCAAAGCAACATGAAGTCATTATGGACCGAATGGGTTCATTGATGATTCGATATGTTCGCCGATTTCAGTCATGATTCGCTAAATCGCCGACATGGAAATATATCTGACTTGAGAATTCAGGCTTCGATAACGGGACAGATGGCGGAAAATGCTGGCAATCACGCATCTCGCTGTTAGCCTTTTGCTTATTCAATTGCTATCTCTCGATAGGAACGATTCTTTTGTCGCACTGATGTTCGGCGTCGTCATAGACGTAGATCACCTGTTCGGTTTGAATTCATACGCCAAGGCAAATGGCATCGCCAGTATTTTCGACTTCGATTCGCTGATGAATGCCGATGGTCAGTGGAAATCCCTTCTACACAATCCGGTATCCGTGATGATTGTTGGTCCAATCTCAGTCGCGTCGAGGATCGCGATACCGTTGATATTCTGGGGGGTCCACATATCTATGGATTGGCTAGAGGATTCACTCCTGGGACTGTTGTCCGCACCTGAGCTGATACTCGTTGTGTGTGCTTCGGGAGCTGTGTTGTGGATGAGATACTCGTTCTTCCGATCTCTCAATTCAAATGCTTCTTTCCGGAGATACATAGCATCAGAATGGCGGGTGTTGCGCAGGTCCGCCCCCGAGCAAAGAAGTATGTCCACATAAGGGATACTATTCTTCCATTATGACATCGATCACGGAATCGGTGAATGCCTCAGAGTTTTTCGTTCCGCCAATGTCCATGGTAAGGTTAGCTGAGGAATAAGCGCTCTGGACTGCCTTCTGTATAGAATCGCTTTCTCTGACCATTCCCAGATGTCTCAACATCATCGCGGATGCGAGAATGGCTGCAGTCGGATTCGCAATCCCTTTCCCCGAGATGTCCGGGGCCGAGCCATGACAAGGTTCGAAGACCGAATGAGCAGTCCCGATGTTTCCAGATGGTGCGAATCCAAGGCCGCCGACCATTCCAGCTGCGACATCCGATAAGATGTCTCCGTAGAGATTCAGGGTGACTATGACCTCGAACCTCGAGGGATCGGTCACTAGGCTCATAGCAGCGGAATCGACGAGTTGTTCACTGGTCTCGATATCTCCATGGAAATCCTTTGAGATATCTCGGAATATTTCCAGGAAGAGTCCGTCTGATTTGCGGAGAACATTTGCCTTGTGAACGCAGCATATCCGTCTCTTTTTCCACGACCTGGACCGATCGAATGCGAATCTCACAATCCTTTCGCACGCGTGGCGGGACACCCTTCTAAAAGTGGTCACGCCGTCGAGGTCGACGGCCTCGTCCTGAGTATACATCCCCTCCGTGTTCTCTCTCACTATGATGAGATCCATGTATGGCTTGCCTAGTAGCGGGAGCAGGCTCCTGATAGGCCGGATATTGGCGAAGAGATCCAGTTCCTTACGGAATCGCAGGACCGGGGACTTGTATTCGTTATCTGTTGATGATGTGACCGCACCGAAGAGGCAGCTGTCCGCGCCCTTCATCTGTTGAAGGGTCTCATCCGTGATTGGATATCCCGTTCTCTCGAACTCCCCGAGGCCGATGTGCGCATATTTGAATTCCAGTTCATCTGTCACAGATTGGAGCACCCGGACGGCCGACTCTATAACTTCAGGTCCGATACCATCGCCCGGGAGGACGCAGATGCGCTTCATGGAGGTCTCATTCTTGGACTAGCTTGGCGAAATCGACAAAATGCTTCTCGACCCTGGCGATCCTCTTCCGGCTGTCGTGGATGTCCTTATCCATCCTTGCGGTCATCTCCTTCATCTCAGCGACCAGACTCTCAGCCTCCTTTTCCAAGGAGACAATCTTGGATTCGTGGGAGAATGCCTTGGACGTATGCTCCTCTATTCGAATCTCAAGATCCGCCTGACGTTCCTTTTCTGCGGTCTTTGAGAAATAGCTTTCGACCTTCGAGTTGAGCATCGTCAATATGTTAGAAACCTTCTCGAGCTGTTTCTCGAGCCGATCGACGCGGTCAGTCATGTCGATGAGCTTGTCGGAGTGGTCGGGTGCCTGGGCGACCTTCTCAACCTCGAACATCCTGGTCTCGATCATCTCGAGCTTGTTCTCGACGGCTGCGACGTTCTTGATGCTTTCCAATATGCGGTCGAGGACCTCCCTATCTGGGAATTCTATAACGACGTTCTCGGAGCCCGGTGTGTACGCCTTCATTGATTGCAGGTTCGCAATCGCATCGACAGTCGGGAATCCTCCTCGAACTCGTCCCTCTAGGTTCTTGATGGTGGTGAGGATCTCAGTACCTGACTTGCTCAGCCAAGGGTTCGCCTTGATCATCTTCGTTATGTTCTCCATGACTCCTTCGAGTTCTGCACCGGCTCGTGCAAGGTTCGACTTGTCGAGAAGACGGAGGTCCCTCAGCGCGTCACGCTTTCCTCGCTTGCCCCAGTCACCCAAGGACCTGCCTTCGAACGGATAGAATCCTGCAAAGTGATCCACTCCTTTTACGATCATGTCCTGGACTTCATCCCATCCCTTTTCGTCCGCGCTCAAGGTAAGCTCCTGGGCGGAGTTGAAAATCATGCATATGCAGTTGTTCGGGAGGATGTATGTCCGGATTGCATACGGCGCATCCTGGGCGAACCTTGGATATGTCGGTGGCTTCTTCTCCTCGATGATGTCCATATACGCTTTAAAGTACTCTCGTGCAAATGCAACCAGATCCTGGGTAACGGGAACTCCCGGACCACCTTCGTTTGGACTCATTTTTAGCGCTCCCCTGCATAGGTAACCATACTGAACACTATTAATCTCTTGCTGGCCTGTTTGCTCGCAACATTGACACGCCGATGATGGGCATGGTTATGGTCGCATCACCCTCCACTGTGACGTATTTTGCGGATTCTTTTACCTTTCCCCAGCTGACAGCCTCGCGTATCCTGGCTCCGGACAATGAACCGTCATATTCCTCTGCGGTCGTTAGGTAAACGGCATAATCGAGTCCGCCCCTGAACTGGTTCCACCATATGACATGGTGCTTCGATATGCCACCGCCGATCATCAGAGCACCCGCCTTCTTGGAGGTGAATACTATGTCCGACAATTCCTGCTCGTCCTTTAGGACATCGACGGTAAAATCTGGGTGCTGCTGTCTGAACAGCCAGAGCTGGGCCCCGAATGCGCCATCCGTTATGCCAGGTATGTATATGGGTATTTGGTTTCTCGACGCCCAGTACAGTATCGAATTCTTGTCCTCTATGCGGAGGCCGAACTCCTCCGCGAGCTGGCGGCTGGACAGGACCTTCTTGCCCGACTTATATAAGTCTCTCAAGATTGGCTGCATCTTCCGTTCGAGGACTATACCATAGCTTTCGTTCGGTATCAGGATGTTGCCCAGTCTGTTGATTCCTTTCTTATGAAGGTCTGCGTCATCCATGAGGAAATCGCCGTGATAGTACCTCTTCCAGACGCGGGCGAGATCGTGGTCGAGCGTGCCGCACGTTGTTATGATCACATCGACCAGTTTCTCCTCTACTAGCTTCCTTATTACCCCTCTCGTGCCGGTCGATATTATGCATGCTGGGAACGACAGAAATATCGTGCAATTCTTCTCATTCAGCATGCTGCGCAATATCTCACATGCCTGACCAAGCTTCTTCGCGGTGAATCCGCCTGATGCAAACATCTGAAATGTCAGTTCGTTCACGCTCATCTCGGGCGTGATGTCCATGTCTGTTATTGGTTTCAGTTTTGTGCGCATTGCCTTTACGCTCCCGATTTTCAGAGGTGATAAAGCCTGAAGAAAAGATTTATAGCTTTCCTGCCGTTGGATGGTTGATACTATGGTCACGGTCAGGGAAGTGATGAGCTCACCGGTCATGAGTCTCTCACCCGATGCATTAGTCAAGGATGCTGCCGCCAAGCTCGCGGAATCGAACGTATCTGGCGCTCCTGTAGTTAGCGAAGGAGTTGTAATGGGAATCTTCAGCGAAGTCGATGTGCTCAAATCGATAAAGACGACGAAGAAGGACATGAGGCTGATCTTCCCATCTATCTCGGCGCTCGGTATCGCATTCCAGGAAGAAGTGACTCAGAGGGAAATCATCGACGCTTACGAGGAGATCGGGAACATGCAGGTGAAGGATATCATGTCCAAAGAGGTCTTCACCGTTGCACCTGATATCACGATCAATGAGGCGATCATGAAGATGGTCCAGAACAAGATCAACCGGCTGCCTGTTGTCCAGGGCAGAAACCTTGTCGGCATAGTCACGCGGGGAGACATCATACGGGGGCTCGCGCGCGAGCAAGCGAATAATGACAAACCTGGGAAGGCATAATCCAATGGGGTAACCCTCTGCAAACGGTGGTAGGTTCACCGTTTGAGGGTCCTCGCCAGGGTGCGTCTCTCCCCGTTGGTCTCTTCCGATGAGCTCTCCTGAGTGTCATTCTTGGATGAAGAGACTGGTTTCTCGATTGGATTCATGTCGGTTGACTGTCCTTGCTGTTCGATGACATGGGCTATGGTGAAAGAGTGACCGCATCTGTTACATTTTTGAATGCCGTCAGGATGAGCGTATAGTTCCTCTTCTCCGCACTTTCCACACTTGGCCCCTTCGACCTTCTTGGCGACCCCAAGCTCGATGCGTTTCTTGTCGAGATCCGATTTTACAGGACCGGAGACTTGTTTGAGCCTTCTAGCGTACTTAGCCGCGGCGACAAAGTCTTTTCCATTGAGCGCGGTCTGGGCGCTTCTTACGAAGAGCAAACCCTGCTGGACTTCGAGTCCGTACGACGCAGCCTCCTCGAGCGCAGGCCCCATGTTCTCGATGGTAGATGTGATCTTATCTACCTGGCGTGTTCGAATGGAATTGTCTCTCATTCGTTCAAGATGGGCCTGGTCTGCCGTTTTCTCGATTGCAGCGAGGAGGTCGATGGCCTTCTTGAACGCCTGCTTTCCCAGAGCCTCCTTCGCTTGCTCCAACTCCTCTTCACCCATGCTTGGAGTTGCTCCTACCTCCCTGGCCTCCTCAAGTGCGGCTTTGACAAATCCCAGCGTTTCTTCGATTTCCTTTGCTCTGACTAGTTTTGCTTTCTCGGCCATATCCCTTGCCTGTGTCACGAGTGTGCTGTATTCGGATATGTTATACGCCTGCCTCGCCTCCTCCGCTATGTCAAGAAGGCGACTTGATTCACTCACTTGGGTCCCGAATGATTCGTAATCCGCCAACATTGTCCGCAATTCCGTGGCGGCTGAAATGCTCCCCTTGAAGAACGCCTCATATGCCTTTGCTGCAAGCTTTTCGAGTTCCTCCAAGGTCTCCTCCCTTCGCCTGGGACTACCCTCTATGAATGCATTCTTAGCTTCGGCAAGCGCTGTCTTGATTCGGTGGTCGATTGGTTTCCCCTGTGCCTGAGCAAGGTCATTCAAGATGCTCTCGGCCGCTCTTATCGAAAGTGCCGCCGTATATAACTGGAATGAGCTGAACCTATCGAGCATCTTGGTCCGTGCATCCTGACTCATCTTCAGCACCTCTAGGTAGTCCCCCATCATCATTCGGGTCCACGCGGTCTCGATCTGTGAATCTACCTCGAAGAAGGATGGGCGCATCAAGAGCGTCTGGTCTATATTCCTCTCTACATCGATGTTCTGCTGCCTAGGTAGTTCTGAAATCTCGGAGGGTTTCTCAGCAATCTCCTCTATCTCATTCTCGAGTCGTTCCTCCTCGGATTGTGAGTGCACTGACTGCTCCTCGGACTTCCCGAGGGCTCTATTTACCTGCTCCGCTGTTATATTGGCGGCAATGACGACGACAAGAAAATCCTTCTTGTGTTTGCATGAAGATATGTCGAGGCTGTATTCCTGAGCGATTCGCTTAAGCTTCGAAATCGTGAGATTCTCTAAACGGGGGGATACGTTGTCGACCATCAGAATTCCTCGTGAGCTCGTCTTGCTTATCCCTATTTTTGATGATAATTGTTTCGATGGGTTCATCCTTCTGCATTATCCCAGTAAAACCTAAGTAGAGGCAAGATAATCGAGCGTGCAGATGGACGTCAATACTGAAAAGATCTCTGCGGCCAGGCTCTCCGTATACTCCAATACGTGCCTAGTTGCGCTGAAGTTGGTCGTTGGAATGCTGATGCTGTCCATAAGCGTGATTTCTGAAGCAATCCACTCTGGAATTGATCTGGTGGCCGCCATCATCGCGAGATACTCCGTGAAGAAATCAGCGGAACCTGCTGATGAGGATCATCAGTATGGCCATGGGAAATTCGAGAACCTCTCAGGTATGATCGAAGGCGCCCTGATTTTCGTCGCCGCGGCAGTGATCATATACGAAGCCGGGAGAAGACTGTCTAAGCCTGCAGATGTCCAATATGTGGCAGCTGGAATGGTCGTCATGGGCATATCTGCGGTTCTGAACTTCTTCGTATCCAGGAAGCTAATGGAGGTTGCGAAGCGGACAGACTCTCTCGCCCTGGAGGCAGATGCATATCACCTGAAGACTGATGTGTGGACGTCGGTCGGAGTGTTTGTGGCCCTGGGAATCATATTCATAACCGGAGAGAGACTCATCGATCCAGTAATCGCTCTGATAGTGGCTCTCTTCATCATCCGTGCGGCTTATGACATAACCCGCAGATCGACGGAGGGGTTGCTCGATGTCTGTCTGCCCGACCCTGAGATTACTGCCATCGAGAAGGTAATGAACGAACATGCAACTGATTTCGTGGACTTCCACAGATTGAGGGCCAGAAAATCGGGTGCTGAACGACAGATCGACCTACATCTGACGGTCCCTCAATACCTGAGTATAAAGGACGGTCACGATCTTGTCGAGCATCTCGAAGCGGAGATAAGGAAAGCATTGCCCGGGAGCACCGCCATAATCCATATCGAGCCATGTGACAAGGATTGCATGAAGTGCAAGCTAAAGGATGCCGAGAAGGTATTCCGAGGCGCATGAGCCGAGGCCCGACTGCATTCAGATGAATCCTCTTTCACCTAGGATTGCTTCTATCCGCCTAAAGGGCTGCTCTCCATTTTCTGAGTTGTCCACAACAGTCCATTCTTCTCCGATGAGTTTTCCCACCGTCTGCCTGACCTTATCGAGCTTCTCCTTTGTCTCGAACATCTCTCGTGTGTGATCTCTCTCCTCTATCCTCCGAATGGCAATCTCAGGGTCGATGTCTATGAAGAGTGCCAGATCTGGAAAGGGGAGCATGTTTCTGAATAGACGGTAGCCATGTGGTGCAAGTCTCCGGGGCAGGTATGCCGTCCCGAGGATGTATCTGACGAATATGACCGTGCAATCTGCCTTCTTGTTGTACCATCTCACCGAGAAGAGCACATCTAGTGTGAAGAATATCGTGGCAAGGAACCTGGCAACATGCCCTTCTCTTTGAAGGGCATTCTTGGACGCCCTGCCCAGCCTTCCCGTTGATGGATGGGATCGAATGACGACAATCTCGCCATTGCGTTCAATTAAGGTCTTGATACTCGAAGCATGCGTGTTCTTCCCGCTTCCATCGAGTCCGTCGACTGCAATCAGTCTTTTCAGTGTCAGACCCCCAGCATGTGCAGGTAACCACCGACAATGAGTGGTATGACGAGGTTGTCTATGTGACCTGGTGTGATTGCCTCAAGGCAGGTGACGAGGCCTGCGGTGGACAATCCGAAAAGCACGAGCATGTCAGGCGCGCCGCCGCTCGAGTATCCGATCATCTCGAAGTAGAACAATTCAATGATGATTATGGCGATGAAGGTCGATATAAAGACGGCTGCACTCCCCTCCAGGGTCCTGTGATTGAGGTATCGTCTCTTTCCGTATCTCTTGCCAATGAATTCTCCCATTCCGTCCCCGAATGACATAGCGGCTATCGCGATGGATGCTGCGACGAGGTCTTCGAAAAGGAAGTACGCGATCAATGTCCATGAGACCGCGTACATGACGAGGCCATAAGGATGACCCTCTGTCGAGCGACTTCCGAGAGGACTCTCTCGGAGAAGGCGGACAGGAGATATCGGAGTGCATAATAGCAGGAGCACTGCAAAAGGAGCCGCAGCCAGGAATGCCATGATCTCTCGGGTCTCAAAGGCCCACCAGAAGAACACTATGCCTCCAGTAAGGATGTGCAGGACTTTCCTCGGGTTATGCATCCTACTTCTTGCGACCCACGTGATGATGATTATTGCGGAGACATAGCCATAGACACCCGCCAGTCCGAATAAATCGCCTTGTGTAGGCATAGGCACTCCCCTGATTATGACCTATATGAGCATATATGCTTTATCGGGCACCGAAAGGTAATAACTCAACTGATGCCTTTGTTCCGTTTCAGTTCCTCCACGACTTCCTTGGCCCTATCCATGCGTATCTTGCGCTCTCTCACGATTATGTCGACCGCTTCTTGCATCAACTCCGGAGGACAGTCGACACTCGCCACTATATTCCTTGCATGAAGGGACATGTGTCCCTTCTGGATGCCAATGGTTGCAAGCGCTCTCAAAGCCGCGAGGTTCTGGGCGAGTCCGACCGCAGCTCCAATCTCAGCAAGTTCGTTAGCTCGGGTCACAGCCAGCAATTTGATGCATGCGCGAGCCGTTGGGTGAACCTTCGTCGCTCCCCCTATCAATCCCACTGCCATAGGGACCTCGATGGTCCCACGAAGGTCACCTTGCGAGGTCTTCTCGAAGACGGTCAGAGGTTTGTACGATCCTTTGAGCGAAGCATAGGCATGGACACCTGCCTCTATCGCCCTCCAATCGTTCCCCGTGGCTATCATGACGGCATCTATGCCGTTCATGATCCCTTTGTTGTGGGTCGCGCATCTGAACGGATCGGCATCGGCGAACGAATAGGCTTCTATGATGCCATCGACGACATCCTCTCCACCTATGGCTTCCTTTGACCAGATTGCTTCCGCCCTGGCCAATCTGTATATTGCGAGGTTTGATAGTATCCTGAGGTAAACCCTCCCTCCGGTCAATTCCTCGGCAAGCGGAGCTACTGCCTCTGCCATAGTGTTGACGGCGTTGGCCCCCATGGCATCACGGACATCCACGTGCAAATGTATGATTACATTTGGACCCTTCATCGTCTGAAGAACCCTGACATCCATATCTTTGGCGCCGCCTCCGAGACTTATCAACAGGGGGTCCTGTTTGTTGGCGAGGTCGATTATGGCCGCTTTGTTGTCCAGTATCTTCTTGGCCGCCATATCGGGATCATCGATGTTGGTGATCTGAATTTGGCCTATCATGATCGGCGGAGTGCTGCTAGTAGTGAAGCCACCCTTCTCTCTTGCCATCTTTGCGGAGTTGGACGCAGCGGCCACGACCGATGGCTCCTCGATCACCATTGGAATCATGGAATCCTTTCCATTGATGACGAAATTAGTTGCTATCCCGAGCGGCAAAGAGAAGGTACCAACGGCATTCTCGATCATCTTGTCTGCAATTTCGATTCTGAGTCCGTTGGTCCCTGCGAGTGCATTGACTTCATCGTCGGTCAGCGTCGCGAATTCTTTCAATATCTTGAGTCTCTCTGGGATGCTCAGCTTGTAGAATCCTTCAACCCTTGATGTTCTTGCCATGTGGACCACTGGTGCTTTCGACAAGCGATTAACGAGTAATAACCCTTGCGCGCAATAACCCCCATATTCAGCACGTATCTAAGAAAAGGATATATCTGCTGTGATGTCTGGGGGACCCGATGAGCAAATGCTCCGCTCCTGGGAAGATAATACTCTTCGGTGAGCATGCGGTGGTATTTGGGAAGCCCGCACTAGCGCTGGCTGTCGATCTGAGGATCAAGAGCAGCGTGAGACCGGCTAGCAGCTATCTCGTGAATGGCCGGCCTATGAACGGCAGACATCATGGCTATATCTCAGCGGCATTGGATGAAGCGTGGTCAGGCCCTCCTATTGACATCAGGACCCGATCATGGATTCCGTCCGGATCCGGGCTCGGGTCGTCCGCAGCTGTGGCGGTTGCGACGGTGGGGGCGCTTTTGTCGGAGAAGAACGCATTCGAGCTGGAATCCATTGCGCAACGGGCATTTCGAGTGGAATTGTCGGTGCAAGGGAGGGCGAGTCCGACGGATACCTCGGTGTCAACGAATGGTCGAGGGATTCTTATCTGCCCTGAGAAGATGGATAATCATTTGTGGTGCATCAAGAACGGGATTCGCGTCTGGAACATTCACGATTGCGAAGTGCCTGAACTCACATTTGTCATTGGATATACGGGCACTCATGCCTTAACTGGACCATTGGTGGAAGGGGTCCGGAGCCTGGTGGAATCGGATCCAGACGCGAAAAGATCAGTCGATTGTATAGGGGAACTGGTGTTGGACGGCATGGATGCAATGCGGAAGAATGACAAAGTCAGGATCGGACGTCTGATGACGAAGAACAATTCGCTGCTCGTATCGCTGGGTGTCGGCCATCCAACTCTTGATTCGCTCATCGATGCTGCGTCGAGCCTTTCATATGGTGCTAAGCTAACAGGAGCAGGTGGGGGAGGAAGCATGATTGCGCTGACCGACCGCCCAGCTGAAGTATGTGATGCTATCATAGATGCAGGCGGAAGACCATACTCTGTCAAGGTCGGGTGCGAAGGCGTAAGACTCGAGGATTGATCTTCGCAATAGTGCGGACA
Organism: Thermoplasmata archaeon; assembly: GCA_014859835.1. Classification (GTDB taxonomy): domain Archaea; phylum Thermoplasmatota; class Thermoplasmata; order UBA10834; family UBA10834; genus UBA9653. Next base: position 10,070 of record JACZKW010000075.1, on the reverse strand, counting down.
TATTGGGAAAACGATAATATGTCTGCATAATGTTAGCCAGGATGGTGAGAGATTGGTAGAACGCATTGGCCAGCACAAACATTGCAGAAACTGCGAGAAGGCGATTCCGTACAAAGATCTGTACTGCAATGATGAATGCGAGACGGAGTGGAAGACGAAGATGTCCAAGAAGAAGAACCAGTTGATGTACTTCTATATCGTCATGGTCATCATAATGATATTTGCAGTTACGCTGATGTTCTTGGGGTGAGGATTTGCGAGTGGGCGTGGGTGGGACGTTCAGCTTGATCCACGGTGGCCATGAACTGCTGTTCGAGACCGCATTCTTGGTCGCAGACGAGGTAGAGGTAGGCCTTACATCGGACGAATTCGCCAAGTCAACGCGAAAGATCCCAGTAGCCCCATACTTCCGGCGCAAGGTCAACCTGATTAGATTCCTTGAACGCTTTGGAAAACCTTTTGAGATCATCATGATCACGGACGAATTTGGCACGGCCGCCACTTCGGAGCGCCTCGATGGCATCGTTGTCTCCCCTGAGACCAAACACAACGCTGAGTCAATCAATGCTGCAAGGAAGACAAACGGTCTCAAAGCGCTCAAGGTCTTCTGTATACGATCGGTCAAGGCAGAGGATTCTGTGCCAATCAGTTCCACGAGGATCATGGACGGTGAGATCGATAAGGATGGACACTTGCTACGTCCGCTGAGAGTGGTCGTGGGCTCGACCAATAAGGTGAAGGTGGATGCCGTCAGGAACATATTCACTCAAGCGTTCGGGCTTGTGGATGTCGTATCCATAGATCCAGGAGACGATCTTATTCGGCAGCCAAAGGATGAAGAGGTGCTCCAGGGTGCGATGAAGCGAGCGGAGAATGCGATTTCGGTCAAAGGGGCGGATTTCGGAGTTGGGATCGAGGCTGGCCTCCACATGAATCGCTATTTGATGCGCCGATTGGACGTCCAATATTGTGTAGTGATCGATTCATCTCGTCGCACGACGATTGGCCATGGACCCGGATTTGAGTATCCTCCGTCGGTGTTGAAGGCAGTTTCTGAGGGAAGGGCCGTAGGCGATGTGATGAGTGAGCTGACCGGGATAGACCGGATAGGTCACAAATCCGGATCCGTAGGATACCTATCGGATGGACTCATAGATCGGACATCGCTAACCGAGATCGCGGTCTTGATGGCAATCATACCACGGATGAGGTGTGAGCTGTATTGTGAACCGGTCTAGGATGCCTGCTCATCCTCGGATATAGAATCGAGATAATCTTCAGCTGATTCACAGTTGCCCTTGCCGACGCACCCGAACCGCGCATATTTCCTGCAATAATCTCCAGAAATGTCGTGATGCTCGCACAACTTGGATTCACGTACTATCTCGCAATGCTGTCTGATGCATGCATATCCCGAGTATTTCCCTTCGCACATGCCATTCTTGCTGAGGTGTTTGCAATGCAGGACATCATCCCTCCTCAAATCTCTTGAACAATCTATCCTGATGCTGGCTGAAATGAGTCATGTATGAGTCTGGGGTTGCACAATTGTCTCTCCCTGCACAGAAGAATCGTTTGTACTTCTCGCAATAGAGTCCAAGCCATTTGTCGGCACCACATCCGGCATTGGATTGTGATACCGCTCTCTTAGTGAGTATATTCATCTCAGAGAACTGGCACTTATTCTCACCGACACATTCAAGGCTATCTATGTGGCGGTTAGCACAAGCTCCGCTAAGGTAGCTGTACTTACACATTCGTTTCCCATCCCATGTCCCGCAGGACAATACTGAATGTGCGTGAGCGCACATAAATGTATGTGGTATGTCGCATTTCATATCGGCGTTATCTCGAAACGGGGGATGGCAGTTATGATCTGGATCCGTTGGTATATCCAGCTCCTCTCAATATGAGGGGCGTTGGCTTTTGCGCTTTCTCAGTTGAGGCTTGGTCCTATATTTGCCCGGAGGGATGTGAATGACGAACATCGCACACTCACCGGCCGTTCCATTTTCAGATATCGTCATGCCGGTGATGCCCAGTATCTCCTTGGCCAGGTAAAGGCCATAGCCACGCTGTTCCCCTTCCATGCCGCTATCTCTTTTGAATATCGATGTCTTGTGCTCAACGGGGATTCCTATGCCATCGTCCTGGCAGATTATCCTCATGCCATCCCGGTCACGCAAGAAGGAGAATTTAATGTTCCTAACGGCACCGCCATGTCTGATGGAATTATCGATCAAGTTGTAGAAGACCTTCTCGAGCATAGGGTCCGCAAACACTTCAAGGTCCCTCAATTCGATGACAACGGAGACATTCTTCGTATCCATGTTGCTCGCTGCTTTCTTACAAGAGGCTCTTACATCCACCCATTGCGGCCTCTTTGCTCCCATGTTCTGATAATCCCTGGCGAACTCCAGATGGTGCTTTATTGAATTCGTCGCCAGATAGAGTTTCTGAAGTGTCCCTGAGAGCTTCTCATCTCTCGCCTGCTCCCTGGCCAATTCGAGATAACCATATAGTGCGGAAAGCTGGTTTAGAATATCGTGCTGCGTGATCTTTGCCAGTATGTCGATTTTTCGTCTGACTTGCTCCAGCGCGTCTTCGTAGTATCTTCTCTCAGTCTGGTCAACTAGAGATATGACCATGCGCTCCGCGGTTGGAAGGAGCGATGTAGTCGCTAGGAACGCCTTCTCATTTCCGAATTTGTCCTTGGACCTGAACTCATATGATTGGATTGCTGATGCAGGATCATCCATTCTCTTCTTGCCAATGTCTATTAGTTTCTTGACATCGCGCTCAGCGAAGAAATCAGCTAGATCCATCTTTCCCTCGATATCTGATTTCTGGTAGCCAGAGATTCTCTCGAACTCCGAGTTGACCAGGATCACCATTGAACTATTGTCTGCAATTATGAGCGAATCGCCGACCGTCTCGAATATGGTCCTGTAACGTTCTTCGCTTTGGGCCAACTCCTTCTGTGCGAGCTTACGCTTGGTCACCTCGATGTGCGATACGACCGCGCCTCCCCGTTTCCTTTGGAGCGAGGTCACCTGCGCCGAGAACCATCTCTCTTCACCATTGACATCGCCAGAGTATTCGATGGAGAATGATTCCTTCTCTCCATCAAGGACTGATACTATGCCCTTGAGCATGGTGCGAGCATCTTTGACATCATTCGACGCCTTCTCACATTCGTCGAGATAGTTCGCTCCCACTCCGACGCTGTCAGTGTCTCCATTGTTCTGCCTAGCGAACATCCACCAACTGCGATTGACAGCGACGATGTCTCCTCTGCTGTCGAGTACGGCGATGTTTGCATCCAGTGAGTCAAGCACCGCGCGATTGACCGCTCCGCTCTCTCTCAGTGCATCCTCGGCTCTCTTCCTTGCGGTGACATCCAATCCCGCGCCGTTTATTTCAATAAGTTGGGTGCCATCTTCAGACCATACATTGAACGAATTCCAGACGACCGTTCGTGTCTCACCATCCTTGGCCCTGAGGGTCATCTCGAAATCCTCAACTTCGCCCTCTTCGAATCGAAGCATGAGTGAGTCGACCTGGCTGCGGAGATCACCCTGATAGAATACATCCCACCAATTCTTGCCAATAAGCTCGGAAGGTTGGTAACCGCTCAATGCTTCCACGTAATCGTTAACGAAGATAGTCTCACCAGATGGAGATAACGTGCAGATGAGGTTGGGGGCTGTGACGACGAGTCTTCGGTACTGTGATTCAGATCGCCGGAGTTCCTCCTCTGCCTTTCTCTTCTGTGTGATGTCGTCTCCTATGCTTGCCGTGCCGATGGGATTCCCGTCTCGGTCTCTGAGTGCTGTCGAGTCCCAGCTGATCAGGACTTTTTCGCCATTCTTTGTATTCAGCAGGGTCTCATATTGGCTTCCTGCGGGATACATGCCGAGTCCCATCACCCGTCGCTGCTCTTCTCGAAACTCATCCCTCTTTTCTGGTGAGAGAAATATCTCGACGGCGTTTCGTCCCATGAGTTCATGCGTCTCATAGTCGACAATCTTGAGCAGATGGTCATTGCAATATGTGATATTGCCCTCATTATCGAGGACGAGGGCAGCATGATGAATGTTTGCTAGCATGTTTCTGAATCGTCGCTCTGATTCCATCAGTTCCTGCCGGTCATGCAGCTTCTCGACGGATGATCTTATCATGTTAGCGAGTTCAGCGAACTGAGACTTCGGGGCCCCTCCTTTCTGCAAATAGAAGCTTGCGCCAGAATTAAGCGCCTCTATAGCGACATCTTCCCTTCCCCTTCCCGTGAAGAGTATGAATGGGATGTCGTTCTTCTGCGCTCTCAGGGTCTTCAATAATTCTATGCCGTCCATATCTGACATCTGATAATCGGAGATGACCGCATCTAAGCTGCCCGCGGAGATCCTGTTGAGCGCTTCATTAGCGGATGTGGCAGTCTCGATTGCGAATTGACCCTGTTTCTCGAGAAAGAATCTGGCGAGCTCCAATAGTTGGGGTTCGTCATCGACGAGGAGTACACGGATCAAGACTTATGCCTCCCTGATTTCGAACATCTATTGACGTTGTCATTGATGACCGGGGATATTATATTGTTGCAAGAGTGGATGGAGCGCTGAGGGGGAGATTTGAACTCCCGTGGTACGTAGTACCACCAACTCTCAAGGCTGGCGCCGTGAACCGGGCTTAGCTACCTCAGCAGGTGATGATCCGTGATCATTGTGATTCTCTTGCCCGGATGATCGACTCAAGGTCGAACTCAAACGCAGCAATCGGATAACCGAGTTCGAACGACTCAATCGTCAAAGGGGCTAGTTCTCCGAACACGCCCAGCAAACCTGAATCGTGCTTGACCGAAGCGCACCTGCCATCGGCAAATGCCTGATTATCCAGCTTCTCGACGGTCACCATGAGGTCAAGAGCCGTCATCAATGATTGTATGTCTGATTTGCATTCAGTGAAGCTCGCTTTGGCATGTATGGATGCCCCTGACAGATATGTCACGTTCCTGTGATCCCTGACAGTATCGCCAATCTCGAAGACCCTCTGCGGAAGTTCACGGTGCTTGTTCTTCTTGAGCATGGTCAATATGCTCGGTATGAGTGATGTACGTATCTGCACATGGTCCTCACTGACAGGGTTCATGATCCGGATAGCGTCGTCACGGACGGGCTGTCCCATGAATTCGTATTGATCCCTTGGATTCGAAAGGGACAGGGTTACGATCTCGAGATATCCAAGCCCGGTCAGTATGGGCCGTACCCTTGAAGAGAATCCAATAGTTGGTTCCTCAATTCCGAAAGTCGCCTTCCTTGGGAGTTCGGTCCCGAATTTGTCGAAGCCGTATCCGATGGCGACGTCCTCTGCGAGGTCCGCGGGATGGATGATATCTGCTCTGTAGGCCGGGATGAGGATCTGGAGCCCGTCATCCTCTGATGTGGCACCATAGCCCATCCTTCTGAGGCAATCTGCCATTCCTTTGGCATCCAAGTCAATTCCTATGAGGCGGTTGACATAGTCTATTTCGAGGTTCATCATCCTCGGCTCGAGATTAGGTGCGCTGGCGCTGCTACCACCCTGCTGCATGGAGACTGATTTGATGTTTCCGCCGCGCTCCGCGAGAGCTGTCGCGATGATGTTCACTGCAGCCATGACTGCATTCGCGTCGGTCCCTGTGCAATCGACGAAGATATCTCTCGTATTCTCCGTGACTGCGGTAGTGATCCCATTTATTATTGGCGGGAATGAGAGCACCTTTCCGTCTCTGTCGAGGATTATCGGGTACTTCTCCTTGCCATCCAGGACGAACGCGTATGCCTTGCCCTTCTCGTGTTCTTCGAGGATCTCCTTTAGATTCATCTCTCGAGAACCCTGCAGTGGAAAGAACGTTATCTCGTCTGGTCTCATCGCTTTGTATGTGAATGGCGGTTTCACATCCTTGATATCGTGAAGCCCTATGGCAACCTTCTTTCTGTTACGTCCGAGGGTTATGTGCAGCTTCTCCTGCAGGTCCATCATGGAGCGTATCAATGCGTCATCTATTCGATTCCCTTCTACGACCGCCGTCCATATATATGGCCGAACGTCGTCGACGCTCGGGTCGACAAGGACCGAGAGATCTGAACGGGTAACAGGATATGATTTGAGGCCGGTTTCTTTGCCAAGAAATGCTCGAAGGGCTCTCGCGATTCCTTCCACTGAGTAGAGGTCGGGTCGATCCGGAAAGAACTCGAAGGAGACATCATCCGATCCCTCATCGACTGAGTTGAGGTCCGCACCCATCATGGGCAGCTTCTCTCGGAGTGTCTGTCTGGAGACCTGCATTCCGAGCAGGTGACATAGATCGGAATAGCTGAAATTGATTACTGGCATGGTTGATCTGCCATTCCGAGAAAAGCCGATGCGCATATAAAAGGTTATCAGGAATCATCGGAGAGTATCAAAGTCATTCGTCTTTTGGCGTTGATCGAATAGCGGTGATATTCGTTGACGTCGAGTTCGCTCCGGTCGCAGGCAGTCTCCTCTTATCTCTGACATATATGGCTATGATCGCCGTGGCGAGCGCGAGAGCTCCTGCCCCCACGATTATCGGTGCGTCGTGACTTATCCTGGCATATACGATACTGAGTCCTGTGAGGCCCAGGATGTTGCCAATGCCTTGAACCGTCTGATAAGCACCCATCACACGTCCTCTCTCATCCTTCAGCATGGTATCTGCAAGAAGGGCGCCAACAGAGGGATTTGAGATCGCCGCCCCAAGCTCAGAGAATGCCATCAGGATATAGATGTGCATGACATTTTCAGCGAATATCATTCCCGTCAGTCCCGTAGCCATGATGGCCCCACCTATTAGAATGAAGGGTACTCTTCCATGCTTGTCTGACAACGTTCCGAAGTAGAGAGTACCCGCGGCCATGACTGCGGTCCCGATGGACATCGCGATGCCCACCTCCGTCAGGGACATGCTTATCTCATCGTACCAATACAGAATCAGTCCGAGCATGAACAGTCCTTGGACGATGCCCATGACCAACCCGCGGACTGTAAGGGCGATGAGAGTTCGATTGGCCTGCACATTTCTCTTCCACGCGCCGAACATTGTGAACAGTGATGGATGCTCATCGCTCTGCGTCCTAGCAGGTTCGCTAATAGAGCTGACGATGATCGCGCACAGTACTGATAGTCCCGCGCCCAGGTAGAACGGATAGATGAAATTGATCTCTCCTGCGATATATCCCCCTATCGCAGGTCCTGCGAAGATGCCAATCATCTGGACCGTTCCTTCGATGCCCATTGCCGTGGCCCTTTTGTCTTCAGGGACGATGTCTATTGTTAGAGCGAATGTCGCTGGGGCAACCATTGCAGCCCCGACCCCTTCGATTGCTCGCAAAACTGCGAACTGGAGAGCGTCGGTCACGAATGCAAGGCCAAAAGTGGTGACGCTGAAGATTATGAGGCCACCTATTATCATCTTCTTTCTTCCGACCTTGTCCGCCAGGTATCCAGATGGAGGTAGCGCGAGCACCAAGGCTACGAAGTATAGAGCGAATATGCCTCCCATGGCGCCGTCGGTTATGCCGAGGTTCCTGGCCAATTCTGGCATGATAGGGGCGATGAGGCCAAAACCCAGACTTACGACAACGAGTGCCGACATTAGTATTGAGAAGTCCCTAGTCAGTAGCCCTGACTTTCTCAATCGGTCCCTTATTCCGGGTTTGCCGCGATCATCTGCCATTGTGATTCACAATCGTGGACTTGATTCTTGAACGAATCGGTCATTTGTGACCATGACTCGGGCTCGAAATCGGCCACGAGATGTATTTCCACCTTTGCTAATAAAACATGCGTTTTAACTGTAAAATCTACCTTGTCATGACCTTAATTCTCATGATTTGGATTCTGATGGAAAAATATAAGCACCCTCATTCTGAATCGGATGGTATAGAAATGACATATCAGGCTCGGAGCTGGGGCTCGAAATGATTAAGGATAAAGTCGAGATTGGAATACCTGGCATCGATGAGATGCTTGAAGGCGGATTAATCCCCGCCCGGCCATACATAGTATCTGGTACAGCGGGTACCGGCAAGACTGCAATTGCCATGCGCTTCCTCATCGAGGGCGCCAAGAACGGCGAACAGGTACTGTACGTGGCTATAGACGAGCCCCCTAACGAGGTGAGGGCCAACATGACTTCGTTCGGCTGGGACATCTCAAAGATCTTCGTGTTCGATGGCACGCCTGACGTTCTGAGCTACGATAAGACTCCCGTCCGGGATATTTCGACTGAGAGGCGGGTCGTGATGTTCAGAGACCTGCCAGAGAACATAAGACAAACATCCGTGAAAGGTCCTTCGGATATGACGATAAACACCATTCAGGAACTTCTGAAACAGGAGATGAAGATCAGGAAGTACTCACGCGTTGTAGTCGACTCGGTCACATCTCTTAGGCGGTTCTATATCCGCACCAGTGAGGAGTATCTGATCCTCCAATCATTCTTCAGATTGCTGTCTGACCTCGGGATAACGACCATCCTCACGGTGGAGCTGCCTGAGATATCCAAACCCGATGCAGAGTCGCACATGGCAAGGGGCGAGGTAAGGCTGTACAAATGGTTTGATGGGCGAGGTCTGGTTAGAGGCGTCACCATCGAGAAATACAGAGGGTCGTCCCACGACTCCTCCATGCGATCTTTGAAGCTAGACGATACTGGCGTCCATGTCAAAGTAGCCACACTGAAGAAGAAGGAGAAGCCGAAGGAAGAAGAGGAGGAATCCGCTGATGCCATGGATGACGCTGAAGATGTGGATGCGACTGAAGGTGTGGTTGAATCTCCTGAGGTCATAATGCCGGCATCCAAACCTTCGAATAACGAGCCGCCCGCTCCTCCAGAGGATGGAGCGCCTCCACTGGAGGTCGTTCCTGAGGAGCTGCCCCCTCCGCCAGAGGATAAGATCCTGCCCGTATCGCCGTCATCTGAGCGAATGGATGCCCCATCTGGAGGTGGAGACGTAGATGGCTCAAGATAAACACAATAGGATGAGCACCGGCATATCTGGGATGGATGATATGCTAAAGGGTGGGCTGATAGCAGGACGTCCGTACGTGGTGGCAGGCACGACAGGCAGCGGCAAGACCACGTTTAGCATTCAATTCCTTCAACAGGGGGTCAGACAGGGCGAGAGGGCCCTTTTCGTGTCGATAGATGAGCCTCCGTCTGAACTCCGGGAGAATGTCCGTTTCCTGGGATGGGATGTGGGAAAGATACGGATACTTGACGTGCATCCTACTGCGAAGGCCTACAATAGGAAGGATTCGCTCGTGGAAGTCGGCGCACAGAGGAGCGTGGGATCACTCCGCGAGGCTCGGCAGGATGCTCGTGCTGAGGCCATGAAACAGGTCTCACCTGACCTATCTCCGCAATCGCTCCAAATGATGCTCCGGCAGGAACTGCAGGAAGTAAGATACTCACGAGTCGTCATCGATTCAATAACATCATTGAAGCGTCTATCCGGTGGGGACGACGATGTGGATATGGGGATCATGTCATTGCTGAGGTTCCTTTCTGAGTCAAATGTGACATGTATTCTTATCACGGACATGCCTGACCCTACGTCAATGGAACCCGAGATACTCATGGCGAGAGGTACGATTAGATTACACAAACTCATGGTCGCGTCAAAGGCCGAGAGATTCGTGACAATCGAGAAATTCAGAGGATCGGCCCATGACACTCAACCCCGACCTATGAACATCACACGGAACGGGATAATCATAGACTCTCACAAGAAGGTTCCAAAATCGATCCTGAAAATAATGCAGGCGGTCCCTTCATGGGATGCGAGGATATAATCGGTCGCCTTCCAAATCCTAGAGTTTTTAGGGGAGATTGGTCCTTGCGGTCGCCATGAAGAGTGAGTCTGTCGGGGGCCTTCCGATAGTCGAGGTGTCAGGCAAGCCGTACGACCTTGGTAAACAAGCAGGTTCGAAATGCGCGAAAAAGGCTCGCGTCTACAAAGACGCGATTTCTCAGACCATCCTGCATTCGACCGGTATGTCGTGGGAGA
>JACZKW010000074.1:0-1877 GCA_014859835.1 Thermoplasmata archaeon | reverse complement strand
CGGAGGTGATGTTCACCGTGATCGTGGAAGACCCGGTCAAGCCATCTTGGTCAACCAGGAACAACACGAGGTCGTTCACGCCCCATGCATCCGCCTTCGGAGTGAATGTGATGATCATGTTGCCCGTCTTGTTCTCTCCGGAGACGGTTATGAGCGATTCGTTCGTGGTGTACTATCTGAGCTCACTCACCAGGTGGTACTCGTCGTAGATGTACGGTGTCAGGTCGAGTTCCCAGCTCTCGCAGTCCTCCTCCTTGTTCTGAGCAGGGATGGGTTCCGTGAATGTTGGGTTGTGTGCGGTCCTGATGACTGATATCTCCTTGGACGACGAGACTCCGTTCGCCGTGACGGTGATCTCGCCTATGGATGTGTATTCACCCGCGGTGAATGTGACAGATGACCCTGTCGTCGAACTCAACGATCCTATTGAGGAATCGACGGACCAGGTGAAACTGGCGTTGGAGACAGTATTCCCATATCCATCGTAGGCCATCGCGCTGAAGGAATGTGATGTGAATTCGAGGACTTCACTGATATCAGGTGATATGGTTATCGTCGCGACTGGCCCAGGGATGACCTGCACGAGGCCGCTGTATCCATAGCTCTCCTGTGCGGACGCCCGTATCATTATGGTCTCGGCCACATTGTATCTCTCGTTGGCGACGGTGACATAGCCGCCATTCGTGATGTAAGCGGTGCCCACAGTCAGAGCGCCTGATGTGGATTCGAGTCCGTACCTATCAGTCGCGGTGAGGGTCACGGGCCCGCTCCAATGGACCATCGTGGTGTTCGAGCTGTCCTTTGCGTATATCATCACTTCGAAGCTCTGCCCTGCGACGACCGTCTCCGGGGCGATGACATACATGCTCGCCAGAGCGGTTCCAAAGATCGCCGTTACGGAATCGACGGTGGGCGTGGAGAGCGTGTCATATGTCTCCAGTCCTACCCTGATCCGCAAGGATTGCATTGTCGATGATATCGAATATGAACCGCCCGTGCCGGCATAGATCCAGTTGAAGCCGTGATCGTACGAGTACCAGTACTTGACCAACCCGGAATCATGGTACTCTGCTGTCGTTAGCGTATACCACATGCTGAAGTCGGATGGTGTCACATCCTCTGATTCCAAGTATCCTTCCGGCAAGTATCGCTCGCTATGACATGCGAACATATCGAATGATGGCGTGTACCATGAATAATCGGTCTCGAAGTATGTTCGGTACTGTAGGTACTTCGAATCGACGTCAAGGATGGCCGATGAGCCAAGTATTGGAAATCCCCATGCCTCCCACGAAGGGTCGGTGAACGAGGTGGAGTTGCCAGTCCTTATCATCATCTCCACTGGCAGGTAGGATACGGGGACTACCCTGAAGTAATCGAAGTCCACGATAGGGATCGATGCTGAGTTGGAATAGACGAAGGGACCGATGTCGAGCGACATCATCATCGTCTTGATCGAGGTCTGATTGTAAACCTCGACGAATGACCCGCCATCATGGCTCGCGAGTATCCAGAGGCCGGTCTCGTTCCTTATCATCTTGAGATATGCGTTGGAGTACCCCGTCCAGTCGTAATTCTTTACCACCGCGCTCACACCTGCAGTGCATACGGCGACCTGTATCCTCCCAGATGTGCCAGGGTCCGCCTTGGCGACGGATATCCATTCCATCGGACTTTCGACCAATAATATGCCTGCGCCCATGGAGCTGATTGTGAAGTAATCCGATAGTGAGACAGTCGCCTCGAACTCACCCACGACTTTCTGATATAGGTAATTGGACCCGATGCTCGTGTCCAGATTCTGCGTGTTCGACTCTCCGACTACATGCAGCTTCCCTGGTGCGGTCACACCAACATTGAACGTGCCTCCCCCATCC
>JACZKW010000073.1:0-23114 GCA_014859835.1 Thermoplasmata archaeon | reverse complement strand
CGTCTCCGCTCGCTTCGACGTAGGTTTTGAAGTTCACGGCTATGATGAGTCGTCTAGATGACAAGCGAATACCTCATCAGAGAGGCTCCATCCGAGACTCTATCTTCTTCAGCACATCTGGTCGGGTCGTGTACTCGAGCTCCTCAGGCGAGACTATTCCAGGCATGAACGGACCGTGGCCACGCATGTAGATGGATATCTCCATCGCCTTGTTACGGACGGGGTCCCACTCCTTGCCCGCAAAGTAATCGAGAGGCTTGTGATCGCCGGGAGGAGAGTTCGGCGGCTCTACCCCCTGGATCCTGCCGTTTGATATCTGGAGGCCGAGCGAGCATACCCTTGGAGGGCCGTCATGGTAGGTGGGGTCGGACTCATCTACAGCGCAGGGGTACCATGCACCATAGTGTGAGCCCCTCATCCAACCGGCTACTAGCTGCGGAAAGGCGAATGGCTGCAGCGCCTCTCCAACCGCAGGAAGCCCGGATTGGCATCGGATCATCATGACGGGATCGTCCTTGCCGACATACTTGCCAGCGGCTATGTTCAGCTTCTCCGTCGAGACGACGGCAGCGATGCCGATGTCCCTGTGGAGGACGCGTTTGACTGCGAATCGGGTTGTGTCACCTATCAGGGCGAGGATATCGTACAGCTCAGCGGGAGAACTCATGATGACCTTCTTATGGTCTATAACATCGACCACCTCTATGTCGTAGCCAAGGTGCGCTCTCGGGTCGATCACCAATCCCGTCGTGGTGAACGGGTCCATGAATATCTTCGCAATGGGTAGAGAGTATGCAGCTGGCCCACACTTGTCCGCCATGAATATGAGCATGGGCTCCGTCGGCCTTTCGACGAACTCCATCTCGGCGGCTCCGGGACCCTGGCCCCTGACGTTGCCGGAGAATGCATCGGACAGCAGGTCCTGGCCGGCTGCGTACAGATGCATCTTCTTCGCCTCCTGGGCCGCGTCCATGAACGCATTCCAGGCAATCTCGTGAACGCCCTTGTGGTTCTCCCCGTTCCTGTGGGTCATGAGGAGTTCCATATCATCGCCGCACCTTGTGACATAGTAATCCAACAGGAGGCCGTCCTTGACGCCCTTGGACATCGCGAGCGAAGCGACTTCCATCATCTTAGGGTGGGGTCTCGAGTGTCCAGCTATCGATCCAACATCGGCCTTGATAAGCGAAACCGTGATCTTCTCGGACATATCTTTTTCCTCCGCACACAAATTCTGCTATTTAGCACAGATTCGGTCGATAAGAAGCTTGACATATATTAACCGTTTCCAAGCATCACTCAGTTAAGAACCACATATGATGATGGCCGATTAGAATCACCTCACCCAGCCAGTATTTGATTTCGAAGGGTATTGATTAATATCAAATAGCGCATAGCTGAGATGACGATTCTATCGTCGTGAGGTCGGTTCGAGAGCGACGGCGAACTGGAGGGAGACGTTCTTGCCTGAAAGTAGTCTTTCACGTATACTGAGAGCGAGGAGGAGTGACATGCTGGACCGATGGGTAGATGCGGTCAAGCTCTCGACCCCAAGATATGCTGATTCATCCGATGAGTTCCTCCATAAATCCGCTGAGAGCTGGATTGATGGCGTTTATCACGCGGTCGCAGAAAGCGATTATTCGCATCTTATGGGATACTGTCTGCGTATCGCTTCCATAAGGACCTCGGAAGGATTCAGGTTCAGCGAGGTAATGAAGGCCATCTCTTTGGCCACCGAGATAGTCGTCGATATGCTATTGGAGGCAAATAAGGACAATATCAACGAGCAGGTCTCTCAGGACATAAGGAAGATCATCAAGGTGATGAACTGGGTGACCATGAGCTTTGGCGAGACATTCGAAGATATCAGACAGAAGGAATTCTCAACGGGAACCCTCATCGGTTTGGTCTCAGCTCAGGAAGCCGCCGATGAAGCCGCACTGACGAGCAAGCTGCTAGAGATATGCCAGGGCATGTCTGGGTGCACGAATGGAATTGTCATGATGATCGATTCCGATGGAGTTTTGGCTGAGATTCCGGGAAGCGACGAGTTCTCGAAGAAAGTCATGACCAAGATAGGCACCTAGGTTATCCGAGACATCACGGCCGTCGCGAGACATGATAAGTTCGAGGAATTGGTGGATAATCAGGTGGTTGCAAATACCCCACCCATCCGGTGTGCAGTAGGTATACCTATCATGGCTAGGGGGAAGATACTCGGTGCATTGGTACTGGGGGTATGCTCAGAGAGAGGCATATCCACGCATGAGATCGACCTGCTGCAGGCGATGGCATCCCAGATAGGGCTCGCATATGATAATTCGCGCATGACGAGACAGCTCTCCCGCAAGGCCGCGTATCTCAAGAGCGAGCATGACGAAGTGCTCACGATACTGAATGAACTCGGCGCAATCGTATACGTCGCCGACATGGACACCTACGAAGTGCTTGCAGCGAACAGACCGATGAGGGAATCCTATGGAAACGACATTATTGGGAAGATCTGCTACAAATCGATTCAGGAAGGGATGGACGGCCCATGCCCGTTCTGCACGAATAAGCACCTGCTGAAGGATGGGCATCCAACCGGCCCCTATGTGTGGGATTTTCAGAACACCACCACGGGACGCAAATACCGTCTATCGGACAGGGCGATCGAATGGCCCGATGGTCGGTTCGTGAGAATCGAGATCGGGCTTGATATAACGGATTTCGAGGAAGCCAAGGAAAGATTGGATGAGATAAGGACCATGCTGCAGCTCTACAATGATCTCCTAGTCCATGACATAAGCAATCACACCAGCATTGCAAAAGGCATCATGGAACTGATATGCGATGAAAAGATGTCTCAGGAACAGAAAGGAGAGATGATAAAGACCGCCATGGAACAGATGAACAAGATAGACAGGCTCGTCAGCAGGACCGCAACGCTCGCCAAGACGAAGGCTACAGGCAGGGAGAATATGGCCAAAGTGGACCTTGGCCGCATACTGGACACAACCATCTCAGACACGATTGTTATGACAGACAAGATGGGTGTGAAGATCATACGAGATCGCTCAAGTGGCCCGTTCATCATAGAAGCAGGGGAGTTCGTCAATGAGATATTCATCAACCTGCTCGTCAACGCCATCAAGTATGGAAATGGTAAACCCGTGAAGGTCAAGATCGCGGAATCGACCATTGATGAGAAGACGCCGTCTTGGAAGGTGTGCGTAACCGACGAGGGAGCAGGAGTGCATCCGGACAAAAAGGCGCTCCTCTTCAAGAGATATGAGCGACTCACGACCGTCAGTCAACTGAAAGGATTGGGTCTGACCATCGTGCGGACTTTGACAGAGACTTATGGTGGGAGGGTCGCAGTGGAAGACCGGGTTCCAGGAGATTATACGAAGGGCACGATATTCTCGATTGAGTTCCCCAAGGCGAACGATACATGAACCTTAGGAGCGCGAAGGCACCAGCCGCCTATGAGAATGTATCGAAGGAAAGGGTCGACTAGAAAGACTTAAACTGACATAGTCCGCTATTCGTCAACAGTGAGTCGCTGATGGGAACCGTTGAGGACCTGAGACCTATTTTCTCGCCAAAGTCGATCGCAGTCGTAGGTGCCTCGAGAAGCCCTATGAAGATCGGTTATGAGATTCTGCAGAACATACTTGTCCATGGATACCGAGGCAAGGTCTACCCAATCAACCCAGAGACCCCTGAGATAATGGGACTGAAGACGCAGCCCAGTGTCCTCGCGGTTAAGGAAGACATAGACCTCGTGATAGTGGCAGTCCCTGCGGAGTTCGTGCCCAAGGTCATGATGGAATGCGCCAGGAAGAAAGTCAAGGGCGTGGTCGTCATATCCTCAGGGTTCGGAGAGACCGGCGAGAGAGGAAGGCAGCTCGAGGCAGAGATACTGGACATCGCCCGCAAGGGAGGCATAAGGTTAGTCGGGCCCAACACGCTCGGATACAAGGACCCGATCGACAACCTCGATGCCGCGTTCGTTTTCGGCATGCCCCAGAAGGGCGAGATCGCTCTAATAAGTCAGAGCGGCGCGCTCTGCGTCGGTATGATCTATTACGCAAACGGCGAGCATATCGGCCTTTCGAGAGTGATCAGTGTTGGCAACAAGGCCGATATCGACGATGCGGACCTGATAGATTATCTGGATGCCGACCCGGCGACCAGAGTCATCGCCATGTACATAGAAGGTATCAAGGACGGCAAGAAGTTCCTCGATGCAGCCAGAAGGTGCAGCAAGCCGATAGTGGCGATCAAGGCTGGAAGAACCGCTGCAGGCTCTGCGGCAGCGTCGACGCACACTGGCGCCCTGAGTGGGTCCGATGCAGTCTACGATTCCGCGTTCAGGCAAGTGCATATCCAAAGAGCATACGACGTCGATGAGCTCTTCGACCTCGCAAGGGCGCTGGCATACCAGCCCGCGATACATGGGAATCGCGTCGGTATCATATCCAACGGAGGAGGGGCAGGCATAATGATAGCCGATTGGTGCGAATCTCTCGGACTCAGGGTCCCCAACATCTCGAAGAAGACGGCTGAGGCCCTCCGGCCCCACCTGCCATCAATATCCACCGCGAGGAACCCGGTCGACGTCACCGGAGACGCGAGATTCCACAGATATCACGCCACGGGCGCAATAATGCTGAACGACCCGAATGTGGATGCACTCATCATGACCTGCGTCCACGCCGGCATAGCAAGGCCTAGGGAGTATGTCGGCGCGGTCATCAAGTTGGTCGAGGAGAAGAGGAATCTGAAGAAGCCGATTATTGCATGCTGGGTAGGCGGGCCCGAGATAAACGAGGTTGTCCAGGACCTGCGTGTCAAGAACATACCGGTGTACCCATCGGCCATGCGCGCCGCGAAGGCCGTCAGATGCCTCTACGACGAGGGGAAGCGGCTGGAACTAATCGATAAGAAGCCCGCTAAGAACTCAGGAACTTACTGATGCAGCGCTACCACCATGCGAAATGCGCTTTCTTGGAATATGAGCCACAAAGGCATCTCATGAATCAATAGTCTAAAATGGGGGCTCGCCATGCCGGGAGTAATGGCGTCATCCAGGCCGAAGCAGTGGATCATATCTGGTTCTGCGATATCTGCCGTCGCACTGTGGGGGCTTGCTTTCCCGCTGACACAGGACGCGCTCACCAGCTTCTCCCCCATAATGCTCGGATTCCTCAGGTTCGCGATTGCATCCGCCATATTCGGGCTCTTCATGCTCCTCACCTACAGCCTATCGGAGATACGAGACACCATCATGAAGGAGCGTTGGTCCCTCCTGTTATTGGGGGCGCTGTATGTGACGATACCGAACATCACGCAGAACTATGGCCTCGTGCACGGCACCTCGTCCGTTGCTTCAGTCATACAGTCCTCAGGCCCAGTCATGACATTGCTGTTCGCGGTCCTTCTGCTGAGGGAGCGGATGACATCGATGAAGGTGATCGGCAGCGCTGTGGCCATGGCAGGCACCGTCCTTCTGGTCGCACATGGCAACATATCCCTCGAGGATGAGAGCTTCGTTAGCAACTTGCTCATATTCATTTCCGCAACATCATACGGCCTTGCATGGGTTTCCGCGAAGAAGATGATGAACAGCAGCCCACCGATCCTTATCATCGGACTCGCTCTGGTCTTCGGGACAGCAATGCTCGCACTCGCAGTGCCGTTCGAGCAGACCCCTGTGACGGATTTCACTCCCTCTTCCATAGCAAACCTATTGATACTGGGGATATTCTGCGCAGGACTCTCATCCTGGCTCTATCTCAGGTCCCTTGAGCACGAGGAGGTGTCGAGGATGGCTTTCTTCATCTACCTGATGCCAGTATTCGCATCCGCGTTCGCATGGATCATCAGGGATGAGGGCGTTGCCATGTGGACCGCACTGTGCGCAGTGGTAATCGTTATAGGCATAATCATCGCGGAGAGAAGACCCAGGACTATCCGCGCAAGTGGTAAATAGGTCCGACCCGGTTACGCGAAGAAGGTGCATCCAATTGCCCTCATGGCAGCATGTAACATACTCAAGAGAGATATCTTCTGAACACTACGGCCAGCAGGTAACCGTCGGTGGATGGGTCCAGGACCTGAGGAACCTCGGAGGCATATCGTTCCTCCAGCTCAGGGACGCATACGGTGTCATCCAGGTGACCATGCTCAAGAAGAGGAACAAGGAGATCTTCGAGCAAGTAGCCTCGATCCCGCGTGAATCCGTTGTGCTCGTCTCAGGCATCGTCAAGGAGAGCAAGGAGGCGAAGGCAGGCTACGAGATACTTCCCGACAGCGTGACCGTTGTCAATGCCGCTGAGACTCCTCTACCGCTTGGCGTCGTGGACAAGGTCGGTGCGGACCTGGACACGAGACTGAACAACAGATTCCTGGACCTCAGGAAGGAGGAGATCCGGGCAATCTTCAAGATAAAGGCGCGGACGCTGGAGGGCATAAGGAATTACCTCACGTCGCAGAACTTCACCGAAGTCAGCACGCCGAAGATCGTGGCTGCTGGAGCGGAGGGCGGCGCCACATTGTTCCCGATCAAGTACTTCGACAAGAACGCATACCTTGCCCAGAGCCCTCAACTATACAAACAGAACCTAATGGCGTCAGGTCTGGACAAGATATTCGAGATAGCTCCAGCGTATAGGGCGGAAGCCTCCGATACCATAAGGCACATAGCGGAATTCACCTCGCTGGATGTTGAACTCGCATTCATAAAATCGTCCGACGATGTCATGGATGTCGCAGAGGGCATCGTTGTCAGCAGTCTGAAGCATGTACGCGAGAAGTGCAAGAAGGAGCTGGAGATTCTCGGGATCGATATAAAGGACCCTACGATCCCGTTCCCGAAGGTGAAATACTATGAAGCCATCGAAATGCTCGCCTCGAACGGATTGAAGATAGAGCATGGGGAGGACCTAGGAACTGAGGGGGAGAAGCTCCTCGGAGACATCATGATGAAGGATAGAGGGATTGAACTTTATTTCATCACAGAGTTCCCCACATCCCTTAAGAGAAGCACTTTCTACGCAAAACGGAACGATCTCAACCCGGAGCTGACGGGATACTTCGACCTGGATTACAGAGGGCAAGAGATAGTCTCCGGCGGGCAGAGGGAGCACAGATATGACGTCCTCTCGGAACAGATGCGCGAGAACAACCTGAACCTAGACTCGTTCGAATTCTACTTGAAGGCCTTCAGATACGGCATGCCTCCACACGGAGGTTTCGGCTTTGGCGTTGAGCGATACGTTCAGAAGATGCTGGACCTGCCCAACATAAGAGAGACCGTTCTATATCCGAGGGACAGGCTGAGGTTGACTCCTTGAACAAACCTGCTCGAATGCTCCTGGAGCTACCTGGAGCGGATGAGATCGATGAGCTCGCCAGGAGCACACCAGAGTTGAATGTCCGCAAGTTCGAGTACGACATGAAAGGGGCAAATGCGGATCTGGATTACACTCCCTGCAAGGGCAGGATTATCATAGTAGTCATGGGAGAGAAGGGCACGGTGCTCATTGAGCCTGAATCCAGTGGTAAATGGTCGCTTCCCTCGGGATTCATCAATACGTATGAGAAGATCGAAGAATCGGTGACGAGGGTCGCCAAGGAGACTTGTGGAGTCACGCTGAGGAGTCGTCAACTCATAGCCATGTTCGATGTCATCCGGCACTTCAAGGGAGTCACCATCAAAAGGCTGTACATAGTCTACTCGGCCATCACCGACGATTCAGATTTGGGCGGATCGGAACGGGCCAGATTCATGACGGACATACCTGACGACCTCGAACTTGACGAGATGGACCGCGCAGCCATAGAAAATTGCGAAGGGAAATGAAACCAGGAATTCTCAGAAGTCTTCATTCAATCATTTCGTCGCGCGGGGTATCTAGCAGCACTTTCGCATAACCTCCCAAAAGTGTCTTAATCTCTCTCAGGGATATGCACCAGGAAGGCGATGGGAAAGATTTTTGAGCGTGAGCTCAAGGGCATTCTTGCTGCAAACGAAGACATCCTCAGCAGAGTTACCAAGACTTGCGACGAGCATGAGAGGGCGGGATATCTCAAGATACGAGAGAGACCATTTATGGTCGTCCGAGGAGCTGGCTCGCTCGGAATAGACCTCGTTGCGATACGCTCCGAACTCTCGCTGCCGATAGAGGTAAAGAGTTCCACGAGCGATGTGCTCAGGTTCAGCAGAAGCGAGAAGCTCGCGATCCAGGCGCAGGAGATGATGGATGATTGCAGACGTGTGGGACTGATGCCTATATACGCGTTCAGGTACAAGCGACAGAGAGGAGACGCGTGGCGGATATTCACACTCGACATAGGACCCATAAATGGAAGACTCAAACCCATCTACCAGCGGCTCCCCAAGATCACACCTTCTAAGGAGGGTAATCTGATAATGCGTTGGAACGAAGGAATGCCCCTCAGCAAATTCATCGAGTACATCGTGATGCTGCAATCGTGATCTTCAGCATGATCCGAAGTCGATCAGCTGCAAATCGCGAACATGTTATGGGTTGAATTCATATGATAGTAGAGAATTGACCGAGCGAGGAGATAATCTGAGCAAGACGGAGGAAAACCTGAAAGCGGCCCTCGCTGGAGAGAGTGAGGCGAGGGCAAAGTATGTCAAATGGGCCGGAGCGGCCAACAAAGAGGGTCACCAGGCGATAGCGAAGATCTTCATGGAGACCGCAGAGAACGAGTATGAGCATGCATCGATGCTCATCAAGTTGCTCAGGATGGTTGGAACCACAGAGGAGAATCTCAAGAAGGCCGTCGAAGGCGAGACCCATGAATGGACCAGTATGTATCCAGAATTCGCTAAGAGCGCACGTGAAGAGGGCAACGAAGCCGCAGCTGAGTTCTTCGAGCACGTTATAAGCATCGAGAGGCACCATGCAAAGAGATACCAGCTAATTCTGGACAGGCTCAAGGATGGCTCCTTGTACAAATCAGACAAGGACGAGATCTGGTTCTGCACCAACTGTGGCTATCTTCACAAGGGCAAGGAGTCACTGGACAACTGCCCTAACTGCCAGCATCCAAAAGGATACTTCAAGCGGGTTTGCGAGATAGACTACGGAAAGGTCGAACTCTAGAAAACCGAATGGCGGCACGGATTTCATGTTCCGTGCGCCAAATTATTATTTTCCGACGATGTTCAGCACTCATAGGGTTCATCACAGGTCATAAGACCTCAGCTGACCCGTTTCTCATCATCAGATCAAGCTAACGCACTCTTGATATTTGAGCATCGGCCCAGGTCTTTGGCGCATCGATTATATAGAGACGCCCGACCGTCTGGGTATCGTGGATCCGGTCAGCGACAATATCTGGGTATTCCTCGCGATGGCCATCGTGATATCGTTCTCAGGAGTCATGATGCCAGGTCCTGTACTAGCGGCTACCATCGCGAAAGGATACAAGGACGAGAAGGCAGGCATCCAGATAGCGCTAGGTCATGGGCTCATCGAATTTCCGCTTATGGCGCTGATAGTCCTCAGTATGGGCTATGTCTTCGAGAATTCAATGATCATGCTTGGCATAGGCCTCGTGGGAGGCTTCCTCCTCGTCCTCATGGGCATAATGATGGTGAGGCGCAGAAAGGAGATCGCGACATCCGGAAAGGACCCCATACTAGGGGGCGCTTTCATGGCAGGCATCATAACGACCTCCGCGAACCCATACTTCTTCCTGTGGTGGGCAACGGTCGGGGCATTGCTGATCTTCTCGGCTCAATGGTTCGGACCAATCGTGGTCCTCGCATTCGCAATAGTACACTGGAGCTGCGATCTCGCATGGTACAGCTTCACATCATTCGCTGTTTTCAGGAGCAAACATCTCTGGACTCCACTCGTCCACGAGATAATCTTCGGCACATGCGGGGCGCTAATGATCATATTCGGAGTATACTTCATGGTAGGTCCGATAATGGACGTGACCTGAGAGGTGACCCTTCACCGGCCAGCCTTGATCATCCGTTCCAGAGGGACACGCGCCTTCCTTATGATATCAACCGGAAGTTCGATCTTGTGTTGGATCTTGGTGAGCGAGTCACGAACGTCTTCAAGTGATATCTCGCGCATGTTCGGGCAAGTGGCATTCGGCACCCCATAGAAGACCTTGCCGGGAGACTCGCGCCTGAGCCGGTGCAACATGTTGCTCTCAGTGCCAATTATGAATTCATTCTTGGCGGATGCCTGGATATGCCTGATGATGCCCTCAGTCGAGAATGCGTAGTCTGCATAATCTATGATTTCCGGCGTGCATTCAGGATGGACGAGTATCTCGGCACCAGGATGTTCAGTCCTTAATTTGACGAGATCGTCTTTCTTGATATTCATGTGTGTGGGACAGTAGCCAGGCCAGAAGATCATTTCCTTGTCCTTGACGAACCTCTGAATGTACAGGCCAAGGTTGGTGTCCGGCACGAATATGATCTTCTCATCGGGCAACGACTGGACGATCTTCACGGCATTCGCGGATGTGCAACATATGTCCGTCTCGGCCTTGACATCCGCGCTTGTGTTGACATATGATACGACCAGTGCCCCTGGATGCTCTGCCTTCAGCTCCCTGAGGGACTTGACATCCACCATACCAGCCATAGGGCATTTCGATTTCAGGTTCGGATGAAGCACTATCTTCTCAGGGTTCAGGATCTTCGCAGATTCTGCCATAAAGTCTACGCCGCAGAAGACAATCATGCTCGCCTTCGTTTTCGATGCCTGGACAGACAGACCGAACGAATCGCCAAGAAAATCCGATATCTCCTGGACCTCTTTGCGCTGGTAGTTGTGACCCAGTATCACTGCGTTCTTCTCTTCTTTCAGTTTCAGTATCTGATTCTGAAGGGCGTCCATCTTCTCAGTTTCGACGTTAGCAAGAGGACCGTAATAAATGCTTTGCTAGGAACACACGACTGCATAATGGCGCATTCGCAGTTTGATTGAATGGTTTTCTCACGTTTTGCCAACATTTTGACCACTGAGTTGGAAAAGTGGCCAGTAGATGCTTTAGCGAATTCCTTTATGTCACGAACATTCAAATATCGTACGCCCAATCGCGCGTGCAGAGCAAAATGAAACCCGTCGTTGATCTGAAGTACTGCAAGGGATGCAATATCTGCATCTATATGTGCCCGAAGAAGTGCTACTCGAAGGGGGTAGACATCTCTCCTCGCGGATACTTCGCCGCGGTCGTGAGTGAACCACAAAATTGTTACAATCACAAGAGAGAAGGAAAGCTCATTTGCGAACTCTGCGTCCTCAGCTGTCCGGACCAGGCAATATCTTGGCATCCAGAAGGGGAGGAGACGAAATGAGTCTAACACCAGGAGAGTATTTCCTTCAGGGGAACGAAGCGTGCGTAGAAGCAGCATTGGTCTCGGGCTTGAATTTCTTCGCAGGGTATCCAATCACACCTTCAACGGAGATAGCCGAAGGGCTGGCGAGGAGGCTTCCAGAGGTGGGAGGCGCATTCCTGCAGATGGAAGATGAGATTGCCTGCGTTTCGGCAATAATAGGGGCCTCCTGGGGCGGAGTGAAATCGATGACCGCCACATCTGGGCCGGGCTTTTCGTTGATGCAAGAGGCAATCGGATACGCTGCGATGACCGAGACTCCCATGGTCATAGTCAATGTGATGAGGGGAGGGCCGTCCACGGGCCAGCCTACTAGGGCATCCCAGGGGGATGTGATGGCAACCAAGTGGGGATCCCATGGGGATTACCAGGTCATAGCGTTCGCACCAGCCAGTGTCCAGGAGATGTTCGATCTCACAATCAAAGCGTTCAATTACGCAGAGAAGTACAGAGTGCCCACATTCGTCCTGTCGGATGCGGAGATCGGCCACATGAGAGGCCTTCTGAGCGTACCCAGCAACATCAAGATCGTGAACAGGAAGGAGAAGGGTGTGCGCAGAACAGATGAAGCGTATGATGTCCCAGATGACCTCGTCCCGCCATTCCCGACATTTGGCAAAGGAAACAAGGCGGCAGTCACTGGCATGACCCACGGACCTGATTCCAGAATAGAGCCAGAGGACCCGAAGATCCATCAGGAGCTCGTTTCCAGACTCAACGACAAGATTACCAAGAATCGAAGAGACATCAACAAGTGGGATTTGCTCTGCCCGGACTCCAAGCATATGATAATCTCATATGGCTCTGCGTCGTTCGGCGCGCGAGAAGTCGCAGCCGGGGATGACCGCATCGGTCTGCTCCGATTGAAGACCATATGGCCGCTCCCTGAGGAACCCATACGCGAGGCCGCTTCTAAGGCGGAGCACATCCTCGTGTGCGAGATGAACATGGGTCAGCTGTATCACGAGATCAAGAGGGTCGCGCTTGAGGTAGGATGCAAGAAAGTGGAGCTGCTCTCCAAGATAGGAGGAGAACCCCCAACACCTGGAGAAGTCAGACACAAGCTCAGAGAGATGGGGGCGATATGATGGAGGAATTCGATTTCTATCGACAGGACCGATGGCCGCACGTCTTTTGCCCCGGATGCGGCAACGGTACAGTGATGAACTGCTTCTACAGAGCGTTCAATGAACTAGAGTGGGATCTCGACAACACCGTCTTTGTCAGCGGCATAGGCTGCTCATCCAGGATACCGTTGTACATCAACGCGGATGCTCTCCATACAACCCATGGACGGGCAATCGCTTTCGCATCAGGGTTGAAGCTTGCGAGACCGGAGCTGGATATTGTGGTGTTCACAGGAGATGGCGATCTGGGCGCCATCGGCGGCAATCATTTCATAAATGGATGCAGGAGGAACATCGACATGGATGTGATCTGCATCAACAACAACATCTACGGAATGACTGGGGGTCAGGCTTCGATCACCACTCCACACGACTTCCAGTCGACCACCACGCCCTACGGTAACAGGGAGTACCCGTTCGACCTTGCGGAGATCGCTGTCGCTGCGGGAGCGAACTATGTCGCCAGATGGACAACCAGGCACGTTCACGAACTGACCAAATCGATCAAGATCGCATTGGAAAAGAAGGGATTCAACCTCATCGAGGTGGTGTCCCAATGTCCCACCAATTTCGGCCGACGGAACAAGATGGGAGACGCATCCAGCATGCTCGAATGGTTCAAGGAGAATTCGGTCAGACGCGAGAAGGCACGGAGTGCAGCGGTCGACCATGTTGACCTAAACCTCGCGGGGCAGGTAACCATCGGGGAGTTCGTGAATAGGGACAGGGAATGCTATCAGGAGCGCATAGGAGTTGAGAAGCATGGAGAGAAGCATTAGGTTCACTGGCTTCGGTGGACAGGGCGTCATCCTGATGGGGATAGTCGTCGCCAGAGCAGCCGCACTCTATGACAGGCCTGTCGGAAAGGATGGGAAGACCCAGCGAAAGAGCGCGATCCAGACTCAGTCCTATGGTCCATCGGCCAGGGGAGGCCACTCGAAGTGCGATGTGAAGATATCCACGACGGAGATGCATTATCCATTCGTCGAGATTCCAGATTACCTTGTCGTGATGTCCCAGCAGGCCTATGAGAAGTACATAGACGAGATCAAGCCGGAAACCAAGATAATCATCGACCCAGACCTCGTAAGTGGGAAGCCGCAAGGGCATGCATACTACATACCTGCCACCAAGACTGCAGATGAGTTGGGGACAAGGGTGGTCTCCAACGTGGTTATGCTGGGAGCGTTCAGGGAGATCTCGGACATCGTCACTTACAGCACCCTCGAGAAGGCCATGCTGGAATCGGTCCCGAAAGCGACCCACGATCTCAACAAGTCTGCGCTCGCTCTTGGGAAGAAGCTCGGGCTGGAAGCCATCCAGGGCAAGGGCAAGGATTAAGGAGACTAGGGCGCATCCGGAGACGGGGTAGCGTGTCAATAATAGATTCCGTGCATAAGGAGGGCAGGAAAGCCCTGGCAGAGAACGAGGTCAAGGAAGCCCTTCGAGAGGCAGGAATACCCACCACAGATTTTCAAGTAGGGAAACGTTTCGACCAGATCGATGCCAAGAAGCTCAAGTTCCCGGTTGTGATGAAGGTGTGCTCGCCAGACATCCTGCACAAAACAGATGTCGGCGGCGTCGTTCTGGACATCCCAAAGGACCAGTTCGAACAGGAGTTCAACAAACTGAGCCAGAAGTTCCCGAAGGAGAACATCCTGGTCGAATCGATGCAGGACAGGAAGGTCGAGGTCATCGTTGGCCTCATCAACGACCGCACATTCGGGCTGACCATAATGTTCGGACTTGGCGGCATCTATACAGAAGTCTACAAGGATGTGACATTTAGAGTAGTCCCAATCAGAAGGCAGGATGCAGAGGAAATGCTGAAGGAGATCAAGGCTGCGCCGATACTCGAAGGATTCAGGAAGATAAAACTGGATCGTGAGGCGATAATCAACCTTCTCCTTGCAGTGTCCGCCTTCGGCGAGAAGCACATGGAGATGCTGGACCAGATGGACCTCAACCCGGTATTTGTGAAGACGAAGGGCGTTATCGTGGTGGACGCGAAGATGCTCCTTAAATAGGATATCGCGCTTGAGTGGATATCTGAAGCTGAGGTATATCGTTGATCGCCAAAGGGGGGCGCGTGTTCGTTGCAATAAGCGCGGCAGCGGCAGCCATCCTTCTCCCAGTGAACGCAACGTTCTGTATCGGTTTCGCAGTGCTGACGGGATTCTTCATATTCGTTTTCAGGGATCCTAAGAGGACCGTTGGAAGCGGAGTGGTGTCACCTGCGGATGGAGTAGTCAGGCAGATAGACCCTGAGAAAGGGTTGGTATCGATATATCTCTCACTCAGCAATGTTCATGTCACCAGGGCGCCGATCTCTGGTTCAATCGAAAAGGTCACGCGATATCCAGGCAAGCACCTACCAGCATACAGTCACCGATCCCCAAACAATGAACGAATCGAAATGGAAATGGATACGAAAATCGGGCCAATGTCAATCATGCATATGTCAGGGATCCTTGCACGGAGGATTGTGCCATATATAGAGGAGGGGCACACGGTCTCGAAAGGGAAGAAATTGGCGCTGATAAGGTTCGGATCCAGAGTCGATCTATTCCTGCCACCCACGAAAGTCGTGCTGAAAGCGGTTGTGGGTCAGAAGGTCAGAGCCGGGGTGACCTGCATCGCGGAGGTACTCGATGAGCGCACTGGGTAAGGTCTCATTCGGGGATCTGTTCACGCTCGCTAATGGCGTACTTGGATTCGTAGCAATCGCATATGTCGTCGCTGGGAGCTATCTCTATGCGACAGGGCTCTTGCTCATATCCATGATCATGGACGGCCTGGATGGTTACTCGGCAAGGAGATTTGGGAGCAAGCACACTAGAGGACAAGTCCTGGATTCCATCTCAGATTCCATCTCATTCGCGTTTGCACCAGCACTGCTCATCTATGCTGAACTGCGAGACCCGTTGGTCGCATCGCCGACTGGATCATTGGAAAACTTCGCAATCCTGATCTGTGCTGCAGCATTCATGGCGGCCGGCCTATTCAGACTCGCGAGATTCAGCGTCGGTGGGTATCAATTGAGGTACTTCACCGGTATACCCGCTCCTGCAGCCGCGCTGTTCATATTGCTCGTCTGCATGCTGTTCGGGGCGACCGATGGAAGTGAATCCAGCGACCTATATTTCGCAATCGACGAGGTTCCCGCGGTTATCATCCTGTGCGCGGTTGCTTCAAGTATGCTCATGGTATCGCAGATACCATATCCCAAAGTGAAGGGATGGATGGCCAAGGCTTCAGCTATGGGAATCGCCGCTGCAATCATGCCATACATTGTAGGACTGGCCATTGTCGACGACCAACAATTATATACGGCGTTCTCACGTACCGCCACAGGCATCGCTCTGGCACTTACAATCTGCTATGTCATAGGGGGGCCTTTGTATGAAAGACGAAAGAGAGCGGAAAGCTGATGCTCATTTCATGTGCTCCGATTCGGAGAGAGCCACTTTTGAGGCTGGTATCAAACTCGGCACGATATATCATCAGTTCGTAGGCGTCCCGCTGAATACTGACAACGTGGAAACTCTGGAGAGGGCTATGGAAGCGGGAAGCATGGTCCAGCCATTCGTTGATAGCGTCAAGGTCCGCATTGACCGGACCAAACTGAGGGAGAAGGTGAACGAGTTCGGATACGTCTCCCTCACCGGTGATATGCTTGATGTCTCGATAGTCGTGAAATACAACGACACCGTGGTCGAAGCAGCCATGAAGTTCGTCAAGGAGATGAACTACCCCCTGATGTTCGTCAGCAGGATCGTGAAAGGCGGGAAGGATGCGGCTCATTCATGATCCATCTTCCCAACGGGCGGTTAAGATTTATGACACACATTATATATTTGAAAAACCATATAGAATCGGACATCTGGATGATCGGTGATTCCCAATGACGAGAGGTATAAAGATAGGTATCACAGGTCTTCCAGGAGCAGGCAAGACTCAGGCACTCGTGAAAGTCATCGAGATGCTAGAGGAAGAGGAGCTCGTCGTCGGTGGAATGGTCACGGAACCGATAATAGAAAATGGGAAGCGCGTAGGATTCTATGTCATGGATTGGAAGACGAAAAGGAAAGCCGTCTTCGCACATACCGACACTGAATCCAAGTTCTGCGTAGGAAAATATGGTGTCAATCTGGAGAGCCTGGACACGGTCGGGGTCGAGGCGCTCGTCGATGCAAGCAAGAACGCTGATGTGATAGTGATTGACGAAGTCGGAAAGATGGAAGTGGAATCTGAGAAGTTCGTCAAGGCCGTGAAGGATGCCATGGAGGTAGAGAAGCCCATTATCCTTACACTGCACAAGAAGTCCAGAAACCCGCTCCTCCAGGACATCAGGCGCAGAGACGACGTACGCATCCTTGAAGTCACCCCTATCAATAGGAATCTGCTCCCGTACAAGATAATCAAACTCATGAAGGGCGAATACGTTTGAGCGAACCAGGGCTTGCCAGGGTCATTGAAGGCACCACGGAACTCCTGGTTCCTGATGATTTCTGCAAGAAAGGCCCTGGCACAAAACGTGGGGATTTATTCTACAACCGGCAGATGGAATTCGGCCGAGACATCTCCGTCATGTTCGGACGTGAGATGTTCCAGGAAGGACAGAAGATACTCGATGGACTGGCCGCGACCGGTGCCAGGGGACTCCGGCTGGCGAATGAGTGTGGCGTGAAGGCCGATTTCATACTGAACGATAGGAATCTCATGGCAGCGGTATTGATCAAAGAGAACGCGTCCATAAACAGTTTAGAGCATGTTGCAGTCACGTCCAGGGACCTGAACAGCCTACTGGCTGATGAGGCCTTCGATTACATCGATGTCGACCCGTTCGGAACTCCGGTTGGATTCATAGACGCAGCCGTCCAGAGCTGTAAAAGCAGAGGAGTCATTGCAATAACGGCCACTGACACCGCACCGCTCTATGGAACGTATCCCAAGACTTGCCTCAGACGATATGGCTCGCATTCGTCAAGATCACCGTTCGCGCACGAGACTGGGTTGAGAATACTCGTGGGATATCTCGTACGTGAGGCAGCCAAGCATGACAGGGCATGCGAGCCATTGCTCTGCTATCACGCGGACCATTACTTCAAGATCTATGCAAGAATAGTAAACGGAGCGAACAGGGCGGATGCAGCGATAAGACTTCTGGGATACGCAAGATATGACAAGGAATCACTGGCCCGTGAAATCACCGACAGCAGATGCGGCAAGACGGATGCTGGTCCGTTATGGACAGGACAATTGTTCTCAAAGGAATTGTTGCGGAAGATGTCCGTGACGGGAGATCTTGGGACTTCATCGCGATGCGAGAAGATGCTGACGGTCTGGAGGGAAGAAGCAACGTCTACGCCGCTGTTCTATAAGCTCGACGAATTAGCACGGAAAACAAAGCACTCGCCACCCAAGCTGGTCGTCTTTATCGAGAGACTCGAGGATGCGGGCTTCGTCGCGTCGAGGACTCACTTCGACCCCAAAGGATTCAAGACAGATGCACCGATAGACGATCTGATCGAGATATTCAAACGATGATCAGACACTATATTCCCGACCGAATCCAATGTTTAAATACGGAGGTCGAAGATGCACTTATCGATAAGATGCCATCGTTGACTGTCGTAGGATCACAATGGGGCGATGAAGGCAAGGGCAAGATAGTGGACTACCTCGCAGAGGATGCTCAGTTCGTCGTCAGATTCCAGGGAGGAAATAATGCCGGACATAGCGTCAAGATCGGCGAGGAGCTGTTCAAACTGCACCACCTTCCTTCGGGGATTCTCAGGCGTGGCAAGTTCTCTGTTATAGGGAACGGTGTGGTCATAGACCCAGGAGTGCTCATCCAGGAACTTGACGGTCTCGAGTCCAGAGGCGTCAGCACGAAGAACCTCAGAATCAGCGAGCGCGCCCATGTCATCATGCCATACCACAAACTTCTGGATGGGACCGAGGAGAGGCTCAAGAGGGGCTCCAAAGTGGGCACAACAGGTAGGGGGATAGGACCTGCATACTCGGACAAGGCATCGAGAATAGGTGTGAGGATGTGCGATCTCGTTGAAGAAGAGGTGCTGTCCGAAAAACTGGCATTCCTGATCCCACATAAGCAGAGACTGCTCGAATTCTACGACGATTCGACAAGACTTGACGAGAACAAGATACTCCGAGAGTATTCAGAATACGGCAAGAGGCTCAGCACGCATGTGACGGATACGGGAGCACTCATCGGCAGCGCACTGGCCAAGAATAAGAACGTCCTCTTCGAGGGCGCACAGGGAACCATGCTGGACATAGATCATGGCACTTACCCTTATGTCACTTCGTCGATAACGGTTGCAGCTAATGCGGCATCTGGGTCGGGCGTCCCGCCCTCCGCGATTGGCGACGTCTACGGCGTCATGAAGGCATATACCACACGCGTCGGTGAAGGACCTTTCCCGACGGAGCTCTGCGACGATATCGGAAGCAAAATCGCGGAGAAGGGTGGGGAGTTCGGCACAACGACAGGGAGATCCAGAAGGTGTGGATGGTTGGATCTCGTCGTCACAAGATATTCGCACTCAGTGAATGGTTTCACAGGCATCGCGATGACCAAGATAGATGTCCTCGGAGGCTTCGACAAGCTCAAAATATGCACACACTATGAGCTCGATGGCAAGAGAGTGACCAGATTCCCGACGGACCTGCGGGTGCTCCAGAGATGCGAGCCAGTGTATAAGACACTCAGAGGCTGGGAGGAGATCGAGGAGAAGCGTCTTGAGAGCATCCTCGCGAAGGGATTCCGCGCGCTTCCAGGGACCATGAAGGAATACATACGATTCGTCGAGAAGGAAATGAGCGTGCCAGTCTCAGTTCTCGGCCTTGGTCGAAGAAGGAACGAACTCCTGGATTTCAGAAAGAAGAAATGGAAGGCCAAGTGAATCGAGAGGATTCCAGCCAGATGATGATCTGGAGTGTTTCCTGTTACCACCCATTATGATTATATAAGAGCCGAAGCATCCAACCCAAGATGCGCAGGCTAATCATCTGCGAGAAGAACCATGCCGCGCAGAGGATTGCATTCATCCTCTCCAACTATACTCAGAAGAGACGCTCTGTATCGGGTGTCCCCGTTTATGAGTTCGATAGAGACGGTGATGAATACACAGTTCTCGGGCTCAGAGGGCACGTCGTAATTCTCGATTATCCCAAGAAGTACAACGATTGGGATTCCATCTCTCCAAAGGATCTCATCTATGCCAAGCCAGAGAAGAAAGTCGATGCAAGCGCTGCTAGGATAATGAATGTCTTCAAGGACCTCGCAGCAACGATGGACGAGGTCGTCATCGCGACGGACTATGACCGAGAGGGTGAACTCATCGGTGTGGAAGCCCTCGAACAGACATCATTCAAGAAGATCAGTCGGCGCGCCAAGTTCAGCGCGCTCACCAAGGGTGAGATCGAGAGGGCGTTCTCCGAACTCACTGACATCGATTACAAACTTGCGTCTGCGGCTGAGACGAGGCAGCACATAGACCTGGTCTGGGGAGCCGCATTGACCAGATTCATCTCATTGGCATCAGGGCAACTCGGCAAGGATTTCCTATCCGTGGGCAGGGTCCAGAGCCCAACACTTGCGCTCATCGTCGCCCGCGAGAAAGAGATCAGAGAATTTGTCCCAATTCCATATTGGACGGTCTCAGCGAACCTGAAGAAGGACGAAGAGTTCAGGGCATCCCACTCGAACGGGAGCTTCGACAACAAGGACAAGGCCCAGATGGCTGTCTCAAACGCTAAGAAGGTCAAGACTGCGAATGTCAAAGATGCCAGCGAGAAAGAGAATACCGAGTATCCACCAGCTCCGTTCAACACGACAGCATTCCTTGCAGAAGCAACCAAGCGAGGATTGAGCGCCTCGCAGGCGATGAAGATTGCCGAGGACCTGTACACTGATGGGTACATTTCGTATCCGAGAACGGACAATACAGTCTATCCAATCTCACTGAGTCTGAAGAGCATACTTGAGAAGCTCAAGAAATCAGAGTTCGCCGCAGAGGCCGAGGAGATACTAGCCCAAGAGAGCATAAGGCCATCCAGAGGAAAGAAGAGCACGACCGACCATCCTCCGATTCATCCAGTGGATGCAGCCAAGAAGCAGGATTTGAAGGGCAATCGATGGGATGTGTATGAACTAGTGACCCGCAGGTTCCTAGCGACGGTTGCTCCACCATGCATATCAAAGAAGACCATCGTGAACCTGGACATAGGAGGGGAGCCATTCATCAGCGAAGGTTATGAGATCATATCGCCTGGATGGAGAAAGTACTACCCGTTCTTCAGGGTCAATGAAGTCAAACTCCCGACGCTCCTTGAGGGAGACCAGGCGGAAGTGCAGAAGATCATGGTTACTGAGAAGGAGACGCAACCTTCTGCGAGATACACGCAAGGCACGTTAATCCAAGAGATGGAAAGACGAGGATTGGGCACGAAGAGTACTCGCCACGAGACGATCCAGAAATTGTACGACAGGCGATTCGCCAAGGGAGTCAAGATCGAGCCCACCGAGAGCGGCACGGCCGTGGTCGCTGCGCTCGAGGATCACGTGAGGTTGCATGACGAGTACAAGATAACCGATGTGAAGATGACCTCGCATCTTGAGAACGAGATGGACCTGATAGCCCAGGGCGATAGGGTCCTCGCGGATGTCGTAGAGGAGAGTCAGGATATGCTCGACGACATCATGACCGTGTTGGAGAAGAACAAGAAGGAGATCGGTGACGATATCCGAAAGGCCTTGAGGGCGCAGCACAACCTGGGAGATTGTCCAGAGTGCGGCGAGGGGCAGCTATTGGAGATCCGCATGCGGGACGGTCGCAGCTTCATCGGATGCTCCAAATATCCAGAATGCAAGAGGACATATCCACTCCCGAGTGGCATGCTCGTGCTCGCCACCGACCAGAAGTGCGATGTCTGCGGAGCGCCGAAGATGAAGTACGTCACTAAAGGCCAGCCACCAATGATCGTTTGCGTGGACCCTGCATGCGCAAGCGCTAAGAAGGAGAGGTATATAGGCAAGTGTCCCGATTGCGGAAACGACCTCATGGCGATCCAGTCGAAGAAGGGTAAGAGGTTCGCGGGATGCTCGAATTATCCGAAGTGCAAGAAGGTCTACCCGCTCCCACAGATGGGGAAGATCGTCCCAACCGATGAACCGTGCGATGCCTGTGGCTCACCAATCATCAAGGTCTGGAACCAGAAGGGCAAGCCTCCATGGGTTCTGTGTATAAACATGGATTGTCCCAAGAAAGAGAAGAAGAAGGCTGCAAAGAAGAGCTGATACCCTGGCTCATGTCGGGGGAGGAAGCTCATCTTCAGGATCCATTTGCGAATGAGAGTCGTCCAAATTCGAAGGTTCCGATGAATCCTGACGCCCCGACGGTGAGATCCGTCCCTCAATCTCATCCAACCGTGCCATGACGTCACCGATCGTGTGGTAATCCATCTTGAAGCTGAGGGCGATTGTCAGCACTGCATCCACGAACAGCCAGGCAATCAGTATCCAGAGGATCCAATTGAGGAGATCCCAAGTCCAATCGAACGAAAGGTTCCATTCATCAGACGCATTTGTCTCGAGTTCCTTTACGAAATTGCCCGAGTAGAACAACAGGATTATTCCTAAGATTATCAGGAACGCACCTTTCGCCCACTTGGCGGTCATCTGAGGGGTTGTTTTCAAAGGATACCACCAGTCAACGAATGGTCAGTACGCATATTTACAGATTGTTCAAAGAAGTCAGCTTTTCTGCTTTGTGCTCAGGAGGTTCTTGACTACAGGGGCGAAATCGAATACCCTGAGCTCGGTGCAGCGCTCGAGAGAGAAGACATTGATGCGTGGACTCTCATCAAAAATTCGTGATTTATGGTACCACGCTAGCATGTCCTCCAGATTTTCCGCATATTCCTGATATCTGGAGATCATGTGGTTGGTGACGCCCTCATCAGCCTTGGACAATGTGAGGAAGGATAGGTCGATCGGCCTCTTAGGTTGTGTCTTTAGGCGAGATTCCCATGCGACTTCCATGGAGAATCTAGAATGGGTCACAGCATAGATTTCGAAGCCCCACTTGTACAAGCGTGGAACGCAGACTTTGGTGACATATTCTTCATCGACCAGCTTGTTTCTTATCCGTGTAACCGCCTGCCGAGACAGTTTGACCTTTTCCGCCATCTCTCTGTCCGAAGCATTGGGATTCTCCACCATCGCGATTAGCGTCCTCTTCGCGGTATCTGAAAGATCCGGAGAGATCACATCGTGATGCTTGGAGACCTGAGATTTCGGCTGAGGCACATCTAGCTGAAAGAAGCGGTGGACGGTCGGAGCGAAGTTGGTCGTGTAGGTTCCTCGCGACATGCGATACGGAAACATGACGGTGTCAAGTTTCGCCTTGGACGACCGACGCTGACTGGTGAAGAAGCTGTTGTGTTTCTGAATGAACCCCTCCAATTCAGTCGCATCGCGGAGCGCTGTGTAGAATGCCACATTTCCGCCTCCAATCATGGAGAAGAACATCTGAGGAGCAGACTCACAGAAGTCCAAGTAATGG
>JACZKW010000072.1:0-1898 GCA_014859835.1 Thermoplasmata archaeon | reverse complement strand
GAAGAACTCCCAGTTCAAGGCGAAGGTTGACTTCACCGGCATGCCAGACATATTCGAGCTCGCCTACAGCAGCCCCATATGGGACGAGCTGGGGGAGAAGTGCCTGTCATGTGGACAGTGCTCCATGGTCTGCCCGACCTGCAACTGCTTCAACGTGGTCGACGAGGTCGAGCTGGGAACCGCGGAAGGCACTAGGGAGCGATCATGGGACAGCTGCATGTTCAGGGAGTACTCGCTCGTAGCGGGCGGGCATAACTTCAGGGACAAGAGAGCCGACAGACTGAGGCTCTGGTACACTCACAAACTGCAGGCATACATCGGCGAGTTCGGGAAGCCGGCCTGCGTTGGCTGCGGAAGATGCGTCTCGACCTGCCCGGTAGACATCAATGTCGAGACGGTTTCGCAGGCGTTGAAGGAACAGGAGGTGGGCAAATGAAGAGACTGTGCGTGGTGCTGGACGACAGAGAGGTCGATGAGAACCCCTACCAGCCGGACATGTGGAGGATCGTCCGCAAGTACCCGTTGACCAGCGATGTGAATTTCTTCCAGGTGAGGCCCGTGGATGTGGATGAGGCGTTGAAGATGAGTTATCTTCCTGGGCAGTTCGTCATGCTCTCCGTTCCTGGAGAGGGTGAGGCACCGTTCTGCATATCGTCCACGCCGTCGAGGCCGGGGCTCCTGGAGTTCTGCATAAGGAAGACGGGAACCCTGACGGAATCCCTCTTCGGACTGAAGGAGAACCAGACGATCGGGATGAGGGGGCCGTACGGCAACACCTTCCCTATCGAGAAGATGGAAGGCAAGGACATCATGATCGTCGCTGGAGGTATGGGAGTCGCTCCGTTGAGGTCGCTGCTCCTTTACATCTTGGATAACAGGGACAAGTTCGGCAAGGTGACCTACCTGCACGGCGCGAAGAACCCGGGAGAGATGCTCTTCAGGGAGGAGTTCTTCCAGCTGAAGGAGCGGGAGGACCTGAACTGTCTCCTCACCGTGGACAAGGACGACACGGGCAAGTGGACTGAGAAGGTCGGATTGATCACGACCCTGTTCAAGGACCTCGGGCCGGTCGACGCGAAGAACACATATGCGGCCGTTTGCGGTCCGCCCATCATGTACAAGTTCGTGATGGAAAACCTGGTGAAGCTCGGCATACCGAAGCACCAGATTGTGATGACCCTTGAGAGAAGGATGAAGTGCGGGATCGGCAAGTGTGGGCACTGTGCCATAGAATATCTGTACACTTGCATCGACGGTCCTATATTCACCTACTGGGACGTGCTCCACATGAAGGAGCTCATAGGGAGGGGTGTCAGTGACAAAATCATCGCCTAAGATCGGAGTATACGGATTCACGGGTTGCGCGGGCGACCAGCTCATGATACTCAACTGCGAGGACCAGCTGGTGGATATCTTCGGCGCGACCGAGATACGCTCGTTCGTGATGGCGAAGAGCGACAACCACGAGGGAGAGCTGGAC
Source organism: Thermoplasmata archaeon (assembly GCA_014859835.1). GTDB lineage: Archaea > Thermoplasmatota > Thermoplasmata > UBA10834 > UBA10834 > UBA9653. The sequence continues at coordinate 418 of JACZKW010000072.1, read as the reverse complement.
GTCGCGCTCGTCGAGGGATCGATATCCACCGAGGCGCAGCTGAAGCACCTGAAGGATATCAGGGAGCGAGCCAAGATACTCATCGCGATCGGCACATGCGCCTGCTGGGGAGGACCCCAGGCGATGAAGCTCGGCGATGGCGGCTTCGAGGAGCGCTACAAGAAGGTCTACGGCAACGCCAAGATCACGATATCCAAGGCGTTCGAGGCGCAGCCACTGGACGCATTCGTCAAGGTGGACATGAAGATCCCGGGATGCCCGATAGATAAGATGGAGTTCTTGAAATCAGTATCGAAACTGGTCGCTGGCAAACACCCGTACCTGCTGAAGTCACCCGTATGTCTGGAGTGTAAGTGGAAGGAGAACATCTGTCTGCTCAACGACGGCAAGTTCTGCGCAGGCCCACTCACGAAAGGAG
>JACZKW010000071.1:0-2676 GCA_014859835.1 Thermoplasmata archaeon | reverse complement strand
ACTAATCACCCTGTCAAGACGAGGTCGTCGATTTGTGGATGAAAAAGGGGTAAGAGGTTTTTTGGGGGTTGGTGGGTGTGTGTGCTATCACTTCTTGTTACAGTGCTTGGACCTGTCGCCCGGCTACGAACTCTTGCTCCTATCGTAGGACCCCTGGTCCCACTTGCCGGTCCCTTCCATCGAGGTATCTGACGCGGTTCCGGACCACTGTAGTCCATTGCAGTTGACCTGTCTGTCACCAGTCCTCAGGGTCATTTCGCCCTGCTGAGGAACTCAGCGATGCCATGTCCGTTCTTGCCCGCGATGGTGTACCTGGTGAGCGTCTCGTTCATGGAGGTCACCGAGCTTCCCTCGGGAGGCTTGACGTGCACGCCCACCCTCTTCATCACGGAGCCGAACACCTTGTGGGCGTCCCCATCCACGTCGTGCAACGTCATGCCGAAGGACTTCGGGTTCTTGTCGAAGTCGATGTTGTGAACCGATTCGAATGGAAATATGCTTTCGTGTGCTTTGGTGTGATGCGCAGGTAGCAGCATCGGCGATGTGCAGGATGCTACAGGCATTCACTCATACTGACTACCGCCAATTCTTAAATACGGTCATTCTGATAACTTATTCAGCCGAACGGGGGAGGATTATGAATATAGTTACTGGAAGACTGAGATTGGCTAGGCTATCTCTCGTGGTATTCTGTGCAGGACTGTTGATCGTTCCTTTAACGAGCGCGTCTCCGAACGTCGCATTGGATGCCCGGGACACTTGGGACGCCGACATGATCAATAGCGACGCCACAGGTTACACCGGAGACGGAGTGTATGTGGCGGTTTTGGACACGGGGTTGGCCCCTAACTGGAAGGACTACCTCCCGGTGGACAGAGTAATGATCGACCTTGCGAAAGGATTCAAGGAAGAGATATCGTGGGATCCGGAAGCGCTGAAGTTTGTCGAGAGCGGGAACGTGCACGAGATCGGCTGGGTCGGAGATCTAGGCTCCACTCACGGAACGCACGTGACGAGCACGATAATCGGGTACAACTATTACGCCCCGGCGGACGCCGCAACAGGATTGGTGCTGCCTCCGATCTTCGTCAATGGTATAGCTCCTGACGTGAAGATCATACCCGTCAAAGTGCTGGCGGATTACACGATCGGTGCGGGACATACCGACCCGGTCGACTTCCTTGATCAGAAGTTCGTCATGGGCACGGACCGCGCGGTCGCAGCAGGCATCATATACGCTACGGACCTGAAGTTGGCCGGATACAGTCCGATGATAATCACGATGAGCCTCGGGGGCCCGACCCCGGCAACGGTCATGTCCGATGCTATCGACTACGCGGTGTCGAACGGCGTGATCGTCGTGGCGTCAGCGGGCAACGAGGGTGACGACGGCATGGGCTACCCAGGCGCCTACGCGCAGGTCATCTCGGTGGGTGCTTGCGGATGGAAGTACGAGTGGTACGCGCCCGACTTCGTCGAGCCGGCCCCGCGGTACAGGCTCTGGTGGTTGCAGGACACGACCTACGGATTCAACGACGTCGCGGAAGCCCAGTCGCAGCTGGTCAGCGAGGTCTATATCACGTCGTGGAGCAGCAGGGAGAAGGAAGGCCAGGAGCTGGACGTGTTGGCTCCGGGAAGCTGGGTCAGAGGACCGTATCCAGGAGCCCCAGGGTACTCTCATCTGCCTTGGTGGAGCTATGGTGCCGGGGCGCTCAATGGCATGAACCCGGGGAACTTCTACTACCTTGGCGGGACGAGCATGTCCGCGCCGCACGTGACGGCCGTAATCGCGCAGATGCTCGAGAAGGATCCGATGCTGGACCAGACGACGGTCGAGTCGATCCTCAAGGACACCGCTCTGGAGATACCGGCAGGGTCCATGGACATATACGACCTGACTCCGACGGAAGGCTGGTACACGTACTCGTGGGATGTAGACGCGACCGGTGAAGGGCTGATCCAGGCGGATCAGGCGCTGGCTGCCATGGACGCTCTCTGATGCGATAACCGCGCACCTCGCGCGACCAAGAACCGGTACTTTCAAACCCTTTTCACTTTTCATCCCCTTTCCGCATGAGATCAGAGGTTCAGTCCGTTCGACGTGCAGACTTGAATCAATGGGTGGGTTCTATCGTAGGTAATTGCCGTCTGTCCCGGTTCGACGATTCGGCCTCATGTCTCCAATGGTCAGTATAATCAAGTTTAAGTTCGAAGGTGCCGTTCCACCCCTCAGCTTATGGGGAGGGGGTGAGCAGACGCCTCTGGTTAAGGAATCGAAGAGGATAATCTGTGTGCTTGTATCGGCGCTGTTCGCGGTCTCGCTTTTTTCGGGGCTCGCGTACGCGGGGAAGAATGTGGATGTGGTCGAAGCGGTCGAGGACGACGAAGAGGTCGTCTCGTGCGGGACCGCCCAGTGGACCGTGCTCGTGTATATGGCCGCGGACAACGACTTGTCCGAACTCATTGAAACGGACCTCGAGGAGCTGAAGACAGGCGGCTCAAGCACGGAAGTCAACGTCCTCATACTGATGGATACCCTCAACGAGTCAGCCTACCTGAAGGCCATCGACGGTCATGACCTAGTCACGCTCGAGGATATCGGAGAGGTCAACATGGGCGACGAGGAGACGCTAGGACAGTTCGTGGACTACAGCGTGGCCAACTACCCTTCTGAGC
>JACZKW010000070.1:0-9703 GCA_014859835.1 Thermoplasmata archaeon | reverse complement strand
CTCGAGGTCTTCGAGTCGTCCATTGGTGCAGGTACCTATGAAAGCCTGATCGATTACAATACCCTCCATCTTCTCGACTGATTTGACAGCCTCGACCTTGTGAGGACCGGACACCATCGGCGTGAGGCCGTCGACTTCGATGTCGATCCAATTATCGTAACGTGCATTCTCGTCTGAGGAAATTGAGGTCAGTTCAGAATCTGTGTGACCTCGATACCACGACCGAGTGACATCATCACACGGCATAACCGCACCCTTCGTCCCCATCTCCATACTCATGTTGCAGAGAACCATCCTACTCGAGATGGACATCGAAGGGATGAGTTCTCCAGTGAACTCCATGCACTTGTATTCCGCTCCTGAAGGGCCCATTATTCCCGCGAGGTACAGCGCGATGTCTTTTGCGAAGACTCCTTCAGGCATGGTGCCGAACATGTTGATCATGATCGATCTTGGAACCTTCAGCCATATGTGGCCCGTTGCCCAGACACCCGCCATCTCGGTGGCGCCTATGCCTGTGGCGAAAGCTCCGATCGCACCCGCGGTGGTAGTGTGAGAGTCCGTGCCAAGTATCAATTGGCCAGGACGTGCGAGCCTCTTCTCTACAAGAAGCTGATGGCATATTCCTTCCCCGGCGTCGAAGAATCTCCTGATCCCGAAGCCTTTCACAATCTCTCTGATCTTCGAGTGCACCGTCGCGGTCTGTGTCGTGTTCGCCGGTGTTCGGTGGTCGAGGACTATGACGATCTTCTCAGGATCCCATGGGCGGTCCTTGCCGAGCTCCGAAAAGGACTTGTTCACGAGGAACGTGTTCTCGTGGGACATGACCAAATCTGGGGAAGCTTCTAGGATCTGTCCTTCCCTCGCCTCGGGATAACCCGCTGACCTGCCGATGATCTTCTCCGCGATCGTCCTTCCAGTCAACGTATTCTCCATCAGACCGGGACTATTTCAAATCTAGGTCTTCTTCCTTCTAGCGCGGACGACCAACATGACCGCTACCATCATCGGGACGACTATCAGGATGGAGAACTCAGGTATCGCGAACCCCGAGCTGTAATCATCAGGGTAACCGTCCAAATCGCAATCGATGCAGAAGTCGTAGAAGTAGACCAAGTGGGACCAGCCATTCGTGCGTGTATCGAGGGGACTGTCAGGCGAAGTGTCATACACGTTCGTGCAGGAAGCCCCGCTGACGGTAGCCACGATCCGGATGTTGGATCCAGGTGGGACCTCGCCCGGGTCTGTACCGTATATGATTATCCACGGTATGAACGCTTCAATGGTCGAGACACTCCCATCTGCGACTCCCGTGCCTATCGCGCCCATGGATCCGGTAACTTCTGTCGCAAATCCGTTACCGTTAAACCTCCATAGTTCAGGCGAATCGGCCTCATATCGACAAAGCATGAGATCAGCGGCGAAGCCATCCAGAAATTCGACATGCCTCACCCAGTCCTTCATCCAGTCAGTACCGGAGGGACTCTGGACAAAGGCCGATACATTGGTAGCACCGGCGCCTGGAATGGCATCGATATAGATTATGGCCGAACCATACGTCGCAACTGTGTATTCGACACCAATATACAGGGATTCCGCGTCCCATGCGACATTGAAGCACCGCATCTCTATGTCCGTGACATAGGTATCATCGTCCGAATCATCGACCGCGATCTCGGACGATGACCAATCGGATAGGTCGCCGTCTACGTTGGGGTAATCATATGGGCCATTGCCCGAATCGATGTCCGAAGTCGATCTTGGCCTCAGAGTGTAGGTCCCGTCATCGTAGAACATCACCCCGGTGACCATCGCGAACCCGTCATAATCGGATAACGTGATGTTCGTCGTCTGAACCGTGAAGGTGCGGTTGTACATCCACAGAGTCGATGTGCACACGCTCTTCTCCCAGTCCGGAGAAGTGTGCGACGTGTTGGAATAGCTGAAGTTGGTGAGATAGCCGTTCATCTTGGCGAGCAGCCCTTGATCGGATGCCGCGACAAGGGACGAGTTGTACATGTGCTCGACTTCAACGGTGTTGCCCGTGTCCATCACCCAGTAGCTGAGCGCGTCCTCGATCGTGTGCATGCCCTGGACTGTCTGCGCTACAGTCCCATTCAGCCTTACATACTCCCCTCGGGTGACACCAAACGTGGCGAATCCTGAGCCCGATGAATTCACCATAAGCCCGCCCGTGGAGTCCTGTATGAAGAAATATCCGTTGTCGTATTCGCCAGGCGCGGCTGTCACATTCCCCTGGACCGTAGCGCTCTTGCCATCATATGTGGCGAAATCCGAATGGATCAACCCGATAGGCGTCACTGTGCCATTGAGATAATCTTCAGGCCAATCATAGGCTGCGACACGCTCGCTTGAGCCAGCAGCGTCAGGAGCGTTCCTGAACGATGGGATCTGAAGACCGTTAAATGCGAGAAACGCGAAGGACAGGACGATTCCAAGGGATACGAATGCAAGAACCGATCGTTTCTGTACAAATCTGCGGTTCATTGGCCTCGGATGATCGACCGTCTTGGATTTGATCACCTTATGTTGTGTTCCCCTGTAGTTGCTTCCGTAAAATCCCTGCCCACTGTTAAGACTGTTGTCCCTGGCACCGTGATCCATGTAGATGTCCCCTGGGGTAATCGAAGATCGCTAGAATCGTAGACGGGGGAGAATCTGCGATGTCCCTATTTCTAGGTGCCGAGCCATCCTATTTCTCGGTCGCTAAATCAGTCGAATGCACGATAATGGTCACTCGAAAAGGTATTTCCTTTGGAAATCGTTAACAGGGACACCATGGACAAGGTTCTGTCAGCCGAACCAGGGTCCAAGATCCTTCTTCTCGGAAATGAGGCGATCGCGAGGGGGGCCTTGGAGGCAGGGATATCAGTCGCCACAACATATCCAGGCACGCCAGCGTCTGAGATAGGCGACACGCTCGCGCGCGTGGCCAAGGATGCGGGCATATACTTCGAATATTCGGTCAACGAGAAAGTCGCAGCCGAGGTCGCAATGGGCGCTGCTGCCTCTGGCGTGAGAGCCATCGTCAGCATGAAACATGTTGGGGTCAACGTAGCAGCCGATCCATTGATGACTTTCGCGTATACGGGAACCAGGGGCGGCTTCGTGCTCGTCACGGCGGATGATCCGTCATGTCACTCGAGTCAGAACGAGCAGGACAACAGGTACTATTCACTTCTCGGAGGGTTCCCACTCTTCGAGCCTGCATCACCACAGGAATGCTACGAGATGACGAAGAAGGCGTTCGAGATCTCTGAGAAGCTCGAGCAACCAGTCATGCTACGTACAACTACGCGCGTGTCGCATGTGCGCGGGCCTGTCAACGTGGGAGAGATCATCCAAGGTCCAAAGAAGAAGGAGTTCGTCAAGGACCCCACTAGATTCGTTACGGTCCCTGCAGTCGCGCGGGTCAGGCACTTGGTGCTTCTCGAACAACTCAAGAAAGCTCAGGAGATCGCTGAGGTTTCAGAGTTCAACAGATCCATCAAAATAAAAGGCGGTTCCGAGAAGTTCGGCATGATAGCGTCTTCCGTCGCTGCGAACTACGCTTCGGATGCAGCAGTCAACCTTTCCCTGTCAGTCGACCTACTGAAGCTGGGATTCTCCAATCCGCTGCCTGTAAGGAAGGTCACGGAGTTCCTGAAGTCCCACGAGATCGTCACTGTGGTCGAGGAGCTCGAACCGATCCTGGAGACTGCGATAAGGGCGATCATCCAGAGAGATGGGCTGAAGACCAAGGTGGTAGGGAAGCTCGATGGAGTGTTCCCGAGAGCGCACGAGTTCGATCAGGATATCGTGGCGAAAGGTTTGAGAAATGCATTCGGTCTTGAAAGCGCGGGAGACCAACGGAAATGCGAACTCCCTGAAGATCTTCCCAAGCGCCCACCAGTTTTGTGTGCAGGCTGCCCGCACAGCGCGACATACTTCGCGGTCAACAAGGCCACTAACAAGAAGGCAATCTTCGCATCGGATAGCGGCTGCTACACATTGGGCGTCGCACCGCCATACAGCACGGCGGACTTCCTTGTATGCATGGGTTCAAGCGTTGGCACTGCAGGAGGTCTTGCGAAGGTAAACGACCTGCCCGTCATCTCATTCATCGGCGATTCCACATTCTTCCATTCCGGTATACCTGGGCTGGTGAATGCGGTCCATCAGAGACACAAGTTCCTGTTGATGATCCTCGACAACCGCACGACCGCGATGACCGGACATCAGCCTCACCCAGGTAGCGGCAAAGACCCGTTCAACCCCGATGCGATATCCTTGCCGATAGAGGATGTCGTTAAAGGATGTGGAGTGAAGTGGATCAGGACCGTCGATTCGTATGATGTCACTTTGATGACCGAGACCATCAAGGAGGCGCTCGCTCAGGATAGCATCACCGTCATAATCGCCAGAAGAGAGTGCGCCCTCATCGTCAAGAGGGACGAGAAAGGGGCTATCATCAAGAAGCACTTCATCGACCAGGCCGACTGCAAGAAGTGCAGGACCTGTGTCGCGAAGTTCCAGTGCCCTGCGATATCGAGCGTCGACAAAGTGCAGACCATAGACGAGGCTCAATGCGCGGGCTGCGGAGTATGTGCCGAGGTCTGCCCATACAAGGCGATCAAGGAGGTGCAGTGATGGTCGACATCTATCTCGTAGGTGTGGGTGGCCAGGGGATAATCACCGCATCCAAGATAATCGGCGATGCCGCGATTCTCGCCGGCAAAGGCGTGATAATGAGCGAGACGCACGGCATGGCCCAGAGAGGCGGGTCCGTCGTCTGCACTGCGAGGATCGGCGACCATGCAAGTCCATTGATAACCGACGGCAACGCGGATGTAATACTCTCGCTTGAGCTCCTGGAGACCGAGAGGGCTGTCTGCAAGTCATCCAAGAAGACCGTCGTCATCAGCTCCACTGAGAGGGTCGTGCCTCTAAGCGTGTCCACGCAGAAGATGAGGTATCCCGATCTCGAAGAGGTCAAGAAGAAGATGGAAGAGACCTCGGCTCATGTTTTCATGATCGACTCGGGGGAGATCGCAAAGAAGGCCGGCGTGCCGATGTCCTCGAACGTAGTCATGATAGGAGCGCTAGCCGGGACAGGAGTGACAGGAATCTCGAGGGAGCATTTCGAGAAGGCTCTCGAGATGAACATTCCAAGGAGACTCCAGGAGAACCTCCAGGCATTCGCCATGGGCTTCGATGCTGCGAAGCGCTGAGCCACCCTGAGAATGTTTTAAGAACAGGTAGGGCATAAACTGGTCCGCCCCAACGGGCCCATGGTCTAGCGGTTATGACAACGCCCTTACACGGCGTAGATCACCGGTTCAAATCCGGTTGGGCCCACCATTCCTCATATTACGACACTTGCAGACATCAAAAAAGAACCCGCGGATGTTGTTCATGGGCAAGGATAAGGTAGTTATGACTTATTATTCATAATCGTGCCTAGACCAAAAAGATGCAGGAAGGTCTGCCTGGACCCGAACTACAAGATTTTCAAGCCCCAGGGGACTCCTCTGAGCGAACTGTCGACCATAGAGATGGAACTGGACGAGCTCGAAGAACTCTGACTTTTCATGGAAGGATTTAACTCTCGACCCGCCGCTTCCGTTCATGGTGGTTCTGTTGAAATTCGACTTTGAGACTTGGCTCGTTCAGAATTACGGAATAGAGCCATCCTCTCTGAACGAGAAGGAACTCGATATTGCCAAGATGGAATACAATGAAGAATATCCGCCAGATGGGGAGAGGGATATCAAGCTGAAGACATACCCATTCAAGCGGTATCTTGACCATCGGAAGTGAATTCGCGCTCAGAAACGATGTTGAGCAACCTCGAAGCCGCTCGTGAACAGGAGCAAGATTTATAATTTAGGTCAGCCTAATTCCATTTAGATGGCCTCTGAGATAACTGAGCAGTACCTCAAGACCGTATACAACCTGACAGAGGACGGCGGTCTAGCAAGGACTTCGGATATAGCGGATGCACTGGCAATCTCACCCGCTTCTGTGACCGAAATGATACAGAAACTCGCCAAACAAGGTTATGTCAAGCACGAGAAATACAAGGGTGCCACCCTGAAACCCAAGGGCCGTAGGATAGCATGCAACGTCACTAGAAAGCACAGACTACTCGAAAGGTTCCTGCATGATTACGTGGGGATCAGAGGCAATTCCAGGCATGAACAGGCGTGCAAGATGGAGCATGCACTATCAGATGAAGCGGAACAGCAGCTCTGCAGGCTGTTGAACCATCCATCCGAATGTCCTCATGGCAAGAAGATCCCGAAATGTGGCAGGGGGATACCCTGCGAGGAATGCGCGAACGACACGGTACTTCTACTGGATCTCGACGAGGGAGAAGCGGGAACGGTCTCACATTTGGAATCAACGAACAAGGACGAATTATGCAGGATACTCGCGATGGGGTTCGTACCAGGCTCTGAGGTCAGGGTTGAGAAGAAGATCCCCATGGGAGGGCCGATCATCGTCTCCTTGAAAGGTACGAAGGTAGCGATTGCCAGGGATATCGGGGCGACCCTTCGGATAATGAGGACGCCCTGAGGTGATTGGATGGAGATCGCTCTCGCAGGGAATCCGAATGTTGGCAAGAGCCAGATATTCGGAAAACTGACTGGGGTAGGAGTCATAAGTTCCAACTATCCCGGAACCACGGTCGAATTCTCAGAAGGACGGGCCAAGTTCATGGGGTCCATGATCACAGTGATCGACCTACCAGGAACATATTCACTCGAGGGGAATACTGATGATGAGCGGGTTGCCACGGATCTTCTTTTCAAGAGGAGACCAGACACAGTCATCGCAGTGCTCGATTCCTCCAGGTTGGAGAGGAACTTGGTGTTCCTTTTTGAGCTCATAGAATCAGGATACAATGTCGTCGCTTCGCTGAACATGTACGACATCATGAGGAAGAAGAAGCTCATAATAGATGTCGAACGGCTCGAAAGGATCCTATCGATTCCGGTCATCCCGACCGTGGCGACCACTGGCGAAGGGATCGATTCGCTCCTGTTCACTTCAGTTCAACTGAGAAAGAAGAGCAAGTTCAAAGTCCGCTACGATTCGCACATAGAGGAGATGATCAGGAGAATCGAATCTCGACTCGATGAAAGTAGATGGGACATCCCGTTGAGAGCAGTTGCGATCAGGCTGCTGAGCGGGGACCCGAAGGTGATGGAGAAGGCCGCACCAGAGACCGCGACACTCATCGAGGAGATGCGGAAGGACTTCGAGGAGCAGCATGGTGAGGACATCATAGTCCACATCCAAAGAGATAGGTTCGGGGAAGCTGGCAGGATCTGGAACGAAGCGGTCGGCAAGGTCGCCACAGCGAGGCGAGATAGGAGTCTGATCTCAGATCTGACCCTTCGACCCGCGACTGGAATACCAATCCTCATAGCTGTACTGGCAACAGTATTCCTGACCCTGGTGTTCGTCGGTGGAGCGATCGAGGGGTTGCTCGTATCGACATATTCTGATATTGCTAGACAGCCCTTCAACGATTTCGAGAACGGTTTATCCAGTGATGTGGCCAAAGGGATCGTCGAAGGGATCTATCTGAGCATCGAGGCGATGCTGGCGATCGTTGTCCCGTACATACTGGTATTCTACCTGATGCTTGCCGTCCTTGAAGACACTGGATATCTCGTAAGGGTCGTCTCATTGCTCGACGGCGTCATGCACAGATTCGGTCTTCACGGGCGAGCTGTGATTCCGATGGTCGTCGGATACGGATGCAACGTGCCGGCAATACTCGCCACAAGAGCGATGGGTTCGAAGAGAGAGAGGCTGATACTCGCCACACTCATCACGATCGCTGTGCCCTGCTCCGCGCAGACTGCGATCATCATTGGCACCGTCGGGAATTACGCAGGTGTCTGGTGGGCATTGCTGATATACGTCATACTCGGCGGCATATTCATGACGCTCGGCTATGCGATGCACAAGACGATCAAGTTCGAACCGACGGGGCTATTCCTCGAGATACCAGACCTGAGAACCCCGTCCTTGATGCAGGTACTGTCTAAGACATACCTGCGCGTCAAAGAGTTCCTCACAATCGCTTTCCCACTTCTGCTTGCGGGAAGCATCGTCCTCGAGACGATGATGGTCATTGGCTGGCTCGATAAATTGATAGGCCCGTCAGAATGGGTCATGATGACTATGCTAGGCCTTCCTGGTGTCACCGTGATTGCACTGGTGTTCGGCATACTGAGGAAGGAAATGGCTCTGCAGATGTTGATGATACTGTTCGGCACGAGCAATCTCGCGCTTCAGCTGTCATCCGAACAGATGTTCGTGTTCGCGCTGGTGATGGCCATATTCCTCCCGTGCATCGCTGCATTCGCTGTCATGGTGAAGGAGTTCGGTATGAAGAGCTCGGTCCTGGTCGCGCTGGGCTCAGTCTCGCTGGCACTCATCATGGGAACGACGGCTCACATCATTCTAGGGATATGACACGTGGTTTCATCTGACGAACATCGCAAGGTCTTCGTCCGAACGGATATCCGGCGGAAGATTGATCTCGCCACGGTAATCCTGACCTGCCGACTGCATGACCGCATCTTCCCCGTCTCTCCGAAGCACATATTGCGATTTAGCCCCGGTCGCTATGAGGAGTATCTTGACCCGCCCAGACATCTCCGGTTCGAGAGAGCAACCCCAGATAAGCCGACCATTGTGCCTCAATCTGCCAGAGATGATCTCCGCGGCTCTCGCTGCTTCTTCAATGGTCATGTCCGGACCACCAACGACCCTTATCAAAGCGCCCTTGGCTTCTTTCAGATCCATCATCCCGAGCAACGGCGAAGTCAAGGCCTCCTCGACTGCTTCGTCCATGCGGTCGCTGGGCGCACTATCCGACTCGCCCACACCGATCAATGAAACTCCGCCTTCGTCCATGATCGTCCTCAGGTCCGCGAAATCAACATTCACCAATCCGGAGCGGGTGAGCATCTCAGTCAACCCTCTTATTGTCTGCAGAAGAAGCTCGTCCGCGACTTTGAACGCTGCCTGGACAGGGAGGTTGGGGACGAGTTCGAGTAGCGTATCGTTCGGTATCACGATCGTGGTATCGCATACTTTCGACAAGCGCGTCAACCCCGACAACGCATTCTCCATCCGCATCTCGCCTTCTGATTTGAATGGAAGGGTAACGATTCCAATGGTGAGTGCACGTGCCTCTTTCGCGAGACGCGATGCGACGAACGATGAACTTGTGCCAGTCCCGCCGCCCATACCAGCGGTGATAAAGACGATCTGCGCCTCCTTCATGAACTCTCCTATCTCGCGTTCATTCTCCATCGCGGCTTTCTCACCGATCTCAGGTCTAGCACCGGCACCCATGCCCCTCGTGAGCAACTTTCCGATGAGCAGTTTCCGGCCGCATTTGACGGATAGAAGACGTTTGGCATCTGTATTGATCGCGATCATCTCGACACCGGATAGATCGTCCTCGTAACACCTGGTGACGGTATTCGAACCGGCCCCGCCACAACCAACAAGTTTGATACGGACATTTAGGCCCGCTGCAATCTTCTCGATCTCGAGATCGTCATTCGATTGCTCGGAAGACGATCGCTCACTATTCCTGTTGAGCGCGCTGCTGATGAAATCTAGTGGCATCGTGCATCCCTATACGTACACTTGTGCTCCAATCGTATTTAAG
>JACZKW010000069.1:0-3336 GCA_014859835.1 Thermoplasmata archaeon | reverse complement strand
ATATTCGTCCCACCCCGAAAGGAGTTCGTTGGCCTTGGTTGAAGCAAATAATCCCAATTCAATGGTTACCTCGGATATGGCTGCATCCATCGATCGTATCATTTCGACCCTTCGCTCGTCGGATAGGCGATCGATCTCCCTGTTCGCGATATAGAGACCCGACGCCGTAGATGCGAGAAGGATCACGACGGCTATCACTGAGAACGAGATCTGAGCTGATGCATCGCTCGTTAGTCGATGGCGCACTCTGCTGCGCGCGCCCGAACCGGCAAGAAGATATTTCACAGTCATCCCATGGGACAGAGGCAGCGACCGAGTGTAAACCCCTCCAGCTACATGCAGTATACCAGGGCCGTGAGGTAGGGCCGAGAAACAACTGGCTCACAATTAAATACAGATTATGATATTCAATCCTCGGATGGGATACAGTGGAGACTGAACAGACTCTCGTCCTGATCTTCGTAGCGTTTCTAGCTGCGAAAGTCGGCGGCGAGATCATGGAACGAATGAAATTACCTGCCGTGACTGGCGAGCTGATGGCAGGGGTGATACTAGGTCCATCGATATTGAATCTCATCACTGAGCACGACACATTCTTCGATGTGCTCGCTCAGCTAGGGGCGACATTCCTCCTTTTCTCGGTTGGCATGGAGACCAAGCTCTCGGACCTCAAGAAGGTAGGGATGATCGCTGGATCCGTCGCAGCGCTGGGTGTCATCGTTCCGTTCATCATGGGTTATTACGTTTCGCTGCTCTTGTTCGCCTCATCGATCGAGGCGATGTTCATCGGCGCCGCACTGGTCGCAACGAGCGTCGGAATCACTGCGAGGGTGCTTCAGGACCTCAACATGATCAACTCGCAGGAGGCAAAGATAATCCTTGGCGCGGCCGTTATTGACGATATACTCGCGATGATCGTCCTGACGCTCGTATCTGGAACCGCGGCCGGGAGCCTGACCGCACTGAGTGTCGTGATCGTCGTCGCAGAAGCAGTGTGCTTCGTCGCCATCGTAACCATCCTGGGAACGAGGATAGTGAAGTACGCTTCGGGCAAGAGAGAGATCAGGCATGACAAGAATGTCAACGGCACTTGGGCCATCCACTACTCGACAAGGGCATTCAAGAGGGATAGCTGGTTCGACAAGCTCGTTCAGAAGGAGGCGCCCTTCGTCATCATCCTGGTAGTCGTCTTCTTCCTCTCAGCCGCAGCGTCGTTCGTCGGTTTAGCAGCCATAATCGGCGCGTTCTTCGCTGGACTCATCTTCTCAGACACTAAGGACACCTACGAACTGGAACGCAAGTTCGAGCCTCTCAACTTGCTCCTGGTCCCGTTCTTCTTCGTGGTCATGGGCGCGAAGGTCGATTTCGGCAACTTCTCAGCCATCGCTCCATACGCGATCATCCTGACAGTGGTCGCCATCCTGAGCAAGCTAATCGGGTGCGGCCTCGGCGCTGCGAAAAGGGGCGAGAAGACTGCGCTCATAGTCGGAGCGGGCATGGTACCCAGAGGAGAGGTGGGTATCGTAGTGGCCATGATCGGCCTGAACATGGGGACTATAGGCAACGACATCTACTCCATCATAGTTCTCGTATCGATAGCCACGACAATCTACGCACCCTTCCTTATCAAGACAATAATCAAGGCGGAGAGCAAGAAGGGGGACAAACGAGGCTGGCCTCTCTCGCGCAAGTGACCTTTCGGTGTTAGAAGGATAAGAAAAATAAGATGTGCGGCCTCACAGCCGCACGGTTTTATTGATCGCTTACTCGAAGTCCAGCACGCTCTCGTCGTAGGCCTGTGTGAACGTGAATACCATTTCGTCCCACCAGGTGTCGACAGTGAACGCCATGCCGTAATAGAGCGTGTTCTCACCGTAGAGTTCAGCGTCCACCACGTCCTCGAACCAGTACGCCGGGTTGATCCAGTAGTACGAGCATGTGAAGTAGATGGATATGCCCGTCGTCCTCAGAACAGCTCCGCCTGCGGATGTGACATGGTTCTCGTACACAACGACCTCATCCACTCCATCCTCGATCGCATCGGTCAACGCACTGAGTTTCGGTATCTTCTGGCCAAGGAGATCCGCGTACAATCCGAGGTCGACGAACGGCAGATGCTCGCCCTCATATGTCGGTATCCTCGGTGTCTGCGACTCCGCGGACTCTATCGCGCCACGATAGCGACTATCCTCCAAGTATCCGCCTTCAAAGAGTTCCTTCGCGAGAGCGTCGATGCTGTTCACAAGGTCGGTGACAGGTTCGCCCAAGCGTATGAAGGACAGTGTCGTGTCTCCGAAGTATTCCAACCCCTGTCCCGTTTCGGAAACCAGATTCTCGTAACACTCGACGTACGAATCAACGACCGCTATTCCGATCTCCTTGATCGTGGGGCTCGGGGTCTGCGTCATCACAGTGAGGAATCCCTCATAACCCATTCCCGGCCCGGGCACCAGGTTGATGGACGCGAACATGTAGTGTGCAATGTCTCTGTTCTCGTAAATGACCTCGATCATCGCGTTCAGGCAAGCGTCGTAGCCGAGTATCGTTAGCTTGTAATCATCATCCACACCCATCCTGAGTTCGATCTGAGCTGCAGCCAATGAGGCAGCAGTCTCTGGCGTGGTCAGCCTGGATACCCAGCCGCATGGGAGTATGGTGCTGTCATCGTAACAGACCCCTCTCCATCCGCCGCCATGGTCCCAGAGAACGAGCATGTAATAGTCCGCCGGAGCATAGGTGAACGCGGTCACGACGGCCCATGTAAGCTTGTTGCCATCGCCCATGTCTACCTCGCCGGGGCAGGACTTCACAGGGAACAGGCCACAGTCGCAAGCCAGCTCACCGGTCTCCGAGTCGTAGTGCGACACACCTTCCTCGATCACGAGCCAGTGGGTGCCTTCGATGAGCGACCATGTGTCCAGCAGGACGATGATTGTCACATCATCCGTCGAACCTACAGCCTCCATCTCCAGAAGGTCGTCGATCGCCAAGTCCTCAAGGTTGTTGTCTCCGTCGAGATAGACGAAGACGGTCCATGTGCCCGATTCATCGTCCATAGTCTTTTCAGCAGAGCTAGCATTGGCAATCATGCCGGTCAGGGCCATCGAAGCGGACAGCAACAGACCCATTATCAAAACACAAGTTGGTGTTCTTCTCATTTCTCTTCCCCCGTTAGTAACCATTCGATGGACATATATGTCCATCACAGGTGTACTGACTCGCATGTTACATTGAGCTATAATAATTTTTCTCGCTCCGAGTGCCCTTGTAAGACAAAAATGGAACTTGAGGACGAGGTCAGGGCTGGCGGTCAGACATTATCCTCAGGAATTCCTC
>JACZKW010000009.1:0-18784 GCA_014859835.1 Thermoplasmata archaeon | reverse complement strand
GAGATGACCATTGCTGGCGTTGGAGCAGTAGTTCTCCGCTTTGAACCGTCCTCTCATCTTCAGGAAGAATTCAGTGATCATGGGCACGAAGATTACGATGGTCTGCAGGTATAGGCTCGAAAGCATGCCCGCGACGGCTATCGTTGCTCCCATGAACAACATGAGGGTGTCTCCTGGGAATATCTTGGCGGGGTATTTGTTGAACCACATGAATGCCACCAGGCACCCAAGGAGCGGGATGAGTAGGTAAACGCCGTCCAGATCATTGTGTGCGAATGCAAGTATCACGAGAGTTGAAGACATTACTATTCCAAGTCCTGTGCCTAGACCGTTGAATCCTTCGAGCATATTGCCCGCATTCGCAGCGCAGGTGATCGCGAAGGGCGCGGCGATGATCATCAACGGTCCAAAATCAACGTTTCCTACGAAAGGAAGGTTGATTGTAGGATCCAATGCCGCACCGAGCGGAAGTGCGAGCAGGAACGGGAAGAACGCCTTCTGTCGCTGCCTTAGTTCAAAGAGGTCGTCCACCATGCCTATGAATGCGGCTCCGAGAACGACTGCGAGCGACACGTTCAGAAGCGAGACATTGGTGATACCATCCACAGCAAGCAGGAGGCTTACGCCTGCAAAGAAGCCGATGACAACGGCGATCCCGCCCATTTCGGCTACCTGTGGGGTGCCCGGCTTGTTGAGGTCTCTGCCGACGACGCCTCTGGCTTTCAACTTCGGCATCATCCAGGGTATGATGAGGAATGTCATCGCAAAAGCGATTGCGAAGGCTCCTATGTATGCGAACTCGTCAGCCAACTGAGTACCCACCTGTCATCTACCGGGTATATTTCATACTTTCCAGGTAACGATGTCTAAATAAATACATTCATGTCGCGCAGAATAGGTCATGACAATCATCCCTGACTCTCAAGTTCTGCGGAACCTTCCATGAGCCTTATCCTCTTGGTCGAATGAGATGCCAGACTCGGGTCATGTGTAGCTAGCACCACCGTGGTGCCGAACTCCTTCCTTGCCAATTGGAACATTTCGATCACATTCTCCGCGTTCTCGTCATCTAGGTTGCCTGTAGGCTCGTCCGCGAGTATTATTCTAGGGTTGTTCATCATGGCCCTCGCGATAGCCGTCCTCTGCGCCTCCCCTCCGCTAATCTTGTTCGCCCTCTCGTCGGCGATATCAGCTATGTCGAACTTCTCGAGCAGCTCCCCTACCCTTCCCGCATCCTTCTTCTTAGAGAATTTCAACGGGAGCTCCAGATTCTCCCTGACCGTGAGATCGAGGAGCAGGTTGTAATCCTGGAACACGAAACCGATCTTCTCGAGGCGTAAGGTGGCGAGCGCGTCCTCGGTCAGTCCAATGATGCTCATGCCGTCTATCGCTATGTCACCCGATGAAGGTCTGTCGAGTCCGCCTATGATGTTCAGTAACGTGGTCTTCCCGCATCCGGACTTTCCGTATACGGCCACGAAGTCTCGATCATCCACTAGAAAGGAGACACTGTTCAGGACCGGCTGTCTTCCATCGTACGTCTTGACCAGGTCCTTAATCGCTATTACAGGTGGGGCCATGTACGCTCTTGGCTACCCTCGCCTGAGGTAATAATTGTTTCTGAAATCCCTGCTCCTTGGATTGGTTTAGATATTGTGTAGTCCATCGTGCCCTTGGTTGTATTCGATGCTTCGGCTAGGCGCGATGGTCGGCTTGGATGATTATTTCCGTATGAGAGTCCCTGGCGCGGATTTCTCAGAACTGTTGTTGTTCAACGGGGATCTGCATATTATCGACGGGCAGGTCGCGGATATGTGTTCCACCATGCCTCGCATAGAGCTTGTACATGTCCAGGAGTTCATGGAGTTCGAAGGGTCGGAGGTCATGGTCGATCTGTCATCCGAATCGGAGGCGGTAAGGGCGTCTTCTGTGGACATCGTATGCAGGACCAGAGACGTCGCTAATTCGCTCGGTTGTGGGATGGTCGTCATACATCCTGGCGGCATCCACAGTTCGCGGGTCGATCGCTCGATTCTGCTGGAGAATCTGAAACGGTCATTAGCCGACCTCGGTCCTGAGAACCTCTTGCTCGAGAACATGCCGTGGTACTATTGGTACAGAAAGGAAGAGCAGATGGTCTCTAACGTCTGCGTTTCGATGGAGGACATGAAGCTCGTTCAGGACCTCGTCGACGGATTCACCCTCGACCTGTGCCATGGATATCTCTCGCGTCCGGAAGGCGATGAAGGATACAACAGACGATTCATCGAGACGTTTGGACAGGATATCTTGCACATACATGCTTCAGACGCGAAGGCGCCTGACCGTGAAGGCCTGCAGATCGGAGAGGGTGACGTGGACTTCTCCATCCTGAGCGGATCAGAGGTTCCAGTCCTAGTCGAGATATGGAACGGTCACGTGAATGATGGGGAAGGATTCAGAATAGGTATAGAGCGCCTGCGTGAGATGTTCAGATGAGCGATAACGGACCGACCGTCATGCTCGCAGTCAGAGTCAGGACGAGGAATATCACCCGCACTGACTGAACATTGTTCAATCGGATCTTTGTCGCGAGCAGTGGTCCCTGACATTGATATTTCAATCGAGTCCTCTCCTGTTTGTCGAAATGCTGAGAGAGTCTCAGTGCATCCCAGTGATGTCATTGTCATCGCTTCGATATCTAGTTTTTCTTCGTCAATCCTGTTTTGGCGCTAATAGAAAAGGACAAATGGTACCTTCGGCAATCCTCACCTGAGGCACCGGAATGCAGCTTTCTGAGAAGATAGCCCTTGCGATGTTGATCTGGGTATTCTTCGCCCTCGTGCTCTCGATGGGCGCTGGCCTCGAAGTATTCCTCACCCTAATATTGATCGGAGTGCTGGTCATTCGCGAGCTCACGGATTCGTTCACTCCTCTTCATCTGAAGGAACGCATCGACTTTTTCATCTACACGTTCCTGGTCGTCTTCGCGATCATAGTCGTGAGACGGGTCTGGGAGATATTGTCGTGATGAAGGAATCGAATCTCGCTCCCGCTGGATCATGAACTATATGACACATCGGTGAGACACGTGCGCTCACTCGGAACTCTTATCCTTCCTCTTGAGACCGAGTTCCGCCGACCGCAGCGAAGCGATTTCTACCGCATCGATCAACATGGCCTTGAGCCCATTCCTCTCGAGCGAGTGGAGCGCGCTTATCGCAGTGCCACCAGGTGAGGTAACGAGATCCTTCAGCTTCGCAGGGTGCTCCTTCGTCTCCTGTATCAGCTTGGAGGATCCGATGAGCGTCTGCACCGCAAGTGTGTTGGCGATGTCCCTGGACAGGCCGACCTTGACCCCCGCGTCGGAAAGGCCTTCGAGTATCTGGAAGACGTACATGGGTCCAGTGCCGCTCAGGCCAGTGACGGCGTCCATGAGCACCTCTTCGACCTCGACCACTATGCCGACCGATTCGAATATGTGCTGAGCCGCGGCCATGTCCGTCTCAGTCGCATACTCGCCTGGACAGATCGCAGTAGCCGCTTCCCTGACCACAGCCGCGATGTTCGGCATCGCCCTGACTACGTGAACCTTGCCGCCGGATTTCTTCTCCATCTCGGAGGTCGTGAGTCCGGCAGCGACAGAGATCAGGAGCTTGCTATCCTTCAGAGCAGGCTTGATCTCGTCTACGACTTTGAGGAGTATCTGCGGCTTCACGGACAGGATTATTATGTCCGCGAACTGGGCCGCTTCGATATTGGAGTGTGAGACTTTGACCCCTGGCACCAGGACCTTGATGTGCTCGAACCTCGCCTTCAGAGGCTCGGCTACCATGATATGTTCCGGTGCTGCCCATGTGGTCTGGAGTATGCCCTTCGCAAGGGCAATACCCATGTTGCCTCCGCCGATGATGGCTATCTTCTTGTTGTTCATGGTGGTCCCTTGTCTGTTATATTGGCCACAATGAGCCGGATATATAATCTAAACGGTACAGAATTGGACGTTCTCCCCGCGGCTTGGTCGCCCTCACGACGTGGGTCGAATATACAACTGCGTATATGACAAGAACGTATTATACTAAAATGTATATCGCAGTGGCGTACATGCATTGGCGGGACTGTAGTGCCATAGGTCTCGTCGCGTCCCTCGTGTTCTACTTCATCGAGGCCCTCGTCCGATCATTCCCTCGGAGACACAATGAGCCATAGGTGCGTCCCTCTGTAGGAGTCCTGCGTGAGCGGCTGCCCCTCGATGAACAGCAGGAACTGCAGCTTCCACGTGCCCTCCTCGGTGACATTGAAGTCGAAGGTCTGGTTGTAATACTCCAGATGATCGATCGAGAAGTTCTGCGCTATGGCACTGTATGGTGTCATGACATTTGTCTGACCCCAATCGATCGAGTAGTCATCCGTCGTGAAGTTGTAATCGGTCGCATTCGTCAACACGATCACGATCGTGTAGTTCATCGGTTCGTGCTCGAAGGATTTCACACTCAGCAGCACCCTCGCATCCTCACCGACCGTCAGGTTTCTGGGATAGTCGGCTGCCATGCCGCCAGGGCCCAGCAATGCCAACTGTGTGAATGTCTCACCTTCCCTTGGTGTGGTGATGGCCCATGCGAGCACCACGACCGATGCGATGAGCATGACAGCGATGCCTATCGTCAGCATCTTGTCGACCATCGGCATGCCCTTCCAGTCCATCTCGAAGTCGACGACGATCGCGAACCGCTCATCCTCTGGTATGCTGACCCTTCGATACCATCCGATCAACGATGCGGCGATTATGAACGCGGAGACGCTCGCTAGTATCGGGTCCAGCCGTATCCCGAATGGTGTGAAATTAAGTGCAAGGCCTATGAGCGGGACGATCGCTATGCTGAGTCCGAAGCTGAGGGCCACCCTTTCTATCCCGTCTATCTGCTCGTTCTCTGGGAACAGAGCGGCAGTCGCTGCATATCCTGGCAGGAACAGAACGAATATGAGTCCGAGTATCTGGCGCGCAAGACTATCGGGGACGAATAGGACCAGGGCGACGAGCACCAGCGCGAGCACGATGCACATCAGCAGGTCGTAGGGTCTTTCCCTGACCTCGAGATGGAACCTGAACGGTTTCGTGTCCTCTTCCGCCATGCCTCTATCCCCGGATGCCACTAAAGGCCATGGTGTGAAGTGGATTACGGTATATCAAAGCTGTCAGCATGAGTGTGGCTTACGAATATGCCGCCGAGTGCGTGGATATGCAGCCGGCCAGTTCGGCGAATTTACCAGAATCCGGCTCTTTGTCCGCATATGGTAGGTTTTATACAGAACGAATTGAATCACGGTCGAGACCCTTCCCCCATATTAGGAGGACTCGCATGGATTGGATTATCGAAACCCCCGCGGATGCGCGGAAAGCACTGAGAGACGTCATCAGCGAGGTGGCGAGGGCCGTCGTAGGTTACGAGCAGACCATCTTCGATTTCATGGTGGCGCTGTCCGCTGGTGAGCACATACTCCTGGAGGGCGTGCCTGGCATAGCGAAGACCACTCTCTCGAAATCGGTGGCCAAGGCGATGGCGATAGACTTCAACAGGATACAGTTCACGCAGGACCTCCTACCGACGGACATCACAGGGCACAACTACTACAACCAGCTCACGAAACAGTTCGAGATGAGGAAGGGGCCAGTGTTCACGGAGCTGCTCCTGGCGGATGAGATCAACAGGGCGCCTCCGAAGACGCAGTCCGCCCTTCTCGAGTCAATGCAGGAGAAGCAGGTGACCATCGAGGGCTCGACGCTCAAGTTGCCTGAGCTATTCATGGTCATAGCCACTCTGAACCCCATCGAGACGGAGGGCGTCTACCCACTTCCGGAGGCGCAGATAGACAGGTTCATGCTCAAGATCAAGATGGACTACCCCGATGAGGACGACGAACTGACCATCCTCAGTCTGAAGAACCTGTTCGAGGAGGAGCCTCAGTCAGTCATGACTCGGGAGA
The DNA here is from genome assembly GCA_014859835.1 of Thermoplasmata archaeon. GTDB lineage: Archaea > Thermoplasmatota > Thermoplasmata > UBA10834 > UBA10834 > UBA9653. The sequence goes on along the minus strand of JACZKW010000009.1, from coordinate 12,820 downwards.
ACGTCCTACAGCTGCGAAAGCTATGCTTCAATGTCCACGCGCACAGGAGCATACTCACCTACATCAACGGTATCACGAGGGCCACGAGGACTCGGGAGAACGTCGAGCTCGGGTTGAGCCCGAGAGGAGGGATACACCTGCTCGAGAGTTCCAAGGGCAGGGCGTTGCTCTCCGGTCGACCATACGTGATCCCGGACGATGTGAAGGCCATGGCGCACTCCGTCATGGACCACCGACTCATGCTCTCGCCCGAGGCCGAGCTCGAAGGGCTGACCGCGGGCGGCATCACCGAGTCCATTCTCTCCGAAGTGCCCGTCCCGAAGGGGGATTTCGGCGAGGTCAAGAAGAGATGATGTGATCCGATTTGCAGACTCAGGCCTCTGGAATAGTGTTGTTCGTATCCGCCGCCGTGTTCGCCCTAGCTGGCATACTCTTCCCTAGCCTGCCGTTCGCCCTCATGTGCCCCGTGCTCCTCGGTGTGCTCATATACGCGCGTTCCAAGTTCGTGGGCGAGGTGCAGGAGACCGAGCTCATCGTCAACAGGTCCACGCACGACGATGTTCCATTCGCAGGTCAGCCGATCGCCCTGAGCGTCGAGATACTCAACGCGGGTCCGGCACCCGTACGCTGCGAACTCGAGGATGTGATCCCCGAGGACTGCGAGATCGCCGCTGGATCCAACAGGTACTCTGGAATCATCCCCGCCCGGTCGCAGACAACCATATCCTACACGCTGGTCCCGCACAAGAGGAAGGTCTATACGTTCGAAGGGTTGAGACTCGAGATGCGGGATGAATACGGTCTCTTCTCCCACACATCCTCTGTAGAGGACGGCACCAAGATCGCAGTGCACACTTCGAAGAGGAGCCTCCAGGCCGCCAGGAGGATTGCTGGCAGGGAGCACCTGGAGCACTCCGGGAAGTCGAGGCACCTCGCGGCAGTGATGCACGACCTGGAATTCGACAGGCTCAGGGACTACCTTCCGGGCGACAGGCCCAGGGACATCGACTGGAAGCTACTATCCAGGCTCGACAAGCTATTCACGAAGGTCTACACCAAGGAGGGTGCTATACAGACCATGATATTCGTGGACTGTTCAAGGAGCATGCGTACGGCCGGATCTGGCATCACAAAGCTCGACCACTCCGTCGACCTCTGCCTCCAGCTGTCGAGGGTGTTGCTGAGCAGTCACCATGCGGCCGGTGTCGCGTTGATAGACGAGGTCACGGTCATCGACCAGCTGCGTCCTTCGCTCGTCCGCCATCAGTTCGAAAGGATCATACAGATGCTCAGGAACGCACCTTCCACCGTGCCTGGTAATGTACACGAGTCGATAGACACCCAGCCCATGGCGAATGCGCCAGATGGGCTGACAGCCAATGGCAACACGGAAGGGGCCGCGCAGATGGAGAAGTTCCTGTCCGCAGTGAGGGATCTCGGGGTCCGCACATCCAAGCGTTCGAAGGGAGTCGGGCTCGACGAAGTGATCTGGAAACTCCTCACCGGCGCCAAAGACCAGAAGCAGATGATCATCGTGATATCCGACCTCATATCGTCTCGGGACGCCGTGCTGGCCAGCGCGAAGCTATGTCAGAAGAAAGGCAGTCAGATGCTGGTCCTGCACATTTACGACGACTGGTATGAGAGATCGGAAACTCCCTTGGAAGTCGGCGAGGCCGAGAGGATGTATGGGAACCTGCTGAACTACCTCGATGTCGAGGTCAAGTTGCGGAAGATGGGTGCGTCATATGTGAAAGTCGGTCCTGCCGATGCGACGGCGAGCATCGTGAGAACGATAAGGTGGGGTAAGGCATGAACCGGTTCAGGATGCGAATGCTGCTGATGTTCTCGACCTCTATCGTCGCCATACTCGTCTTCTCGAGGATGAGTTCTTACAGCCTATTCGTGCTTGCCTTCGGGGCGCTCATCATGCTGATAGCGTTCGCCAGCTACTACAGGCCAGCAGCATTGTTCGGCCTGTTCATCGTGGCGATCTCCGCGACGATGTCCATGCAGATCGACACGCTCGTCGAGACGGGCCCTATGATCGCCGTCGCGGTGGGCATGCTGATCCCCATGACGTTGCTCACGCTGTTCGCGCTGTCCAGCGAGAGCGATGGAGAGAACGGCTACCTCCAGAGGCGCCCCGTTTTCCTGGGCGCCGCGTACATCGGCTGCTGCCTGATGTCTGTTCCAGTGGTCATCGCCGTCACTGGGCTGGTGTTCCCCAACATGTCGTTGCGGTTCTATGGTATGATGGAGATATCCATACTCCTGATGGTCTCCGCGGTACTAGCGATCGCCCTTACATCGCGCGATCCGGAGTGATTCAGCCCGAACCGTTATATATCCGCGTAAGTTTGGTTCGAGCGTGAGATTCTCCTGGGATTGGAGGCTGTTGATCGGCTCCTTGTTCATCATAGGTGCATTATACAACCACTATCTCGGGCACTCCGTCCTTGTTTTCGAGTTGGTGCTTCTAGCGGTTGGTTCCGTGCTCGGCCTGCTATCCATCGGGCCATCACTCAGTTCGAAGGCGGAGCCCGCGGAACACGGCATGTTCACACGCTTCTTCATGAGGTTCGCGAGCGAGAGGCTGGTCGTGTTCGCGATACCGCTCTTCGGCATCCTGCTGCTCATCGGCTGGTCCGTCTGGAAGGTCCTCTCCGTGGGCGAATCGAACCTCCGCATGGAAGACATCGTCGTGACGTTGTTCGCCCTCTCGCTCGTGCTCTACCAGTCAGGACCATCCAGGTTCTACGACCAGAAGGATTTCGTCGTTCTCTTCCTCCTGTTCCTGACGATCGTGTTCGCAGTCATGTGGAAGATATACACGATCGTGACGGGTGAGTCTTATGGGCGCATCACGGCTTCCTCGGAGTTCTACTTCATCACTCAGCCGGTCGTCGCGATAGTCAATCTCTTGGGCGTCAACGCCACGGCGGTCCTCAACTTCAGCGGGATCGGGCTGTCGAACGTGATCGAATATTTCTACGACGGCAGACTCGTCAGGCTCGGGATCGGGTCCGGCTGCAGCGGTCTTTACTCGGCAGGACTCTTCTTCTCCGCTTTCCTCGCGTTCGTGCTGGTGAGATACAAGACTCTGAACGTGCGGATCATCGCAGGCCTCGGGATCGGGCTCCTTGTCACCTGGTTCTCCAACATAATCAGGATGGTCGTGACCGTCTTCGTCGGGGCTGCATATGGTCCCATTGCGCTGGCGACATTCCACATGTATTTCGGGATTCTCCTCTTCGTCGGCGTCGTCCTCGTGTTCTGGTACGTGGTCACAGGTTGGCTTGACAGGCACATGCCTTATGAATCATCCGAGAAAGGACTCGCCATCGATTCAGGAGACCCTGGTCCAGCAAGTGACGAACCTGTCGAGAATATGGGTGATCTGGTTGACAAGGATGCTTGAGGATGAACTCTCAGCGCTGCATCTGACGAGGTCTGTTTGAGCGGTTCATCATTTGCATCTTCGCATATTGCTCGCGCGAGACCGGTACCTTCACGACCATCTTGCCCGCGTTTGATGTATTGCGCCTCGGGCGCGCCATCCCTGACATCGTATTAGTTCTGGGATTCGCAGCGGAGACCGGCGATGGTTTCGGCGTGGTCGATGTCGAAGTGCGGTTCGCCTCTGCAGCTGCATGCACCGGCTTCTTTGGATTGTTGGTTCTGCTCCTCTTGACCTCCTCTTCCGCAAGCCTTCGGGACCTGAGGATGAGGATCATAGAGAGCAGTGAGATCGCGCCTCCGACAGCAGCGATTCCAACAATCGTCAGGATTGCTCCGTCGGACTCGTCCGCGCCGGGCGTCTCATCATCTGGCACCTCGTCATCGACGATGGGTCCCTCGATGAGTGACATGGTCAAAGGCTCGCTCTCAGCGACGTTTCCAGCGAAATCGACGGCGATCACATAGGCATCCATGCCGTCCCACATCGCGTCCGAGCCGATATTCGCAGTGTAGGTTCCTCCGTTAGCTTGCATCTGCACGGTTGAGTATGTGCCGTTTCCGTTGTTGTAGTAGAGCGTGACGGATTGGACGCCGAAATCATCCGATATCACCGCGGATATGATGGCGGTTCCGTCCGCAGAGTAAGTGCAGTTCTCGTTCATCCTGATGACTGGGTTCGTCCCGTCCACATAGAGTGGTTGGTTGTGCCAGCTGGTCTGCCCAGAGAAGTCCCGGGCGTATACCTGGAAGAGATACCATCCTGGGCTCCATGACGCGGTATCGACCGCATGCGGGGATGTCATCTGTTCGAAGTTCTCGCCATCAATCGACCAGGCTGCCTCCGCAAGGAACGCATCTTCAACGGACACCTCGATCGGTGTTCCCGCCTTGAGAGAGCTTCCCGAGGCGGGGCCGACTGTGATGGCAGGCGGGGTCGAGTCCATCGCGAACACATATGATTCATGCGCCTCGTTCCCTGCCAAGTCGTAGACGATGACTGTCACGGTAAAGTAACCATCCGCGGGGCAGTTAGTGAGTGATATGTAGATATCGTGGTACGGGCTCGTCCTCATCTCTCCCCAGAGCATCCAGCTTACGATATCCAGGTGCTCCTCGGTGATATCCAGTGTTATTGTATCATCGGGGTTGACGAACGAGCCGTCGATCGGGGATGCGAGCATGATCTCTGGTGGCGTGTCGTCCACGGTCACCGTGAATGTCTTCTGTGCCGACTGGTCATGATTGTTGGTTGCGTTGACCGTAACCTCGTACACGCCTTCGCTCCAGTCATCGGTCTGTATCGTGTAGGGTTCTTCCAGATCATGCCAGGAACCGCCGTGGGTCCACATGGCGGTTATCTCTCCCAATCCAAGGAACGAGAATTCTAGGGGAACACCGGACTGTACGACCGCCTCGTCACCGGGGCTCTCCAGCAAGATGACGATGAACTGGTCCGAGATCTCGAAGCTAGTGGATGCGGAGGCCGAGTTCCCTAGCAGGTCCGTTGCCGTGACCTCGACCGTATGCGTCCCTATCTCCCAGCCCGTCATATCTATCGTGTAGGGCGTATCGAAGACCTGCGGGACGCCGCTGTCCACACTCCAGACTGCCGAAGCGAGATGCTCGTCGCTCACCGATGCGGTAAGTGTATCGCATTGGGGAATGAGCATGCCATCTTCCGGATAGGTGATCGCGACGATCGGGTCAGATCCATCGACCTCGAACACGAACGACGCCTCGGTCTCTCCTCTGAGGTCGTCCGTCGCGACCACGGTCATGGTGTGGGTCCCATCCTTCCAGGTGCTTGTCGAAACGTCCCAGGGTGAGGACAACACTTCCATCGGTGCGCCGTCCAGATACCACTGCGCCGTTACCGTGCCGTCATCCTCCACAATGAGGTCGATCCCCGTCCCAGGTGCGATCAGACTGCCGTCGCCGGGTGAGACGAGCGTTATGCTGGGTAGCGTGTTGGAGTATTCTCCAGATGTGAATGCGATAGTCCTCGTGACGCTCTCGTATATCCCTAGGTCGAAAGTCGCCGTGACGAGGACCGTATCACCCTGTGCGGTGAAGAGGTCTAGTGGGTTGAAGTGCCACTCGAAGCGTATCGCGCCGTTGTGCTCGTGGCCGTCCGAGGTGACATACTCGTCCAGGATCATGCCGATCTTCACGCCATCGACCGTGAGTTCGATCGGGACCGCGCCGCTGGCGTGGAGTGGCTCGCCGGACATGTCCGTGAGCTCCCCGTATAGGACGACGACCTCGTCGGCGCTTCTGTATCCGATCTCCGTCTCGTCCGTTGTAAGTTGGAATGTGACTGGTACCTGCATCAATGCTGCGTTTGATGCGGTGTACTGTATGTAGTTGCCTGATGAATCTGTGACCTTCATCAATAGGTCGATCGCCGTATCGCCCTCGTCGGTCTGTATGCTCGCGCCGTATGCTCCACCGTCGAGGTCATTCACCGTGAGCGGGTTCCATGCAGCGCCATCGTCGGCTCTCCAGCTCACAGCGACCGTGCCTATGGCAGACGCGTCAGCAGTCGTGAATGTCAGGTCCACGGTGTCTCCTGGAACGAACTTCTGAGACATATCGAGCGAGGTTATGACCGGTGGGTCTGCGTCTGCGCTAGGGGAAGCGAACCCGAGCTCGATGATCACATCATTGCATATCTGCGCCGATGGTGTGTATGTTATTCTTGCGACATAGTTTCCAGCGCCCATCAGGTCCATCGTCCTGACGGCATCCGGCCTGGACAGGAACTCTGAGAGCTGGTACACTCCGACGAGCTGACCATCCTTGTACAGATTCAGCACGGGCGTGCTTATCCCTCCGACCTTGGCCCCAGCCTGGTCCCTGAGTAGCGGGTGGTACAGGACAAACGTGTCGTCTCCATTGATCGTGTAGACTGATGGATAGAACGGTCCGGCCCCAAGTCTCTCCGACTCGATTACCCCACCGACGGGTTCGAGGTAGGTGCGGTCCGGGAGTTCTATGTTCGAAGCCGTCGCGGCCGAGACGAGATGGTCGTAGTCCGCTGTGTAGTATGCCCTCTCCGAGTACCCTCCGAATATGCTCTGCGGGAAGTACAGCTCGGAGAACACACCCTGGACTATCGTCGTCCTGGTCATGCCCGAGAAGAAGGAGTTGAGGGAGGTGTCCGTGTCCCTTCTTGTGAAGAATGCGGCATCTCCACCTATCGAAAGGTGGTTGCCCCAGTCTCCCCAGATATCGGTGAGCTTGCCTGAGATATCGTACTTGGTCTCGTATACGGAGTACTGTCCATCGACTAGTGCTAGTGTCGTGGGCGTGCTCGCGTCCACGCCATCGAACTCCCATGCGAGGAGGTACTGGAGGTCTGCGTTGGCCTCGATATAGAACTCAGTCGAGGTCCCGCTGGTGTACTCGTACCAGTTGTGCCAGTTCCTGCTCATGAACTCCCACATGGGGGCTGTGTATGAGAAGCCTGAGACCGATATGCCGATGTTCTCGGTCGTATCGGATACGAAGATGTATTTGGAGTGCGGGAGTGAGAAGATATCGCTGCCGGACTTCGAGTAGTCTGAGCCGATGAGATGGAATGATATGTTCTTCGTCCCTTCGTGCCTGAGGTAGACGCGATAATCCTTCACGTATATCGGAAGCCCCTCGTCCGTTTCGAGGTCGAGAGTCATCTTCCTTGCGGTCGACATCGTGAGGTAGACATCGACTGTGGACAGTCTGCCGATGGTCACGGTGCTGGATAGAAGGTACGGGTCGACGTAGTTGTATATGTCCTGATGTCCAGCGGCGCTCACGGAGTAATCGCCCGACGGCACCAGGAAACTGGCCGGAGGTGCAGGGTTCATGTTTCCCCTCGCCATCATGGTCAGATCCGCGTCCGGGAGCCTGTATGCCCATACTCCTCCGTACGGGTCATTGACCTCCTTGCCGCTCTCATCCAGGACATGCACGTTAAGGGTCGACAGGGCGGCGAATCCGAAGGGTATGATTACACTCGTGGAGGCGTATGTCAGTCTCACTTCGCCCTCGAAGTAGCCCTCATCTGTGTCTATACCTGGTGCGGGCACTGAGAGGGTGACTGCCCCGCTCGTCCCCGAGCTGATGGGTATCGAAAATGGAGACACGGTGGAAGTGTTAGCCCAGACCATGAGGTTCGTGACGCCGTCTGCCGAGAGCGAGAGCCAATCGTCGGTAGAGCTGGCGAGGTTCACATACGATCCTGTGTTGGTAACCGTGGCTGTCTGCACAGGCGCTCCTGCGAAGCCGTATGAGATAAGCGCGGGCACCGGGAACAGAGTCGTGTCCGCAGCGGCCGGGAGCCACATCTCGCCTGCACCGACGCTCCACAATGATTCGCCCAGGTCGTTCGCACTGGTTATGATTGCTGATTTGATCTGTTGAGGGGTCCATTCAGGATGAAGTTGCAGAAGGAGTGCCACACCACCGCTGACGTGCGGGGTGGCCATCGAGGTTCCGCTAGCTGCGAGATACCCTGTCGGTGAGCTGAGAGAACCGCTGGTAGGCACGGTCGAGGTTATCGAGACGCCGGGAGCGGATATCTCCGGCTTGATCATCAGATCGGGGATGGTTCCCCTGGAGCTGAAAGCTGCCAGCACGCCGTCGTCATCGACTGCTCCGACGGTTATCGCATCGGGCGCGACCCCTGGAGACGCAACGGTTCCCATCGACGGTCCAGCGTTGCCAGCAGCTACTACGACTACGATTCCTACCTCCACTGCTCTCGCGACCGCGAGACAGACCGGGTCGGAAGCTTCGCCGGCACCTCCGAGGCTCATGCTTATGACGTCAGCATGGTCCGAGGTGTCGCCATCGCTGTTAGGATCCATCGCCCTGTCAATGGCTGATATGACATCGCTCATGCTGCCCTGTCCATCTGGACCTAGAGTCTTGTACGCGAGCAGCTTTGCGTCGGGAGCGACGCCCATGATCCCGCCGTTCGCAGCGATCGTTCCGGCGACGTGGGTCCCGTGGCCGTTGTCGTCCATCGGGTCAGAGTCATGATTGTAGAAATCGTATCCGCCGATCACCTTGTAGGATGGGCCGAATCCGCCGCCTAGGTCCGGATGAGTGTAATCTATACCTGTGTCTATGACCGCGACGACAATGCCTCTGCCGGTCACTGGGTATCCGTATGAGTCCGTGCGTTCCCAGAGCTGGTCGGCGCCTATCTGTGTGACGCTCTCCGTCAAGAACGCCTCGACCGGGAGGTCGGGATAGACCGAGATGGACTCATCGAGTGATAGGATCTCGTCCAGGGTCTGCATCGTGACTCTGGCGGAGAATCCTGTGAATGCATGTGTATAATCGCTTCCGGAGGTCAACTGCATGTCGAAGAACCTTAGCCCTCCGTCCGAGTCGGTGTGCTGATAGGTGTAGCCCTCGGGTACCGATACGATTATTCCTATGTAGCCCGCCTCGTCTGCCATGCTGCTCCAGTCCCACTGCTGTCCGTTCCAGGACGGGGACAGTCTCGTGATCGTGTTGGCATCTCCGCCCATTGCGATCTCGTGCTGTTGGCTTTCGGCGGACGAGGTCAATGCTGAGAGCGCACCAGGCGAGGAGAAGATCATGAGGGCCGCTATCGTGAGGGCGAAGAGCATCACCGCTGAGAAATGGACTGACATCAGCCCGCGCTCTTCGGTGGTTCTGCAGCCGTTACGCAGCCGCAGCGAATACTTCCTTCGCACTTGCGTTCACCCTCTCTTGTGTCATTCTAGCGGGCGCGCGTAATATGAAGGCATATTGCGTCGTTATCACTCTTAGAAACATATCCCATCCCTTCACGAGATCGCTCATTGAGTGACGTTCAAGGCTTGCCTAGACGGGCCTGGCATGTTGCTTATTCGTATAAATCATTATTCTCAATTTTGATACCCGTGGGTACAAGTATCAATAGGTTAAGAAATCGGTATCAAGGGGTTTGGAAGTATTTGTCCGCGTACCGGTTCAGCGGCGTCTCTTCATCGCGACGACCGCGATTCCGACGGCGCCGATCGCACCGCCTGCGAGCAACAGGCCGAGGTAACTGCCGAACTCAGGTATTTCGAATAAGAACGTTACGTTCGCCCACTGATAGGGCACAGACGTGGCAACCACGGAGACGGGCGGCTGTTGGGCCGATTCGTAGGTTGCTATGACCTGTATCGTGTCGCCGATGTCCCACTCATCCGGGTCGAACGAGACGGAATAGTATCCGCTGGCTCCTACGGTTTCCGACATTGTCGCTCGAATCGATGAATCCGACTGTCTGAGTATGTTGATGGTTACATCGGTGCCATCAGCTGGTCTTCCGGCACTGTCCCATATGTATCCTTTCACCTGCTTTGGTGCAATAGCGGCTAGTGCGCCATTCGAAACCATCAGTGATGATGCGATCAGGGCGAAAGCTACTGTGGTCAGAGCGACTGCGAAGTGTGTGCTTCGCTTGCGTATTCTCTTATTTGATGGGTGGTTCATGATATCAACCAACTCAAGGATGTCAAGCCACTCCTCCTATGGGCAGCACATCCTTTCGGGTGTTAGGAAAGCATCAACGTACGGCTTTCCTTATATGCTTTTTGATTGGAATCACTATTGATACTGGCTCATTTACGTCAGTGCTTCAAAGAAGACTAGTCAGTATGTCCTAACGCCTCTTCCTTCCCATGACGATGAATATCGCCATGATCCCGGACACTGCGAAGACCATCGATAGGCCGTAGACTCCCCCGAATTCCGGTATCTCATCGGCGAGCGTGACATTGACGTAGTTCCACAGGGCGCTGTCAGCAGCTACGGTCCAGTTAGTGTTCGTATCTATGCCGTCTGTGGCAGTCACCTCTATCGTGCATCCATAATTATACTCTGATGGGCCGAAAGTGATCTTGTAATAACCATCTGGGTCGGATGTCGTGTCGTAGATGGCGATGATGGTCTCGCCATCCTTGGTAGTCACGGTGACGTCCGCCCCCACGATCAAACCGTAAGATCCGTCGTAGATGTATCCCTTGACGTCCATTGGCGCTAAGGATGCTGAGCTGGCGTTCGGTGTCGAAAGCACGGATACGGTCAGCAACCCTACGAATGCGATGGTTAGCGCGATGACGCTGAATTTCATCCTTTTTACATTAGAACTCGAAATCCTCATGCGAAACTTCCCCGCTCGTTCCATGATCAAGAAATAGTTTCAGAAATAGTTTCCGCGCGGGCGTTAGAAAGCACGCCCGCGATTCAGAGGTTTCCCGTCTAGAAGACGAGTGTCGCATCCGAGTCGACCCAGACGAAGTAGGCTCTCCCTGGGCTCACGACGAAGTCGTACATGTCCGGCTCACCTAGGCTGTACGAGTAGTACCGGCCCTCATCAGCATCGAGGTAGCTGACCATCAATGCCTGGCCTCCTTCGACCATGGACAGGAACTCGCTGGCCATCACCGGTTTCAGCTGGCTGAATCCAACGATGTTCCATCCCGCACCGAGCGGCGCGTCGTCAGCAGGTCCGAACACTCCCTCGAGAGTGAAGGTCGTGTCGCTCGTCACGTAGACGAAGTATCCGACGCCCCTCACGATCGGGAAGTCGTACCGTGATACATTCTCGCCTATGGAGTAGGAGTAGTACCTTTCGTCAGGGTTGTTCAGCCGGCTGATCATCAGTCCCGTCGGTCCTATCTCCTTGAGCAGGCTCATCGCGGTGAGGCCTTCGACCTCCATCGGGCACGACCACAGGTTCCAGCCCTCGGACAGCACGAAGTTCAGTTCGGGGTCCGCCTCAGGTATGAGGTTGCCGAAGTCGATGGTTATCCCGACTGGTCCATATGGGAACGGATAGACCATGACGAGGTTGCTGATCGGCTTGGTCGCGTAGAAGCCAGAGAGCAAAGTCTCGTTGACCCAGTACATCCCTGGAAGCACATCGTCGAACTCGTAGTAGCCGATGTTCTTCATGTTGTCGGTGTACTGCACGCGCTCTACGTACACACCCGTGGTGGTCCAGCCCTCGAGGGTTATCTCCCAGTTGCCCAGGCCATACTCATCCTCGTCGAACAGTCCGTTCGGCCAGAATGGGGACGATTCAGAGAATGTGTCGAGGAACTTGTAGCCGTGTATCAGTGCGTACCTGATGTTGCCTATGTCCACGCGCACATCGAAGTATTGCACCGCTCCACTGGAGTCCACGACGATCGGCAGCGCAGTTGTGCACTCCCAAGTCTCCTGAAGCACCTCGGTGACCGTGTACTCGCCCGGCTGTACCATGTCGAAGTAGTACCATCCGTCGGCTCCGGTCACAGTGGTTCTGTAGACATACAGACCCTGGTCGGTGTATCCCTCGAGCACGATCGTCCATCCGGGAAGACCCGGCTCGTTCTCGTCGAAGATGCCGTCCATATCCTTGTCATAGAACTTCCAACCGTGCACGACGCCGTACACCGCATTGCCGAAGCTCAGGCTCGAGATGGTTCCGCTGTTCATCACGACGGTCGTCGTGGCGGGAGTTGTCGGCACCCATCCGGGCAACCCGTACTCCAACCTCTCGGACACGACGTATGTACCCGCAGGCAATCCCGTCACGGAGTAGAATCCGCTGGAGTCTGTCAGCCTCGTGATGTTCATGAAGCCACCGGACACGAGCGTGCCGTTTATCCATATGACCCAGTTCGCCAGGCCAGGCTCGCCCTCGTCCATGACGCCGTTCGCGTTCCAGTCGTAGAACTTCTGACCGGTTATCTGTCCCAGTATGAAGTTGCCGAACTGGAATGTCTTGAACATCATCCCGGACACGACTACAGCTGTCGCAGTCCCATCCGACGGGTTCACATGCATCCAGCCTTCCCTGTCCTCCTCGACGATTGTGTAGGTGCCCGCCATGGTGACGGTCACTCCCGTCTTGCCCTCGGCGTCTGTGTACACCTGCACGGGCGTGTCGAAGCAAGGTCCACTCACGGTGAACATCCAGCCCTCGATCGGGCGGTCTCCTTCGTTGAACATGCCGTTGCCGTCCACGTCCTCATACTTCATGATCGGGATCTTCACGTCCTTGAAGTTGCCGAACGGATCCAGCACGATCATTGCACCTGAGGTTACGGTGAACACAGCCCAAGTCTGTGTTGTCGGTGTCCAACCGGGGAGCAGTTCCTCCCATAGCAAGTACCAATCAGCCTTCAGCCCAGATATGCAGAAGAATCCGCTCGAGTCCGTGTAGACGATCCATTCCTCGGGAGTATCGTCCCTGACCATGTGGATCGGCCAGTTGGGCAGTCCATACTCGCCCTCATCCCAGACACCGTTGCTGTTCTTGTCCTCGAACTTGTAGCCGCATACCATGCCCAGCTCGAAGTTGAGGAAGTCGTGTATGACGATC
>JACZKW010000068.1:0-16567 GCA_014859835.1 Thermoplasmata archaeon | reverse complement strand
TGCTTCCATCGAGGAAGAGGCCAGGAAAATGATCTCCTCCGACAAGTTCCTGATATCTGTCGGTGGGGAACATTCAGTGTCTCCTCCGATCGTGAGAGCACATGGCCGTGAGATGTCCGTTATAACGATCGATGCCCACCTCGACTACGTAGATGAGTATCAGGGATTGAAGAACAGCCATGCCTGCGCGCACAAGCGAATCGAGGACATCGTGGGCAAGGGAAATGTGTTCGCCTTCGGTGTCCGCTCCATATCCGAGAGTGAGGATAAGGATGAGGCGTTATATGCTGACGCATTCCGGATCCACAGGGAAGGCGTTGCCAAGGTATTCGATGAGATGCTAGCCAAATTGAAGCATCAGCCGGTGTATTTATCGGTCGATATAGACGGCATCGACCCATCGTTCGCTCCTGGCACAGGAACACCTGAGCCGTTCGGGATCACTCCGTGGGATGTCAAGTACGTCATCAACAAGCTCGGTGACCGCCTGATCGGTTTCGATGTGGTGGAGGTCTGTCCTCCATATGACAACGGAAACACTTCGATATTGGCGGCTAGACTCATCCGAGAAGTCGTCGCCGTAAAATGGACGGCCACGCACAAGAAGTGAGGGTCATTCTTTCAGGAGTCTCTCCACTTCCGTCTTATAATCCTCTGCGAGCTTCTTCGCCTCTTCCATGGTCGGTGCTTCTGAGAACACCCTGAATATCGGCTCCGTCCCGGAAGGTCTGACGAGTACCCAGCTCTTGTCCGAGAATATTTTGACGCCATCGGTAGTGTCCAATCTATCTCCCTTCGCGGAGGCTGCCAGCTTGGACATGATCTCCTGCTTGCGGTCGTTCGGACACTTGGTCTTGACCTTGTACTGCGAATACGATGGTATCTTATCCATCTGCTCCGAGAGTCTACCATGATGGGCGACTATCTCCAGTATCTTCGCGCCGCTCATGGCGCCGTCCCTGCAGTACTGGAGCTCGGGGAATATCAATCCGCCATTCTCCTCCCCCCCGAAGACCGCATCGTGCTTGATCATTTCCCTGGCTACAATCGGGGAACCGACCATCGTGTAGAGGATGCTCCCTCCGGCCATCTTTGTGGCGTCCTCGACACACATGGAAGACCCGACCGATGTGACGACTAATCCTCCATCGCTCTTCAAGCAGGCATGATATGCGCAGAGCGCCAGGCTCCTGTCTCCATAAAGGTATCTTCCATTATCGTCGATGAATATGGTTCTGTCTGCGTCCCCATCGTGGACGAACCCGAAATCGAACCCTCCAGCCTTGACGAGCCCGACGATGTCCTTCGTGTTCTCTGGTGTTGGTTCGCTGTTATGGCCAGGGAATGCGCCATTCGGATCTGCGTTCAGGGTGACATACTTGACCCCCAACCGTTCCAGCATCCTGGGGGTCACGTGGGAAGCGGGTCCGTTGCTGCAGTCCACTGCGACCCTCAGTCCCGCCTTCCTGATGGCTTGTGCGTCAACGAGCCCGATGATGGCATCCACATACTCGTCTATTGCCGTCGTATATGGTTTGGTCATGCCCATCTTCGTCCAATCAGCTCTCGCAAAGCTCTTGTCATGAAATATTCGCTCAATCTTCTCCTCGTTCTGTCTGGCCATCTCTGTTCCGTCTGGGTCTATGCATTTTATCCCATTGAACTCCGGAGGGTTGTGTGATGCTGTGATCATGATGCCTCCGCCTACTTTATTATTCTTAACCGCAAATTGAATTGTGGGCGTCGGAACTACCCCGCAGTCGAGCACGTCGCATCCTGTTGCCATAAGGCCAGCTGCGCATGCTGATTTGATCATATGGCCTGATGTCCTGGCATCAGTGCCGATCATGACTTGACCCCTCATGTACGTCCCAATCGCCTGTCCTAGTCTGAGGGCGAAGACGTTATCCATTTCGGGTGTATTGACCACGCCTCGGACACCATTGGTTCCGAACAGTCTCGGGGCTTCCTTGTCCTTAGGTTCGGGTGTCATCGTCCAACGATATTCGAGTTGAGGATAAAAGCTATTCCTCTATGAACGAAATGCGTAATAATCGGTTGCTAGATGTCGCCATCGGCACGGTTCCGCAAGCCTTAATATGCAGATTCATATTGACATGCATAGGGGGGCGTACCCGATGGGATTTAAGGAATGGATTATTCCTCAGGAGAAGCACTTCTTTTCCCTACTGGACCAACAGGCGAGCGTAGTTCTTGAAGGGGCTGAGTCTCTCCTTGACATGGTCAAGGATTACAATAACGTCTCTGAGAAACGGGACCGGATGAAGGATATTGAGCACAAAGGCGACGACCTTGTGCATACGATCGCCGAGGCGCTCAACAAGACCTTCGTTACCCCAATAGACCATGATGATATGTCGAAGCTGGCATCCAGACTCGATGATATCCTGGACTATATGGAGTCTGCTGCACACAGAATGTGGGCATATGAGATCAAAACCATACCCCCAGAAATGGTCAAGCTCACCGAGGTCGTCCTCAGTTCGGTTCGCGAAACCGCTCATGCTGTGAAGGATCTCAAGAACTTCAAACGGAGAAATGAGATCCTCCAGCACTGTATCGAGATAAACCGCTGGGAAAATGTCGGTGACGATATCACTCACACTGCTATCGCAAATCTTTTCAAGACGAAGGATGTCCTGGAGATAATCAAGCTGAAGGAGATTTACGAGCATCTCGAGATGGCCACTGACAAATGCGAAGATGTTGCAGATGTCATAAAGGACATCTTTATCAAGAATTCCTAGGTGGGAATCGATGGAACTCCTGGGATTGTCTGCACTTGCCCTGATAACAATCGGACTCACGCTGGCTTTCGAGTTTGTTAATGGTTTTCACGATTCCGCCAATTCGATAGCCACGGTTGTGGCCACTAAGGTATTGTCTCCCGTCTACGCCGTCGGTTTGGCTGCAGTGTTCAATTTCATGGGTATCTTCCTAGGAATAGAGGTCGCAAAGACCATGGGGAAAGGAATAATCGACACCGCATTGCTTACCGAATATGGGATCCCCTTGGTGTTCTGCGCGATAATGGGTGCTATAATCTGGGACATTTTCACTTGGTGGTTTGGGATACCTACTTCCAGCAGTCATGCGCTCATTGGAGGTCTCGTCGGGGCTGGAGGTGCAGTGTGGTTTGTGGATGCAGTGGTCTGGAGCAGCGTCTTGAAGACCATAGCGTTCATCGTGATATCACCTATCGCGGGAATGGCGATAGCCTTCTGCCTCGCAGTTCTTGTGATGAGAATCGCGAAGAGGGCGTCCAAATCCCTCGTCAATAAATGGTTCAGGAAGCTTCAGATTGGCTCGATGGCTTATCTCTCCGTTACTCATGGTACCAACGATGCCCAGAAGGGCATGGGCATCATCGCGACCGTGATCATGATTGAAGCCGGTACTCTTGCGACCGGAGATTTCCTGGTGGAGAACTGGATGAAGTTCGCCTGTGGCGGTATGCTCGCCCTCGGCACATTCTTCGGAGGATGGAGGATTGTGAAGACCATGGCCTCCAGGATAACGAAGCTAGACCCATACCAGGGGTTCTGCGCAGAGACGGGAGCTGCCACCATGCTGCTCGTGACCGCGATATTTGGAATCCCCGTAAGCACGACGCACACCGCATCCGGAGCAATCATGGGTGTTGGCGCGACCAAACGCGTTTCAGCGGTCAGATGGGGTGTCGGAAGAAAGATAGTCATTGCGTGGATACTCACTATACCTGCAGCAGCAACGATATCCGGACTAATGTTCCTGAGCTATCTGTTGTTCTTCTGATACGAAGGCGACCACAGTTCATTCATCTGCTGTATGGCTCATGATCTTCGAAACGATCTCCGCAGCATCCGGTATTGTGACGCCTTCATCAATTATCGAGTCACGGATCTTGCACTTGGATCCGATTCGTGCATCACTGTAGATGACAGATCCTTGGACATCTGAGAGCGGACCCACAACTGCGCGCTCAGATATGTACGAATTTGGACCGATTGTCGCCCCGGCGATCACTGCGCCCTTCTCGACTACGACTGGGTGATTTATGACCGCTCCTTCGGTCACTGCCTCAGGTGATACGCTGCCCGCGGTGCCCATCAGGATATTGAACGCGCCCAGCAGGTTCTCTCTGGTCCCGCAGTCGATCCAGTGCCCGTCGAACTTGAGTCCATACATGCCGCGGTCAAGCAGTTTCGGGAAGACTTCTCGCTCCATTGAGACAAAGCCCTCACCTATGTGATCCAGCACCTCGTATTCGAGCGCATATGCTCCCGCATTGATCCAATCAGAGAATGCATCTTCCCTCTTCGGCTTCTCTTGGAATCTCGTTATCCTATTGCCTTCATCCAGCAAGGCGACGCCAAATGGGGATGGGTCCTCGACCTGCCACAGCGAGATTGACGCGATCCCTCCTTTTTCCCTGTGGAAGCGTAGGAACCCGTTGAGATCCAACGAGGATATCATATCTCCGTTCAGAACCATGAACGGTCCATCGATGTACTCCTCAACGTTCTTCACGGCCCCACCGGTGCCAAGCGGTTCAGGTTCGTCGACGAGCGTGATCTTGCGTTTCGGCCTATTCTTCTCGAGATAATCCTGCATGGCCTCCTTCTTGTACCCTACAGGGATGATCACCTCGTCCACTTCATCGGGGAGGGAGTCCACAGCATGCATGATGAGTGGCTTCCCCATCACCGGGACGAGTGGTTTTGGAATACGATATGTCAGGGGCCGCAGTCTAGTGCCAAGCCCTCCGACCAACAACACTGCCTTCATGTCAGCCGTGGAACGACTTCGATGTATAAAACCATCTTCAGTGTCGGCGCATACGCTGAACCATCAATATCTGCAGAAACGTGCAGGCCATCACTTCGGGGCTATGCTGACGACGTTGTTCCCGCGGAGTATGACCGTTCCGAGTCTCTTCACCTGGTCACCGTTCGTCTCCTCGGTGTCGTCGAGAACCATGTTCAAGTAATCGTCGAATCCCATGAGGGTACCCTCAAGCGTCCTGCTGTCCTTGAGTAGGAGTGAGACTTTCTTGTTCATCGATTTCTCAAGCAAACTGAGCGGCATGACCATCAGAAATCACTGAACTCGCAATGTACGCAGGTCACTTAAAGCTTTGTGTATCGGCGCTGCTGACATAGGTCGCAGAGTGAACTCCAATTCAGGCCTTTTTAGCCTTCTTCTTGGCGAGCTCCCCCTCGAACCAAGCCTTGACCTCGTCTCGGGACCGGGCATCTATTCCGAAAGTCTCGATGAACTTCTTTGTCGTCGTGATCTCCAGGCTGTTCTTCCTCTTCCTCGTCTTGACGAGCCTGAGCTCCTCAAGCTTCTTCACATGGTCGTATATCTTGCTGCCCAGGAGATCGAAGAGCTTGCTCTGCAGCACAGGCTGATAATATGCGATCAGGGATGCGGTCTTGAGGACGTCTTTCGGTATGTTCATGTCCGCCAGCCTATACGCCAAGTCCTTGTAATCCTTCTTGACCTGCATCGAGTACTTCGGTCCCATCTTGGATATCTCAATCGCTCTGTCCGAATCGTTGTATTCTTCAGTGAGCTTCTGAAGTGCACCCCTTATTGTTCTGGCGTCAAGGCCGGATTTCTTGGATAGGTCCGTCACTGTCACTGGTTTGCCGGCGGAGAAGAGCTCGGCTTCGACGATCCTCTCACTCTTCACTTGACCACCGACATATTCTGGACCGGGACTTCGGGTACAGTCACCGCGTCTTCGAGATGGGCGATATCCCATGGTACCTTCGCTTCCACGAATATCATTCCGTATGGCACTTCTTCCTGCCAGATATTGATCTTCCCCATCTTCGCGAGGAAGAGCGCTGAGACGAACACGGTTATCCTGTCTTCCTTCCCCGCGGTGAACAGGTCGCCGACGGGTATCGGTCCGCTTCCGCATTTCTGCAGCCTGTCCCATACATTGGCGATGTCATCCTCGAGGCTCTCCTTGTGCGCCTTGTCGTCGAAGTCTGGCCTCCTGTACTTCTGCATGAACTTCGACAGTTCCTTGCGTATGTCGCTCTCCTGCTTGGCCTCCTCGAATGCATCGAGCAGGTCGATGAGCGTCACTGGCCTGTCCGATTTGCGCCTGACCTTCTCGTCTATCGGCATCTCGTCGCTGTAGAGGAGTGCCTCGCCGGCGCCGAGCTCGAACGGGTCTACGAACAGGTCGAACCCCTCGGGCTCCCAACCATCGAACATGACCTCGACAGTTTCTGGTTTGTCTGCTCGCTGGAGCACGAGCTCCGTCTGCATGCGAAGGATCTCCCATGCCATGTACACGAGCTTCCCCGCGATTATCAGGTTGACCTCGTCCGCCTTCTTGATTCTGTTCATGTATAGTTTCGAGAACTCGATCAGGTTGATGTCCCATGGATTGAACTTCTGCTGGATCACGAGCTCGAAGACGATGGAGACGCTTCTCTCGAACGGGTCTTCGGATGGGACGAGCGTGCCCTCCCTGATCTCCTCGACCGTGCGGACATAGCTTTCCATACGCTCCTCCCGCTGCTCCTGTATATCATCATCGATTATAGATCTCTGAAACATCAGATGGTTCAGAACCTGTGCGCAATCCATCTCCGGTGCTGTCATGCTCATGCGGCTTCCTCCTGTAATGGTGGCTGGTCTGCGGGTTCGGCAGGGTTGTCCGCCATGTCTCCGATGTTTGGTTTGAAGACGACCTCGGACATGCCATCGCGTTGCATCGTGACTCCTATGATGTGATCTGATTCCTTGAGCGTGACCTTGCGCAAGGATATCTGTATGAACTGAGCGTTCTTCGAGCTTCTCTTGACCGCTTTAGCGACATTCTCTGCGTTGACCCCATCGAGGAACATGTCGACTTCGTCGAGCAGGTAGAACGGCGATGGCTCGTGCGCCTGTATCGCGAAGATGAAACTGAGCGCGGTGAGACTCTTCTCGCCTCCTGAGAGCGCGTGCATCCTGACGACCTTCTTATCTTTTGGCCTCGCCTTGATTATGAGTCCACCTGAGAGCGGGTCTTCCTCGTTCTCGAGGAGCAGTTCTGCGTCTCCTCCTGCGGAAAGCTCGGCGAAGGTCTTCTTGAAATTCTCGTTTATGCCGCCGAAGATCTTCAAGAATCCGACCTTCTTCTTGTCGTTGAGTTCGGCCACGAGTTTCATCAGGTTGGAATTCTGTTTGTTCAGTTGGGATATCTCTTCCTTCAATTCTTCGTGTCTGAGCCTCTTCTCGTCGAACTCATCTATGGCTTTCAGGTTGACGTTTCCGAGGGTGTTGATGGTCCTCTCGCTCTCGATGACGGTCGCCTTCAGGTCCTCCGTCGTCGGCAAGTCCTGAGGCAGATCGATGGATTCGTACTGTGCCAAGTCTGTCTGTGCGTCCAGCAGTCTCTTATTCGTATCAGCGATCTTCGTTTGAAGACTGAGCACTATGTCTCCGCAGGTCTGCGCCTTCATCAGCTGCTTCTCGATGCTCGACTCCGTGTCCGTCTTCTTCTTGTAGAGGCTGTCGCGCTTGGTCCTCAGGGAATTGAGCTTGTCCCCCATCGACCTCTCCATGTTCTGCAGAGCCTTTAGCTCGGTGTCGACCTGGACTTGCTTCTCCTGGCTCTCCTGATGCTTAGCTTTGAGCTCCTCTATCTTCTGGTTCGTAGTATCAAGTCCAGCCGTGAGCTCGTTCTTTCGACCAGTCACGAGCTCTATCTGCTTCCTAATCGTCTGTATCTCGGAGCTCAGTGCGCTCACTTCACTGGATAATTCGAATATCTCGCTCTCAAGCTTCTTCAGCTTCTGTGAGAGCTCGTGCGGCGTGGCGTCCATGAGCTTCTTGTCCATCGCCTCTTTCTTCATCTTTATCTTCTGGGTCTCCTGGGCGAACCGGTCTATGTCGACATTGACCTTCTCGATGAGCCCGAGGCATTCTGTGAGTTCTCTACCCTTGATCTCGAGTTCATTCGCGATGGATGCGAGCTTCTGATCGAACTCCTTTTTCTTTGTCTGCAGCGTGCTGATCCTGATGCTCTCCCCGCTGTCCTTGGCGTTCGAGTCCCTTATCTGGCCTTCGAGTTCCGACAATCTGGTCTTGAGTTCCGCTAGCTCTCCTTGGATATTCTCTTGCGAATCGATCGCGGCCCTCAGCTCTGTGGATTTCTTCTCCAACTTGCTCTCCGAGGCCGCGCCGAACTTCAGCAGGTTCCTATCGAGGGTACCTCCGACCATCGCTCCGCTGGCCTCTGCGAGCTCCCCCTCGAGCGTGACGAGTCTGACGCCTCCCATGAGCTTCCGGGCATCGCCCAGGGTCTTGACGACTACGGTGTCTCCGAAGACGAACCAGAACGCCGTCCTATATTTCTCATCGAACTTCACGAGGTCGATGGCGAATCCCAGACTCGAGTTGGCTGCCATGATCGCCTTCCCTCTGGGACGTCCGTCCAGCATCTTGTTGAGTGGTAGGAAAGTAGCTCGTCCGAGCTTGTCCTTCTTCAAGTGATTTATGCACTGCGATGCGATCTCATCGTTGTCCACGACTATCGATTGCATCCTATGACCTGCGGCGACATTCAATGCGGTTTCGTAATCTTCAGAGACGTCCGCCAGTTCCGCGACCGTTCCGTGGATGCCCTTGATGGAACCCCTGTCCCGACACTCCATCAGTGCGCTCGTGGCAGAGTTGTAGCCCTTCTTTATCAGGTCCTTGGCTTCCGCTTCCGCCTTTATCTGGTTGTATTCCCTGGTAAGGCTCTTAATCGCGTTATCGAGGTCCTGGTACTGCTGGCTCAGTTTCTTCTCCTTGTTCCTGAGGGCATAGTACTCCTCCTGCTGCTTCTTGATCCCCTTGCCAGAGTTGAAAGTTTCGTCCTTCAGCTCCTTGAGCGACCATTCAGAATCCTTGAGTTCGAACTCATATGTCTTCTTGGTCTCCTCGAGGTTCGCGATGTCCAGCTTGAGACGTGATTCGCGCTCGGTCAATCTGTCCAGTTCGAGCTTGAGCGCGTGGTGCTTTTCGTCCATCGAAGTGACCTTGACTGCGAGCTCCACCGTCTCCTTCTGGATGTTGCTCAATTCCGAGTCCGTCTTAGAGACCATGTCCTTGTGAGAAGTCAATTCGTTCCTGTCGCTCTCAAGGGTCCCCGATTTCACCTTGTGATCCTCTTCCAGTGGGGCGAGCTTCTCCTCAAGAGCCGTGAGGTCCTTCTTCACAGCCTTTATGTCCTCGGTCTGGGCGACCTTCACTTCCTCCAGTGATTCGGTCATCTCGGCGGTGTTATCCTGCGCATCCTTCGCACGTGCGAGTTCGACCCTGAGGCTGTCGATCTTCTCTTTGATCTGTTTCGCCTCCTCGCCGCCTCTCTCCACAATCTCGTTCTCGATCGCGGTGAGGTCGTCAGCGATCTGGCGATGTTCGTCGTGCAGTTCTCCCTTTTTCTCCTCGGCCTTTGCTTTCTCCGCGGTGTTCTTATCGACCTGCTCATGAAGGGATGCGATCTCCCTATCGACAGAGTCGCGGTGCTTCGTGGCCAGGGCAGCCTTGGCAAAAGCGAGCCTCTCGTGGATGTCCTTGTATTTGAGAGCCCCTTCACGGTCCTTCTCGAGCTGCTTCATCTGCTTCCTGATCTCGTCGAGTATGATCGACAGGCGAGCGACATTCTCCTCCGCTACTCCCCGTTCCTTATCCGCGTTCTGGATGTCCTGGTCGAACTTCGTTATCCCCGCGATGTCATCCAGGATCCTCCTTCTCTCGAGATTGCTCATCTCGACGATCCTGGTGATGTCTCCCTGCTGAACGAAATTGTAGCCGTCAGCACTTATCCTGGCGTTGGCCAGCAGACTATCGAATTCTCCCAGAGAGGATTTCCGGTCGTTGACATAGAAGTATGAGTAGTATCCATCGGCGGATTCGGATATCCTCACGACTCTCGTGAGCTTCACGGTGTTGGAGTCGATGGGTATCAACCGGTCCTCGTTGGAGAACATCAGGCTTACCTTGCATTCGGTTGCTGGTTTCTTATCCTTCCCACCGTTGAATATGAGGTCGGTGAGCTTGCCCGCCCTGATCACCCTTGAACTCTTTGGTCCAAGTACGAAGAGGATCGCATCAGTGACATTCGATTTTCCCGCACCGTTCGGACCCGTTACCGAGGTATAGCCGTGCAGAAGCGGAATCCTTGTCTTGCGAGCGAACGATTTGAAATTCTCGAGCTCTATCTCTTTCAGGTACATCGAGATCGACTCCCATCCAGGAAGAGAAAACAACCATCGCTAACGCGCTATGACGTCAGCTGTTTCCTGCATCCCATCCGATCTAGTCCGACATGTGTCGGACAGGGAATAAAATGGGTTGCTGGGTATATAATACTTGTTCCCTGAGTCACTGGTCAGTTCCAAGCAGAAGCCGGTAGGCTGCTAGAAGTTCGTCCCTGCTTTTTGACCATGAGAGGTGCTTGTCGAAGTGATTCTTACCATTCTCTCCCATTTCCTTGAGCCGCGCAGGATTCTTCATAGATTCCAGGACGGATCGCCTGAAATCATCCCTGTTGTATCGGGCCACGACACCGCATCCGACGCTTTCGACGAGCCTCGCGATCTCGAGTCCTTCATTAGTCATGACTGGCTTGGCTAACGCCATGGAATTCAGTATCTTGCCAGGAGTGCCGATGACGTTGTTTGGGTTCCGGGGATCCATCATGGCCGTCACCAGATCGCTGGCCGCCGTCAGTCTGAGTGCCTCTTCCGCGCTGACGGAACCTATGTAGACCACATTGCTCCTCTGCTTTGCCGCGTCCTTCACCCTGTCCTGCAAAGAGCCGCTACCCGCAATGAGCACCGTGACGCCATCCTCGGGGGCGAAGGCTCCGGCGAGCTCCTCTACGAATCTCCCTGGCTCGAGGGATCCGAGGTAACCGAGCACGAACCCTCCGATGCCGTACTTGGCACGGATCGAAACGATCTCTTCCGCCGAGACTGGCGTGACCTCCGGGCTGGTCCTTACTATCCTTGCGTTGTCACCTCTTCCTCGAGAGAGGATGCCTGCGAGGGTCTCGCTCACAGTGACGACAGAATCCGCCCGCTTCACGAGCAAGTGCTCGAGTATTGACAGCGGTCGGTACATAGGTCCTACATCATCCTTCACCATCGCGGAATACAATTCGTGTCCATCGTAGATGAGCGGCTTTCCGGTCAATCGTGATATGCATAATCCGAGTGGAAGGGTGTCCAGATCGTGACTGTGGATGAGATTGAACTGTAAGCTCCTCGATGCCCTGAGCGCTGCCATCCAATACCTCGGGAGGCTGGAGACCATCCTCCATGCGGATCTGAAGGGGCATACAGGGCCGACCCTGATTATCTCGATGCCCTCCTCGTCGATCATCTCGGTCTTTCCCGTGTCCCTGCCCCATGCAAGGACCTGGACGCGATATCCTGCGGCAGTGAGAGTCCTGGCCTCGATCCTGACTCGAGGGTCAGGTCTATACGGGTTCGCTAGGAGCATCAGGGTGGATGCCATCCTCCGGTGATTCGCCGAGCAGACTATAAAAATGCCCCTATGAGGCCGACGCTACGGCTTTACGGAGCGCCCCTCCCTCATCGAGGTCTTTGCGGCCTCTATCATCTCTACCGTCTTCACGCCAACGATGCCGCTGTTCTTGGTCTCCGCTTTCGGATTGGCGATTGATTTGACGAAATGCACAAGTTCGTCCCCGATCGTGTTGTTCCGATCGATCCCGAGCTTGTATGTATATCCGCTCTCGTAAACAGTGACTTCCTGGCCGACGGCATCTATGAGGGCGGACCTGTTTTCGCCCACCAACATGATCTGCCTGGTCTTCCTGGGCACGAGCCAGCTGACATTCGCGGTCGCGATCAGGCCGTCCTTGAACTTGGAGGTGACGTAGGCCGTCTCCTCGCCCTCTTCCCTCCTGAACGGGCCTCCCACGCAGATGATCTCCTCTGGCCATTCCCCGAGGAGATAGTTCTGTATGTCGAACATGTGCGGCGCCAGGTCGAAGAGCACGTCCCTGTCTGGGAACGCCTTCTCGAGATTGACCCAGGTCATCTCCATGAGAAACAGCTTACCGAAGAACTTCTGCTCGATCAACCGCCTTATCTCCGAGAGCGCGTTGTTGAATCGGAATATGTGGCCGACAGACAACATGAGCTCTTTCTTCTCGGCGAGGGCGACCAATTCCTTGCCATCCTTTGATGTGAGGGTTATCGGCTTCTCGACCAGTACGTGCTTACCCGCTTCGAGGGCGTCCTTACACACCTGGAAATGCAGCTTGTTCGGAGTGCAGATGGCCACCGCGTTCAGCCCATCCACCGCGAGGAGGTCTTTGTAGTTCTTGTACCCGGACTTCACGCCATACCTCTCGCTGGCGAAGGCCAGGTTCTTCTCGTCAAGATCGGATACCCCAATCACACTGACATCCTCTACTTTTGTGAACTCATCCAGAATCTTCCTGCCCCAGTAGCCTATTCCTATGACACCGACATTGTACTTTGTCATCTTTCTCAACCTAACCGTAGAATCCCTTGATGTTCTCCACCACATACTTGATCTGTTCGTCTTCTATGTCGACGAACATGGGCATAGTAAGGACTTCCTTGCACAGTCTCTCAGTGATTGGCAGCATGCCCTCCTTGAACCCGTACATCTCCCTGTATATCGGCTGCAGGTGTATCGGGATCTCGTAGTGCACCCCGACTCCGATGCCCTTGGATTCCAAGTGTGCCTTGAGCTCGTTCCTCCTCTTCGTGAGCAACGAGTACTGGTGGTAGACGGGCTCGAAGTCATTGCTCGGCTGCAGCGGGAGCCTCAGGTCGCCGACTCCTTTCAGCATCTGATCGTACTTCTTGGCTATCTCCCGTCTCTTGTCGTTCCACTGGTCAAGCAACTTCAATTGTTCGATACCCACCGCCGCGTTCGCGGTATTCAACCTGGCGGTGTATCCTATGATGTCGTGCTCGTACTGCCCTTTCCTGCCGCAGTGCCTGAGCTTCTTCGTGATCTCCGCGATCTTCGGGTCGTTCGTGGTGATCATCCCACCGTCTCCACCGACATGCATGTTCTTTGTCGGGTAGAATGAGAAGCAACCCATGAGCCCGAGGGAACCTGCCCTTCTGCCCTTGTACCTTGCGCCATGCGCTTGACAGGCGTCCTCGACGACGACCGCATCATGCTTCTGCGCAATTTCATTGATCTCATCCATCTTCGCGGGATGGCCATAGAGGTGTACCGGGATGATGGCCTTGGTCTCCTTGTCTAGTTGGATCTTGGCTGGATCTATGTTGAAGTCGACCGCGTCGACATCGCAGAACACCGGCTTCGCGCCGAAAGCGACGAACGAATTCGAAGTGGCGACGAACGACATCGCAGATGTGAGGACCTTGTCGCCAGACTTCACTCCCGCGGCCTGGAGGCCGAGCTGCAGAGCCGCTGTTCCTGACCCGAGGGCGATGGCGTGGTCGACGCCGCACATTTTTGCGAAAGCCTCCTCAAACTTGAACACGCTGTCTCCCAGCGTGAGTCTCTCTGTCCTGAGGGCGGTCGCGGCGGCTTCTATCATCTTCTCTGTCATGACTGGCTGGGCCTGCGGCACTTTCATTTCTTATTCCTCCCCGAACACTTCTTGACCTTACTAACTGCCTTCTTCTTGATAACCTTGGCCGGTGATCCGACAACGACCGCACCTTCAGGGACGTTCTTCGTCACAACGGCTCCCGCGCCCACAAGTGCGTTCTCGCCGATCGTGATGCCACAGATTATCGTGGCATTGGCTCCTATTGACGCACCCTTCTTGACGATTGTGGGCGTCACCTCCCAATCCCCGGCGGCCTTTGGCACTCGATCGTTAGTGAAACAAGCATGTGGCCCGATGAACACCTCATCCTCTATTGTGACCCCTGATGGTATGAATGCGAAAGCCTCGATCTTGCATCTGTCACCGATTATGACGCCCTTCTGTATCTCCGCATATGCTGCGATCTTGCAGTCCCTGCCTATCTTGCATCCATAGAGGTTCACGTAATCTCGTACGACCGTGCCTTCGCCGATATCGGCATCGTCTATCTTGTAATATTCAGCCAGGAGTCTCATCAGGTCTTGTCCCCCATTCGAAATCCTATGGCTGCTATAAAGGATTATTGAACAATACCTTGTGGACCTACAGAAAACGCTGTAGTATTACCTGGCCCTGTATCTATCGGTTTTTCTTGTGGATAGTGAATCCGAGCTCGGATGAGATGTCCTTCCGTTCGCTGCTTAGCTCGACGATGGCCCTGATCCAGTCCGCCTTGCTGCCGATGTCGAACCTCCTTCCTGCGAACTTGAGCCCGTAGAGCCCTTTCTTGCGACACAGTAGTTTCATAGCATCCGTCAATTGATATTCGCCGTCCTTGCCAGGACCTATCTTCTCTAGGTATGTGAATATCTCCGGCTCGAAGACATATCTTCCTATTATCGCGAGATCGGACGGCGCCTCCTCGGGCGAAGGTTTCTCTATGAGGTCTCTCACCTTGTAGAGCCCCTTCCGGACCTTCTTGCCATCTATGACGCCGTATCTGGATATCTTTGACTTGGGCACGCTCTCGACCCCGACGACGGACGACCCCATCTCTTCTTGGACTTCAGCCAACTGACCTATGCATGGATGGTCGTTGATCACGATATCGTCACCGAGCATCACAGCGAATGGTTCGTTCCCCACATGCTTCTTGGCACACAGTATGGCATGGCCAAGCCCGAGCTGCTCCTTCTGCCTGATGTAGAATATGTCCGCCATGGAGGCGATCCTCTGTACCTCTTCGAGGGCCTCTGTGTTGCCGCTGTCCCTTAGCTTATGCTCCAATTCGTATGATCTGTCGAAATGATCCTCTATGGCCCTCTTTCCTCGGCCAGTGATGATGATCAGATCGGTCATGCCGGATGCGACCGCTTCCTCGACGACGTACTGTATAGCTGGCTTGTCTACGACCGGCAACATCTCCTTCGGCTGTGCTTTCGTGGCCGGCAGGAACCTTATCCCCAATCCTGCGGCTGGTATGACGACCTTCATCGGCCTTTTGAACGCCAGGTGACAATATAATGATTTCCGGACTCGTGACCGCTTTCTGAAAGGATTTATACGGTAACAGTCGATTCGAGGCGCGATGAAGATCTGCGTTGTCGGAGCTGGATATGTGGGCCTTGCCACTGGAGTCATGTTCGGCAAGCTCGGTCATGATGTGATCTGCGCCGATATCGATGAAGCTCGGGTGAGACTGGTCAACGCTGGCAAGTCACCTTTTTACGAACCATCTCTCGAGAAGGAACTCGGTAAGCTCGTCAAGTCTGGAAAGTTGCGCGCAACGACGGACGTGCTTCAAGCAGCGGTCGATTCAGGATTCGTTTTCATATGCGTCCAGACGCCGTCTTTGCCGTCTGGAAGGATCAACATGGCGCCTGTGAAATCCGCAGTCAGAACCATCTCCAAAGCACTTCGGCGGTCCGATGATTTCAAGGTGGTCGTGATGAAGAGCACCGTGGTGCCCTCTACGACGGATTCTGTGGTGAAACCGATACTCGAATCCAGCTCCGGCAAGCTGGCCGGAACCGGTTTCGGGCTCTGCATGAACCCAGAGTTCCTCCAAGAAGGCAGCGCGTTGAAGGACAGCATGGAACCCTCCAGGATAGTAGTTGGGTCGATGGATAGACGCTCTGGCGACATGCTCATGAGGTTATATTCCAAGATCAAGACGGATAAGATACGCACCGACCTTCGCACGGCGGAGATGATTAAGTACGCATCGAATTCATTCCTCGCGACGAAGATATCCTACGCCAACGAGATAGCCAATATGTGTGTCAGGTTCGGGATAGACTCGGATACAGTCCTCGTCGCCGCGGGCAAGGACCCTCGGATCGGCCCGCTCTTTCTGACGCCAGGGTTAGGTTACGGTGGGAGCTGTTTGCCGAAGGATGTGAAGGCCTTGAGGGACAAGGCCCGTCAGGAGGGGTATTCCTCCAAGCTCTTGTCCGCACTCGTAGGGATCAATGAGCATCAGCCAGTGGAGGCGATCTGGCTGTTGGAGCGCGAGGTGGGCTCGATCCGGGGGATGCGCGTAGCGGTTTTGGGCTTGGCGTTCAAGGGCGGTGTAGACGATATACGGGAGACGAGGGCCGTATCGCTCATCACATCGTTATTGTCCAAGGGTGCCAGGGTCGTCGCATACGATCCGATGGCTATGCCCAACTTCATCAAGGTGATGCCGACGGTCGAATACGCCTCGTCAGCCGCGGAGTGTCTCGCCGGAGCTGATGCGTGCATAGTGCAGGCTGATTGGTCGGATTTCCGTAAGCTGGGACGGAAGGAGTTTTCTAAGATGAAGTCCCCTGTGGTGGTGGACGGCAGGAGATGCCTGGACCCGAAGAAGGTGAAGGCCTCCGGTGCGAAGTATCTGGGGATTGGGTACGGATATGCCTGACCGCGTTCACAAGCTGGAAACCATAATAAGGTCCGAGCCAATTGCGAGGGCGTTGATTTAGGATGCTCATCAGTGTAGTCCTGAACCTGCTG
>JACZKW010000067.1:0-18848 GCA_014859835.1 Thermoplasmata archaeon | reverse complement strand
TCCCCGCGACCAAGCAGCTGTTCTTCAAGGACTCTTACAAATACAAGTTCAGAGCGAAGGTCCTGGCGATAGTGAACGATCTCGTCATACTCGACAAGACGTGTTTCTACGCGGAGAGTGGGGGCCAGGAAAGCGATACTGGCACCATGAAGGACATGAAGGTCGTCCATGTCGACAAGATAGGCAACATCGTCGTCCACAAGGTCGAAGGCGAGATGCAGGCCAAGGTGGGCAAGCTGATCACATGCACGATAGACGAGGCGAGGAGAAGGCGTCTCCAGCGCCATCACACAGCCACACACATAATAAACGGCGCGGCCAGAACTGTGCTAGGCAACCATGTATGGCAGACGGGAGCGCACAAAGCTCCTGATGCGGCCAGATTAGACATAACTCATTACGCTGACCTTACAAAGGACGAGCTCGAGAAGATCGAGACGATAGCCAACGAGACCGTCCTATCCGGGACCAAGGTCCAGAGTTCGTTCATGGAAAGGACCCTTGCGGAGAAGAGGCACGGGTTCAGGCTGTACCAGGGAGGTGCGGTCCCAGGCAAGGAGCTCAGAGTGGTGAAGATCGGAGACTTCGACGTCGAGGCGTGTGGTGGCATACACTGCAAGAACACCCTCGAAGTGGGGGCGATAAAGATCCTGGGCACCAGACGCATCCAGGACGGCGTCGTGAGGGTGGAGTTCACTGCGGGCATGGCGTCGGTCGAGAAGATGATGTCCGTCTGGAACGAGGTAAAAGATGTCAGTGTCAAACTCAACTCCAGCCCGGAGAACATGTCCGATGCGGTCGACAAGCTCGTAGCCGATTGGAACGGACTGAGGAAGGAGTTGGATTCCGTAAAGAAGGGGCTCGTCGGCGAGACCGTCGACGATCTGGTCAAGAAGGCGTCACAAGTCAATGGGATCAGGATTGTTAGACACTTGCAGTCTGAGGATATGAAGCACCTGGTCAGCCTCGCGAAACAGCTGATTGCGCAACCCAAGACTGTGGCGGTGTTGGGCTCTGATCAGGGTGGCGCGAAGATCGTGATAGCCAGGAGCGAGGACGTGGTCATGGACTGCAGACCTTTGATCAAGAAGGCCATGGAGATGGTCGGCGGCTCCGGTGGGGGCAAACCAGATTTCGCCCAGGGAGGTGGACCTGAGACGGCCAGAATCGAGGAAGCGCTCGATTCCGCGGTCGCTTCGGCCAAGGCAGCCCTGGAGAAAGAGTGAGTGACAGATGTCGAGACTCTCTGAATCGCTGAAAAGGATGAAGTTCCAATTCGAGCTGACGAAGTCTGGCGCTATCGCCAGGAGGTACTTCGTCATCGGTGCGTTCGATGGCGCACTGACTATTCTAGGTATCATCTTGGGGGCTTATGTTGCGGAGACCGGCGTGCATCCGGAGATCGCGCAGCGACTGATACTGGCCACTGGTCTGGCGGCAGGTGTCGCACTTGCCGTATCTAGCGCGGTGGGGGCCTATGAGGCGGAGAGGGTAGAGCATATGCTCAGTCACAAGACCCTTGAGAAGGCCATGCTCAGCAATGTCGAGGGCACCAGAAGGGATGCCATGAATGTGAGCATAACCGTGAGTGCGTTGGTGCATGGGATCGCTCCGCTCCTGGCCGCCTTCGTCCCTCTGGTCCCGTTCTTCTTCATGTCACTCGACGATGCGGTCATAACCGGGACTGTCGTCACACTATGCTTCCTGTTCTTCCTCGGCGCATACCTTGGCAGTCTGATCAAAGAGATGATCGTCTATACCGGCTTGAGGTTCGTTATCGCAGGCCTCGGAACGGCCATCGTACTCATACTCATAGGGGGCCATTGAAGGTCGGAGCCTATTCGCTATTTGATTCAACAATGACTTGGCATAACACAGTCAGTACGCAGACTATTGCACATTTTTAATTCAATCGATGGAACTCATCGAGAAGAGGGTGCGGATATGAGCTTGAGATCGAGGACACCCTTCTGAGACTGAAGTGTTCTCGCCAATGACCGGACACGATCGGCCTCCCCTTTGAATGCTATAACCTCTAGGCAAGTGTGCTTCGACAAGTGGACGTGCATCGTCGCGTTGACTACATCGGGATAGTCGTGCTGAAGCTCGGTTAGGGCGTTATTGACTCCTCGCGAGTGATGATCGTATGTCACCAGTATGACCCCTGGCACGATGCCTTTCCCAGCCATGTCCCACTTCTTCTTTGCGACGAACTCCCTCATGGCTTCGCCCACTGCCTTTGACCGCGTCGGATGACCCAGACCGTTGGCTATAGAATCGAACTCCTTGATCAGGTCGCTTTCGATGCTGAGAGATATTCGCTCCTTATTGGCCATTACCCTTGGATTGGGAAGGTGCGACATAATGATTCGCCTGCGTGAAGGCGCGCGCTCGCGAACAGATAAATACTTCGTCGCAATTCGGTATTACGAAATTAACAAAATGTATTACTGGGGAAGATGAGATGCACATACCAGACGGTTTGATGGATCCGATGGTCTCGGCCATCGGTTGGATTGAATTCATGGTCGTGATCGCAGTCGCACTGCTGATATCCGGGAAGAAGTTCAAAGAGAAGGACCTTCCGAGGATAGCAGTCCTATCTGCAGGGATATTCGTGGCTCAGATGCTCAACTTCCCGATAGGTGGCGGCACCACTGGCCACCTGGTCGGCGCGGCGCTGTTCGCGATCCTGGCAGGACCGGTCATCGCAATGGTCGGGATGACAGTCATTCTGCTGATACAGGCCCTGATGTTCGGAGATGGTGGGATCACCGCTTTCGGACTCAACGCCACCAACATGGCCATCATAGCCCCATTGACGGGATGGGGAGTCTACACACTTATCCAGCCATTCCTGGCGGCCCTCAAGACTGCAACTAGGCATGGAAAGATGAACCTCGGCACGGCCATCGCCATAGGCGTGGGCGCATGGGCGTCCGTATTCGTCTCAGCATCTGCTTGCGCTGCGGAACTGGCAGTCAGCTACGCCATATCAGACGGCGCATATGGGATAGCTGCGACCGTCTCCATCCCTGCGATGCTAGGCTACCATGTGATGATAGCGATCGGCGAGGCAATGATAACCGTCGCTGTCGCGGCTTATGTGCTCAGCGTGTCCCCGAATGCGTTCCGATTGATCTCTGAGAAGAATGTAGCCGCACAAGGGCTGAAGGGTATCATGTCCTCCAAGATTGCCCATGCGACGGTCGCCGTCTTGATAGTATTCGCCTTGGCGCTCCCACTTTACTTCATGTACTCGAGCGAGGGCGCGGACGGGCTGGAGAAGACGATGGAGGACGCAGGCGTGGATGAAGGCGATGCCATGCTGACCTCTCCCTTCGAATACGGCGAGACTTATTTCGCTGCCCTGTTCGCAGGCATCCTCGGCTTCGTGGCGACTGCATTAGTGGGTTTGGGATTGATGAACATATTCAAGATCGGAAGAGCGGCGGAATGAGCATCGATGATCGTAGGGCATGTTCGAGGACACCATACACGGACCGATGAGCTCGACGAGCATGCGAGAGCCAGCTGGATGGGCAAGCTCGACGCGCGCGCGAAGATAGTCGGCGTCGTCGTGTTCGTGACGGTCGCGGCGATGCTGACCGTCACGGAGCTCATATTCGCAGCTCTTGCGCACTCGGTCGTCTTCGCAGCCTTCAGTCAGGTCCCTGCCAGACACCTGCTCAAAGCCTACGCAGGAGCCTTGCCGTTCATCCTGATGGCTTCGGTGTCCGTATTCCTATTCGCTGGGATCGATCATGGAATAGGCATGTGGGCGAGGACGAGCGCGTGCGTCATCGCGCTCCTGGTGCTTGCCAGCGCCACCGAAAGCCTCCAACTGTTCGCGGGGCTGAGGCGGCTGGGTGTCCCGAAGATCATCTCGACACTGCTGATGTTGACATACAAGTACATAGTGCTGATGGCCGATGAGCTCGGCAGGATGAAGACGGCCAGGAAGGCGAGGGGGTTCTCAGGTGGGAGGAGCCTATTCGACCTGAGGAGCCTGAAGATAATCGGCTACACCGCTGGAATGGTGTTCGTCAGGGCATCCGACAGAGCCGAGAAGGGATATGAAGGGCTGAAGATGAGGGGTTTCAACTTCGACCTGAAGACATGGAGGCGGACCAGGCTCGCAGCGGCGGACCTCGCATTCATCGCATGGTTCGCGGTCGTTTCCGGCACCCTCATGACATTCCAGCTGGGGGCATTCGCATGAGCATACTGGAGATAGACGGGCTGTCGTTCTCGTACGAGGACGGAACACCCGCGATCGAAGGGATATCATTCAAGGTCGAGTCAGGCGAGAAGGTGGCGATAATAGGTCCCAACGGCGCGGGGAAATCGACCCTGTTCAGCCTGATCGCGGGCTTCAGAACCCCGTTCACAGGCAAGGTCATCGTGAACGGCGATGCTCTGGATGATGGGAGTGAGGACAGGGTGAGACGGCATTTGGGTATGCTGTTCCAGGACCCCGACGACCAGATATTCATGCCCACGGTCGAGGAAGATGTCGCTTTCGGGCCCCAGAACCTGGGCCTCGACGACATCCAGGGAAGAGTGATGAATGCTCTGAGGAGCACTGGCACCGAGGCTCTGGCGAAACGGGTGCCACACAGGCTCAGCCATGGCATGAAGAAGAGGGTGGCGATCGCCGGCGTATTGGCGATGGAGCCCGCCATACTCCTCTTGGATGAGCCCACCTCGGGATTGGACCCAAGAGCCAGATCGGACCTCATAGGCCTCCTGAATGGCATGAAGAGGACCATGCTGCTGGCGACACACGATTTGGAAGCGGTGGCGGACCTCGCGGACCGTGTGATAGTCATAAATAGATCGATAATGTTTGATGGAACCTTGGCTGACCTGGCTCATAGGAAGGACCTGCTGGAGCAGGCAGGAATAGAACTTTCATCACTCTCGAAGCTGTTCTCCAGGCTAAAGGACATGGGCTATGATTTCAGGCACATACCAGTCAGCTTGGACAACGCAACGTCGGAGGCGGCGAGGGTCATCGACGAGATGGGAAGAAAAAGGCAGGGACGATGACATGTCAAGGGCATGCTGGCATGTCCGTGCAAATACCTGACCGGCCAGAGTGCAAGAGCATAAGTGTTTTATACACCTTAGTGTGTGGGGGATTTGCTCTCCAGACTATGTGTATTGATTGGTCTGGGGACCGGAACAGCCGGTTTAGAGCCATGCTACCGTGGAGGTCGCTGTTTGCCAGAACAGAAAGAACCCAAGCAGAAGGGTGAAAAGAAGGAGAAGAGTAAGCAGGCCGAGTCTAAGGCCGAAACAAAGAAGCCCTCAGTTGACAAGGAGAAGAGGGACGAGAATTTCAGGTATATAGTCCGACTGGTGAACACTGACGCGGATGGCAGGAAGGACATAGTCATCGCACTCACAGCCGTCAAGGGCATTGGTCTCAGAACGGCTGAAATCATCGCCAGGATGGCAGGTATACCGAAGAACGTCAAGATCGGCGATCTCCCAGAGGAGAAGACGAACGAACTTGAGAAACTCATAACTGAATATTCAGAGAAGGTTCCGCACTGGATGACCAACAGACAGAACGATTGGTCCTCGGGCGCAGACCTGCATCTGGTTGGAATCGACGTGGAGCTCTACCGAAGAGACGACATCAATGTCATGAGGATGATCAGATGCTACAAGGGCATAAGGCATGAACAGGGTCAGAAAGTCCGGGGCCAGAGGTCGAGAGCGAACGGCAGGACCGGAATGACCATGGGTGTCACGAGGAAGAAAGAGAGCCCCGCCGCGGCTCCGGCAAAGGAGTAGTGTGACTGATGGGCGATCCTAAATTCTCAAGAAAGAAGTATGAAACCCCATCCCATCCGTGGGAAGGGGAGCGAATCAAGGCGGAAAACGACTTGATCATGAAGTACGGCCTAAAGAACAAGAGAGAGCTCTGGCGTGCCCAGTCGCTCGTAAGGAGGCTCAGGACTCAGAGCAGGGACCTCCAGGCGAGGCTGAGGACCGGGGACAAGCAGGCCGAGATAGAGACGAAGCAACTGCTGGCGCGCTGCGCGAAGCTGGCGTTGCTTCCGTCCGAGGCCACGCTCAACGACGTTCTTGCGCTCAGCACCGAGGAAGTGCTTTCGAGGCGCTTCCAGACCCTGATATACAGGAAGGGGCTTGCGTACACACCCAAGCAGGCGAGGCAGTTCATCGTGCACGGACACGCGTCCATCGCCGGCAGGAAGGTCACCATACCAGGATACATGGTGAAGAGGAGCGAGGAGGACCAGATGACATACCACGAGACCTCCCCGATCGCCAACGACCTTCACCCAGTGAGACCGAAGGAGGAAGACCTCCCGAAGATCAGAGAAGCTGCCATGGCCAAGATAGAAGTGCCGAAGGACGAGATCAAAGTAGCCAAGCCTAAGCTCAAGAAACTCCTCAAGGACGAGCTGAAGGAGGAGAAGGAGACGGAAGGCGCGGACATCGATGCCGCTGAAGTCGAACCCGCAGAGGAGAAGTGAATCGATGGGCAAATGGGGAATAGCTCATGTCTATGCAAGCTACAATAACATCATAATCACGGTCACGGACATCACTGGTGCCGAGACCATAACCAAGGCGACCGGAGGAATGGTCGTCAAGGCCGCGAAGGATGAGGCGTCGCCTTACGCCGCCATGAAGGCGGCCGAGAAGGTGGCCGATATAGCCAAGGAGAAGGGCATCGACAGCATCCATGTCAAAGTCAGGGCACCCGGAGGGAACAGATCGTCCTCCCCTGGACCTGGCGCACAGGCGGCGATAAGAGGACTCGCGAGGGCCGGCCTGCGCATAGGCAGAATCGAGGATGTCACACCCGTTCCGCACGATGGGACCAAGAAGAAGGGCGGAAGAAGGGGCCGAAGGGTATAGTGGTTGCAGATGAAGATCGATATACTTGAGATGACGCCAACAAAGGCGGAACTCGTGATAAGTGATACGAACCCGATGTTCGTAAACGCGCTCAGAAGGACGATCGTATCCGATGTCCCCAAGATGGCAATAGACAATGTCGAGTTCCATCTTGGACCGATCATGGATGAGGGCGGGACGGCTTACGAGAGCATATCCCCGCTTTTCGACGAGATATTGGCACACAGGCTATCCCTCGTCCCGGTACCGACCGATCTGGATTCGTTCATATCCAGGTCCAAGTGCAGCTGCAACGGAGAGGGTTGCCCGAGCTGCACGGTGATGTACTCCCTGAACAAGAAGGGCCCATGCACCGTGTACAGCGGCGACCTGGAACCAATAGGCAGCGAGAAGTTCAGAGTGAAGGACGACCTTATACCGATCGTCAAACTCGCAGATGACCAGGCCTTGCTGATATACGCGACGGCCGAGCTTGGGACCGGGAGCCAGCACTCCAGGTGGCAGGCTGCCATCGGTGCCGGCTACAGGTACTACGGCAAGATCGAGATAGACCACTCGAAGTGCGACGTCGGGATGTCCTGCGTGAATGTGTGCCCCAGGGGCGTGCTCGCGAAGGAGGACAAGAAGATCGTCGTCAGGCACCCGGAAAACTGCACCCTGTGCAACGCATGCACAGAGGTCTGCGATACTGGCGTGATCAAGGTCTCCGGCGATCCCAGCAAGATCATATTCAGGTTCGAGACGGACGGTTCGCTCACCGCGAAGGAAGTGCTCATTAAGGGTCTGAAGATCCTCGAGGAGCGCTTCGAGATCCTCAGGGAGCAGATAGGCAAGCTGGAAGAATGATCCTGTCTACAGGAACTCGTCCAGCTTCGCGTTTTTCACCTTATCTGATTGGAACAATGAGTTGATCGCGTTCTCCAGCAAGGTTATCCTCTGGAGCGTGTAGGGCGGGATATTGAAGGTCGCCCCCATCGATTTGGCCTTTTCGAGGTACTTGCTCACGCCGGCCTCGTAGACCGTGAGGGTCAATTTGTGGCCGCAGTAACATGCGCCCTTCAAAGGTATCCTTCTATACTTGGCATGGCACTTGGGGCACCGTAGTGTCTGTCCTGTGAACCTCTTCAGGCTGCCTTGTATGTCTGGCAGGAGATGCCGCGTGATCACCCTATGAGCCACATCGTTCACGTCGACTGCGCGTATCCTCACGCCAAGGGCCATCTGGGCATCGAGTTTCTCGTCCATGGTCTCCAGAGAGGTATAGGCAGATGTGACAGGTCCTTCCGAGATGTCATCCACATCATGCGTGAACCCTAAGCCTTCATACTGAAGGACCGTGCCGATCCTGCCGCCCACCAGGTCCATGATGGACTCCACCTCCTTCGGGTGGGCATATCTCTGGGTGGCCCTGTAGAATTCCAGAGGGTATACGGATGACACGTCGAGGTTGTGCGCCTCCTTGTCAATCTCGTTCGGGTCCAGCTTCGTCGTAAGGACCAGTGGGGCATCCATCAGCCCGCCGCGTCGCTCTGGAAGGAATGCGCGGGAGAAGTTGAGCAGGCAATCCATCAGCATGATGATGGAATCTTCGTCACCGTCGCAGTTGCGTCTCTTGGCGGCATGGAAGAACGGATGCGCGTACCCGACGTGCGCATCTGTGAAACCTATGATCCTGGATAGGACTCCTCCGGAGGTGTGCGGAGCAAGTCCGACCACGAGATGACCGATCATATCCTGCTTCCTGAATATCCTGTAGAATGGCTCAATGCCATAGAATCGGTCCAGCAGGTCGTCGATGAATCGGACTGTCGCCATCAGGTAGTCCACGCACGAGTTGGGTATGATCACGTCCTGGACCTTGATCTCGACCAGCTGGTCCAGGCACCTGATCTCCTTCCCGTCGATGTCTTTGAGATATCCCAGCATGTGTGCCGCTTCTACGCTGAGACCGATCTCCGACAGCCTGAAGTGAGTGATCGGTACATCCGTGGCATCCACCCTGATGGTTCCGTCCTTGAACACGAAGAGATCGTGCTTCGCCCTGAGGACCCCTTTCTCCAGGCACTCTGGCGTCTTGCACTTAGATATCATGCCTTGGACGCCTTTCACATCCACCGGACGCTTCATCTGCACCGAATCGAACGCTCTCTGAAGCATATCCGCGAGCGGCACCGGCTGCAACGAGGATTCGCCCATCGAGGTCGTATGCGACCCGCATCTGCACTTGGACATGAACCCCTTCGCCCCGCATGTGGCACATATCCTCTCGCCCAGTTCCACCCTCAGTTCGCCCGCCTGCGCGGCATCGTTTATGATCCGCTGCTGCCCCCCGGCTATGCCCACTGGGAACAGGCAATGGGGTGGCGGTTTCATCCGTCTCTCCCTCGCCTTCTCAGGTCTCGCCACTCGAGCGCCTATCCGCGTCACGGCCTTCGGGCGTATCTCCACGCCTGCCAGAGCTGACACGATCTCCATCGTTTTCTCGCTCGATGGTACCTGAACACCATTTCCTGTCGGTCGTCCTCCCTTGTCTTCCAGGCCAAGACCGAGCATCAACGACCCTGTGGATTCCTCTATCCGGTATCCACCGGGGACTACCCTGTGGAGCACGCCCAGACTCTCGAGGAGGATCTTCACTCGCTCCCCATCCTTCACGAACAGCGCTCCATCGGCGAACTCCGAATTCTGCATCAGATGATCGCGAAGTAAGATCACGTCCTTTGGAGGGAGATCGAACCAGAACAGGTTGTACTTCGGGTGAAGAGGGACCCTGTATTTCCTGCACATGCTCAGGGCATCATCCAGCGAAAGATCGTCCCAAGCATCAGGGAGTTTGCCGCATTTCTCCAGGACCTCCTTCTCGTGCCATTCGATCGTGTACCCCGAAGGCATCAGAAGGTGGTTGTTCTCGACGAACTCCCCGAAGGGTATCAGTATCTCGCCCACATCGATTATCTCCTTCACCCGACCCATGAGGGCGCGGGCTTCAGGGACGGTCGGGACATAGACGACATCGCCATTGTCCAACAGGACTATTGGTCCATCGATTGCCGAGCATGGAGTGATCGCGCCCGCTTTTCCTGGCCGTTCGATCTTGATCTGAGTGCCTATGGCGACGAATTCATCCAGCATTATCATGGTTGCTGGATTCATGGCGAGAGCGGCCAACCCCGTCGCCCTCGTACGACCGTAGCGAAGTCTGAAACCGCCGACCCGGGATGGATATGACAGGACCGGCCTCCCGGCTATGATGTCCTTCAAGAACTTCACGCTCGGCGAGATCCCGGATCCGTTGGTCTCTTGGCCCTTCTTCCTCAAATTCACGAATTCATCTATGAACTCCCATCCGTCGATGGCCAGACGCTTGACGTGTTTCTGGATCTTTGGCGCCTTGAGACACATCCCCTCGGCGATCACGAGACACGCTCCGCCTCGAACCCGGTTGGTGGCTATCCTGGGCTGGTCCCTGAATCCCTGTATCTCCTCGTCCTCCGTCCCTTCACCGTCGACGCAAATCGGTATGTTCTTGGTTATGATGTCGATCTCCTCGTTGGAGGGCGTATATTGGAGGTGCTGGCATGATTTGTAGAGTGGGATCTCCTCCTTCAACCTCTGGACCTCGCCGTTGGTCGGCCGATATCTGCCGATCCCCAGCTCGCGGCGGACGACGTCCGCAATGAGAACGCTCATGGCCTGACCAGTCCCGCCTGCGGATCGGATCGGGCCAGCGAAGAATACCGTCAGATAATCCGACCCGTCGGAGTTCTTGTTGATGGAGACCTCGGCTATGCCTTCGAGAGGGGCGACAAGTATACCTTCTGTGAGGACTGCCAGGCCCACCCTGATTGCGCGCTCAATCGCGAACTCGACCGTCTTCGCAGGCATCTTCGCGTATTCCTTCGCGATGATGAGGGATGTCTCCTCCCTGTCGTGGTCTCTCGCCAACTCCCTGATGCGGTCGGCGACTCCTTCGACATCCCAATCGAACAGGAGCTTCTCGACGCGGGCGGCAAGGTCCGATGCCTGCGGTATCTCGACATCGAGTTCGGGGTCGAAACCCTTCATCCTTGCACGCTTAGCGACCTCATAGCATTGATCTACCGCCTTCTGAAGCGATGAGAAGTACTCCTGCATTGATTCGCTGCATATGACTCCAGCCGTGTGCTGCTCCCCCTTACCGATTGACTGGTGCGGAGCTTGGAAGAACCGTCTCCGCGGAATGGATGGCTAAGTGCGATCCCAGACGATAATCATTGCATCCCACTTTAAGTCTTGCTGAGGAGGGGCGCCTCTGAACGTCATAATGATTAATACCGATGAGGCCGCATAGAACAGCGGGGAGGTGAGAAATTGGCAAAGATAAAGAAGCGTTCTGGCGAGATGCAGGAATTCGACAAGCGAAAGCTGGAGCAATCCGTAAAGCGAGCAGGCGCGAGCGAGGAGGTCGCTCGGCGGGTAGCTGAGAAGATAACACCCTCGGAAGGGCTCTCTACAGAGGAACTCCGAAGATTGGTCTCCCAAGAGCTGAAGAGGGAGAACGAATCGTTATCCGGAGCTTACATGGCTACGAGGAGACTGCGCGCGAAAGAGGCGAAGGATCTCTCATCGGGAGTCGTGAGATTGCACGAGGAACTCCTGAAGATTCACGGTCTCCAATCAGGACAACACGCACATCTGATGAACAAAGACATGAAGACCGAAGTCCGCGTCGAACCCGCGAAATCCGCAGACCGTGAGGAGATTCACATGTCACATGCGGATCTGGAGAAGCTCGGTGTCTCTGAAGGATCTCGAGTCAATGTGAGATTCTCCGCCAGATGAACGCTAGGATGAAAGTCCTCCAAGATCGAGGTGTCCGTCAGGACCCCTCTTCTAAACCACTTCTTTTCTTTAATTCATCCAGAATCGAATCAACCAGTTCAGGCACACCCTCGCCTGTCTCAGCGGATATCTTTGGACGATCGGTCTCGGTGACGAGGACATCGGATTTGTTCTCCGCGAGGATGATAGGTATGTCCCCGAACTCGGACCTGATGCTCTCGAGTATGCGCTCCTGCTCGTCGACACGGTATCCACAAGTCTCGGAGGGATCCATTATGAAGACTATCACGTCTGCAAGATACTTCAGCGCGAGCACAGCCCTGAGCTCAATCGGATTCCTCTCGTTGAGAGGACGGTCGAGCAGACCAGGGGTGTCTATGACCTGATATCTGATATAACGCCTCTCGAAGGTGCCGACAGACACCTCCTGGGTGGTGAACGGATACACGGCCACTCTCGGCTTGGCGGTCGATATCCGGCCTATGAGCTGGCTCTTCCCCACGTTCGGAGCGCCTGCGATCACGATGGTGGGCACCGCGGGCTCTATCGTCGGGAACTTCCGAATGATATTTCTGGCATTGGCGAGGAACTTCAGATCCTTGCCGACCTGCTTGACGACCGATGATATCCTGCCATATGCGCCCCTTCGGATCTCGTCGATCTCTCCCATCTTTCTCGCGACTACCACTCTTCGGACCGCATCCTTGGATATCCTAGCCACCTGGCCCCTGCTCCAGTCGATAGCGCCCAGAGATTTCCTCAGCTGGTCCTTGCCAATTGTCACATCGATCAATTGGTTATAGAACGGGCTCAGCCGCTCGATGCTGGGGAACGCCTTGACATATCTCCCCATAGTGCTCACGATAGTGTCGCTGGAACTCTTGAGCTTGGCTATGTTGATCTCCCTCACGGTCTCCAGCTTGGTTACGCTGCTGAGATCGACCTTGGCAGCCTTCTTGAAGGCCTTGTCCAGTATCTCGTCCGCCGTGAGGACCGTGGGTATTTTGAACATCTTCGACGGCTCGCATACACGGCCTCTATGATAAAGCCTGCCATCGATGCTAGAAAAGCCTATTATCAGTGAAAAGGTCTGTAGTAGACGAGTGAGATGACCAAGGTGAAGGCCAGACGTGGGAATAGCAGAGTCT
Organism: Thermoplasmata archaeon; assembly: GCA_014859835.1. Taxonomy (GTDB): domain Archaea; phylum Thermoplasmatota; class Thermoplasmata; order UBA10834; family UBA10834; genus UBA9653. The sequence continues at coordinate 5,979 of JACZKW010000067.1, read as the reverse complement.
GCAAGGGATGGAGACAGGAGGCCATACTTCGGATGCTCAAGAACAATCTGGAGAACGCCGAGAAGCCCGAGGACCTCATCATATACGGAGGCACTGGGAAGGCCGCCCGGAACTGGGACTGCTACGACGCCATAGTCCGCACCTTGAAGGAACTGGAAGGCGATGAGACCATGCTCGTCCAGTCAGGGAAACCTGTCGGAGTCTTCAGAACGCATGAGCTGGCTCCCAGGGTGCTCATCGCAAACGCCCATCTCGTACCCCGATGGTCCACTTGGGAGGAGTTCCACAAGCTGGAGGCAAAAGGGCTCATCATGTATGGCCAGATGACTGCAGGTGGATGGGCGTACATCGGTACGCAGGGCATCCTCCAAGGCACCTACGAGACATTCGCCGAATGTGCCAAGAAGAATTTCAGAGATGGCCTGAAGGGGCGGCTCGTCCTGACAGGTGGCCTTGGCGGAATGGGAGGGGCACAACCTCTCGCCATCACCATGAACGGCGGCGTATGTATCGCGGTCGAGTGCGACCGAAAAAGGATAGCGCGGAGGGTGAAGACCGGATATTGCGATACACTGGTCGAGGACATGGACGATGCGGTCGAAATGGCTCTCGATGCGAAGAAGCGAAAGAAACCCCTCTCGATAGGGCTGCTCGGGAACTGCGCTGAGACGCACCCGACCTTGCTGGAGTCGGGAATCATCCCGGATGTCGTGACGGACCAAACCTCCGCCCATGACGAACTGGGGGGTTACATACCGAGCGGACTGAACGTACAACAGGCTACGAAGCTGAGGAAGAACGACCCCGAGGAGTATATCAAGCGGGCCCTGGATAGCATGGGAGTCCATGTCAGAGCGATGCTCGGATTCATGGAGAAAGGGGCGATAGTGTTCGATTACGGTAACAATATCCGGGCTCAAGCCAAGAGAGCTGGCGTGGACAACGCCTTTGATTTCAAAGGATTCGTCCCCCTTTACATACGACCAATGTTCTGCGAGGGCAGAGGGCCGTTCAGATGGGTCGCGGTGAGCGGAGACCCCGAGGACATACTCAAGACGGACAAGGTCGTCATGAAGGAGTTCAAGGAGAACAAGCAGCTCGTCAACTGGATCAAGCTCGCAGAGGACAAGGTGCCCTTCGAGGGATTGCCTGCAAGAGTCTGCTGGCTCGGATATGGGGAGAGGGCGCGCTTCGGCAAGATAATAAACAGGATGGTAGGCTCCGGGGAACTGTCAGGACCGATCGTCATAACCAGAGACCATCTCGATTGCGGTTCGGTCGCATCCCCGAACCGAGAGACCGAAGGCATGAAGGACGGCAGCGATGCTATTGCCGATTGGCCGTTCCTGAACGCCCTCCTGAACGCCTCCGCCGGTGCGGACCTGATTGCCATTCACAACGGAGGTGGTGTGGGGATCGGCTACTCCACACACGCAGGATTGCTCGTGATAGCTGATGGGTCCAAAGAGGCTGAGGCGAAGATCGAGCGGGTGTTGACTGCAGACCCTGGTATGGGTGTCATCAGGCACGCGGATGCTGGATACCCGGAAGCCATCAGGATCGCAAAGAAGTGTAAAATCAAGATACCGATGATGAAGTGATGTCTGGAGAGGTATGATCGTGTACGACCTTAGATTGAAGTTCTGGCTGGTTCGTGATGACAGGTTCATAATCAGCGACGGCCGGGCCAAGCTCCTGAGGATCATCAAGGATACTAAATCACTCTCGAAAGCCGCCAAGGAGATGGAGATGTCGTATCGTCATGCATGGGGCATAATACACAGGATATCCGAGAACGCTGGAGGGAATGTCGTGGCTTCGACCCGTGGAGGCAGTCATGGGGGCGAGACGGAACTCAGCAAACTCGGGGAGGCGGTACTCAGAGAATACGAGAACAGGTCCGCCCACTTGAGAAGCCAGTTCGAGAACAATTGGAAGAAACCGTCCGTGACCGCAGACGGGATCGTTATCCGGGATGGCAAGATCCTGCTGATCAAGCGAAAGAACGACCCATTCATGGGATACCACGCGCTCCCTGGCGGTTTCTTGAATCATGGGGAGAGACTTGAAGATTGCGTTGTCCGTGAAGTGCGGGAGGAGACCGGCCTCGTGACGGAGATCGTGGACCTTGTCGGCATCTATTCCTCACCGGATAGGGATCCTCGTGGGCATTTCGTGACAGCGGTATACCATCTTCGTGCGAAGAAGGGGACCGTCAGAGCCGGGGACGACGCTAGCGCGGCTGAGTGGGTCGATATAGACCATCTACCCGAGATGGCCTTCGATCACGCTGATATAATCAAGGGATTCCTCGCAGGACGTCCGCGGAAACTCAGTGATTGAACCGCTCAGAATGCGGGCGCCATACCGGACTGTGAGAGTACGAACGGCAGGTAGACGACCTTGGAATCGTTCACGGTCAACGAGTAATCCAGCCTCTGGAGTATGCCGGGCTTCTCAGCTTCCATTGTTACGATCACGAAATCGGCCAACTCAACTGCTTCATCTCTTTTCATTACCGCAGGCATGCGCCGAACATCCCCGAAGTTCAACCTCGTGTTGTATCTCGGCGGGTTCGCGGTGAGCAAAGTCGAATAATACTTGAACGTGGCGGTGTCCATCTCCGTCGCGGGCACATATATGAAGAGGCTGCCGCTATCCCCTCCTCCGCGAAGCCAGGAGGCGAGTCTGGATATATGTCCACCCTCGACGCTCTTCGAATGTATGGTGAATGAGCAATACATCCTCCAGAACGGCAGATACACCTTCTCTCCCTGAGCGGATGGATTGAACTCGGCGACCTCGAAATCTAGTTTCTCGATCCCTCCGTCCCGGACATGAATAGTGTTGCATCGGTTGCAGTAGAACAGTCGGTCCCGTACCTTGGAGTATATCGGTGTGTTGCAGGACGGACATGCCACTTGGATCACATTCATCTCAGTACCTCCCCTGTAGCTGTTCGGCGATGTTCTGGATCTCACGAAGGGTCTGCTTCGATGAGGCCTTCTTCTCTTTGAACTCACCTTCTACTATCTCTGATCCGTGCCGGAAGAATCTGTATGTGACATAGAGCAGACCGATGCCGACGACGAGCCCGCCTGCAGCTATCTCGACGCTCTCGCCCGAGAAGATGATCCCGAGCGCGGCGATTATGCCGCCCAAGGATGTCCCTGCTGTGACCGCGAGGCTCTGGAACAGGGGATCACCAGGGGCGCGGCCGGACATCATCTGGCCCGTGACGCCGTCGACCGTGGACATGTACATCCTATTCCTGTAGTTGTATCTGACGACCCACACGGGATAGTAGACCATCGACAGACGCTTCGGAATGACATGCAGCTTCTGGAAGGTCACATGAGGTACTCGCACACCGGCCTTCGCTCTTGCCAGGGCGTCGTTCTTCGCGCGAACGACGGCGTCGTCTCTGCTAGTAGTTGCTTCGAATGTAGGGATCATATCGAAATCCGCGAACCCTGTTTCACCCGAGAAATTCTTCAGGGTCCGGATGCCTAGATCGCCAGGGTCGCATGCGATCTCTGAGAGGGTGTAATCCTGGAGCACCATGACTTCCTTAGGGATCTTTTCCACTCGGACATTCCCCTTCTGATCGGTATGTCTCCGCTCCTCATATCCACAGACCCAGCCTGCCACCCGGGTCAATGCCCTCCAGAACGGCAGATATATCGGATATATTTCAGTGACTTGCCCAGTGTGCTTGAGATCCCTCGCCTTGAAGCCTCGGGTCCACCAGGTCTGAGTCGCCTTCATGGCGGTCTCCTTCGCAACCCTGTTGCTGAAGGCGATCGTTGAGACGCCCTTGTCCCCCTCGATGTAGAGCGTGGAATCGCAGTATTGGCAGATGACGGTGCTCTCTCCCTCTTCGACGGATATGGCTCCACCACATGCGGGGCAGTTCAATCCTACTGATATGTCCGCCATATCATCACATCCTCCTTGCCACGAACAAAGCGCTCGCGAAGACACCTACAACAGTCAACCCCATCAATCCCAGTGCAAGGGGAAGAGAGGCCGCAGCGAGGAGACCTTCGATGACGAATGCGACGAATCCGATCCCAGCGACGGCGACGTATGCGCTCGAGTTCCGTGTCGGGAACTCTGCCGAGAAGACTTCGCCCGTAGAGCCATCGATGATGACTTCGTACCGCTTCTGATTGAACACGTAATCGAGCTTCCAGATCGGGAAGAACACCAGGGCCTGTTCCTTGGGCTTTCCGGGGAGGGTGTCCATGTAGGAGAGCATCTCGATATCGGGTTTGATCAACTCGGCGCCGCCGACATCGAAAGAATCGTCATATATCTTGAGGTCCCCAGCCGGCACCTTCAGGTTGTGCAGGCCGGGCAGTGTGGTCGAGCCAGCGGGTTCGACCAGGACCTGCTCCTTGCCATTGATATCTCGCTTGAACATGTAGACCGGGAAATACTGCTTCTTCACACCTGCGATCTGAGCATTCTTATCGAGGTCCTTGGCCTTCGTCGACCCGGCCGCCCAGCGTCTGAACATGCCGACAGCGCTAGTTTCGCTGACTGCATATGGAAGGGCGTAGTAGAACCCCGCTCCGCTTCTGTCGATGTATATCTGCGAGGTGCAGTACGAACATTTCACGAACTTGGATTCAGCGTCGAACGTCACGGGCGCTGCGCACTTCGGACATTTTATTGATGCCAATTTCCCATCCCCAAACTCATCTAGACCTCAATCATGCTGTTCGATTCAAGGCGCCTTCCCGCATTCAGGACAGAACTTGACATTCACAGGCACTTCGGCACCGCAGGACGCACATTTCTTGCTCCCTCCGATCTGGCCCCCGCACTCCGGACAGAACTTGGAGGTCTCTTGAACCTCCGCCTTGCATTTCGGACATGCGACCGTGGCAGCCCCAAGCTTCGCGCCACACGATGAGCAGAATTTGCCCGTAGACGGGTTCTGAGTGCCACATTTCGGACATGCGACCGCAGGCACCGACTGTGACTGAGCCGGCTGCCCGGGCACAGCTGATGGTTGTCGCATCGAATCCATCATGGTCCATCCCATGCCGATCCCAGCCCCGACTCCAACGCCTGCTGCAGCCGCACCGCCAGCAGGATTCGACGCAGCCTCACGCATGGCCTGTCCCGATTGGTATTGGACATAGTTCGTGCCCAGTATCTGCATCGAAGCACGCGTATCAACCGCCTTCTGAACTTCCTCTGGCAAAGAGATGTACAGTCCGGATATCTTGTCGATGGAGATACCATAGAGGTCGAAATGATCCTTCGTCCTTGACAAGACGACCTGCTCGATGCTGGTCAGGTTGCTCGCCATGTCCGCGACCCCCATACCCTCGTTCTTCATGTCGCCAATGGAATCGTAGATCAGTATGACCATCTGTTCCTTGATCCGTTCCTCTATCTCCGCGCTCGCGGAATAGTTGAGCGTACCGACGAACTCATTAACGAAGTTGGCTGGTGATCCGACCTTGTACCGGAACTCCCCGAACACGCGCAGGTTGACCATGCCGAACTCCTTGTCCCTGAACTGGTATGGCTGCTTGCTGCCGAACTTGCCATCGATCGCCCGCTTCTGGAGGTATATGACTTCAGCCTGTTGCTGGACGCCCGAAAGGAATTTCACGATGGCTCCGACAATAGGCGCGTTGAGCGAGGAAAGGGCGTATCTGTCCGGTCTATCTATGTAAGCCAGCGCCTTTCCGTCCCTGTAGAACACCGCGACCTCGTCTTCGCGGACGACTATGTTGTCGTTGAATCTGATGTTTCGTGGCATGCGGTACATTATGTTCGTACGCTTGTCCACATCTTCCCACTTGAAAGTTGCCGCTCCTATGATACTCATGGTCTCACACCTCCGTGCCCTCTATCACGCGCATCCTGCGATTGAACTTGTCCTCGAAATCCGTTATCCTGGCCTTGATGTTCATGATATCCCTATGGCTCGTGGCCTCATCAGCCGCCATCAGGGAG
>JACZKW010000066.1:0-2237 GCA_014859835.1 Thermoplasmata archaeon | reverse complement strand
GGAAGGCTGTTCGGATATCGAATCAGGTGCCGTTCGAAAACAGGTCGGAAAAATGAGGTCAACGCGAAAATCTCAATGTTCAATTTATTGTTGCTGGCTCGGAAAACAATTAGTTTACAGAACTAGTTTTGCAACAAAGTCAATGATGTATCGTGTCATTTCGCAGGTGAATAGCTGTGTGCCTTTTTAGGGGCTGACAGTCGGGACTTGTGATGGTGGACAGGATGAGCGAGCGAGAATCGATAGAGCGGACACCAGGGATGCCAATTACTGTTGGATCCCTTGAGCGTGACCTGTCCATATTGGGCGTCGAACCAGGCATGGTTCTGATGGTCCATTCCTCTTTGAGTTCTCTTGGCTGGGTATGCGGTGGCGCGGTCGCCGTGGTACTAGCAATCGAGAAGGTCTTGGGCCCGGAGGGAACGCTGGTAATGCCCTCCATGGCCGGGGACCTTTCGGACCCTGCGGAATGGCAGAATCCTCCGGTTCCCGAGGCTTGGTGGCCCATCATCCGTGATAATGCACCCGCATTCGATCCTGAAATGACCCCTACTAGAAAGTTGGGGGCCATTCCAGAATGCTTCTGGAAGCAATCCGGGTCTATCCGTAGCAACCATCCAAATGCTTCGTTCGCCGCCCGTGGTCCGAAGGCGCGGGCTATCGTGGACAGCCACTCGCTAGATTTCTCGCATGGCGAAGACTCGCCCCTCGCTAGGATATACGAGCTCAATGGCTGGGTCTTGTTGATCGGCGTCGACTACGATGTCAACACATCGCTTCACTTAGCAGAGTATCGCTCGTCGCTCAAGGAGCATAGACGGGCCAAACGCAGCGCTCCCATGACCGTCGCAGGTCGCAGGGAATGGGTATGTTACAACGACATCGAACTTGTGGATGATGACTTCGTAAAGATTGGAAACCGATTCGCTGAGGAAACAGGATTAGTCCGTAACGGCTCCGTTGGATGTGCTTCGTGTCGTCTGATGCCTCAACGACAACTGGTCGATTTCGCAGTGCAATGGATGGACACGAATCGCACCCAGCGAAATGGATGAATGAATCTCCGGTCTGAGATGATTCATCATCGGCGTTGTGGTCTGAAAAACCTCTGAAGATCGCAAGTTCCGCCTGTGACCAGCCCTTCAATATCCAGGATCATGTTCCACATGTCCTTGCAGCTGCAATCCTTGGAGCCCAACCTTGACCAGTTCTGGGAGATGCTGAAATCCTTCAGACCATCGATGATTATTTGGTCACACTCACCACAGTTGTGCGCCCCCCTTATGCTCCCTCCGCCGACTGGGTCGCACACGACCTTTGCTCCGAGACCCTCGCTCTCCCTCACGACTTGAAGGACGCTCCATAACCATGGCGGTCTGTACGCCCAGTTCCTCCATAGCTTATCGACGACCGTACCCTTCTGGACGTTCACCGCATTTATCGATATCGTGGTGCTGGTCTTTGCAGCATGCCTGACGGTCGCAACTGCATCAGCAATCGCCTCCGCCTCTGTGAGGAACGGAGGCTTTATCAGCACATACGATCGCAGGTCCACATTTCGTTCCTTAAGAATATCCGCAGCCTTGTCATAGTCCGCGACAGTGAACCCTTTGTTTATCGAGTATTTCAGAACCTTGTCATTCGCACTCTCGAAGCCTATCGCGATCTCCAGGTTACCATGCATGGACAGTATCTCATCGACGCGCTCTCCAGTGACATATTCAGGTCTGGACTCAACGAGGAGCCTCATCCCTCTGGACGAGCATTCTTCCAGTACCCTCCTCGCAGCCTCCTCTGGTACTTCTGTCTTGTCGAGGAACGACCCTGAGGTATAGACCTTGAGGACTTGCACATCTCCCATGCCTGGGAGGGCGCGTTCGAACTGCTTGACGATCTGCTCCGCGGAGATGCCCTTCTTCGACTCGGTGTTGTACCCGCACATGGAGCAGCCGCCGTTGTGGAAATGGCTGCAACCGCCCGTCCGGAGGATTATGACGCCTGCATCGAGCAGCTTGCCCTTCAGGAACTCCTTCTCCTTCCAGACGGCTACGGCGCTTCCCTCGTCCTTCCTTCGAGGACGCCGGTAACTGTCACTCTCAAATCCAGTCATTCGATCGCGCCGTGGTATGATTTCGAGAATATGCTCAGAGATCGTATGGCTTCAGGGTCTTGCGCCCGTTCTTCTTGGCCCTTCTCACGGCGCGCTCAATCATCTCGTGGACCTCACGGTCCAGCTC